>DASQMW010000014.1:0-9564 GCA_035645295.1 Archangium sp.
CCGGCCCTCGACCAGCACGCGGGAGCCGCCGGAGAAGAGGGTGGCCGTCCGGTTGCGGCGGTCCGTCTCCTGGTCCGCCCAATCATTGGCGTAGACGATGAAGAGCTGATCCACCACCCCGAAGAGCTGCACGGCCACCAGCGTCCCCACGTCGAGCGCCCCGCCCCGCATGTGCACGGCGACGCATTGCCCGAGCAGCAGGGGGAGCGCGAGGTACGACTGCGAGGGCAACCGCGAAGCCTGGAGCCAGGCCCGGAGCGTCCCTCCGCCGTCCTTCACGAGGTGGCTTCCCGCGACAGCCCGAGGCGCCGGGCGGCCTCGGTCCGCAGGTCGGTGAAGGGAAGGTCCCAGCGGCAATCCCCATCGAAGCGCCAGGCCTTCACGGGGATGAAGTCCGCCTGGGCCAGCACCTGGTGCAGGTGTGCCTCCTCGCGAGGCTCCCGGCAGAAGGCGAAGGGGTTGCGGAACTCCTGGCCCTGGAGCTTCCCGTACTTGGTGTCGTTGTCGGCGATGAGCTCGACGAGCGTCCGCAGCCGGCCCTCGAGGTAGTCGAAGAAGGCCAGGTCGAAGGGTCCGATGGTGGCGCGCTTCTCCGGCTGGCGTACCACCCAACGGGCCCAGTCGTAGCCGTACAGGAAGTCATGCGCGTAGCGGAAGCGCAGCTGCGACTTGTTGCCGAACCCCCGGCACAGCGTCGCCACCCGGCGCGCGTAGCCGAGCACCTCCTCGGGCCCTCCGGCGTTCCACATGCGGCAGGCCAGGTAGTCGAGGTCCCAGAAGATGTTCTCCGGGAAGTCCTCCGCGAGGGCCCGCACCACCTCGTCCAGGCCCTGGGCGAAGGCACGTGCCTTGTCCTCTCCGGAGTGCTCCTCCATGAGCCGCGCCGCCAGCTCCGCGGGCAGCAGCGCTCGCGGCCGGCGGGTGTCGAGCGAGGCCGCGTCCCCCAGCAACGGGGAGAGCCGCTCCAGTCCGGCGAGGATGTCTTCCGGAAGTCCTCTCACTTCCACCCTCCCAGGCCCACGGCGAGCACCCCCGCCGACAGCACGAACGTTCCCCACCAGATGGCGCGGTGGAGCTCCGCCTTGTATGCCGCTTGCGCACCAAAGGCATTCGTCACCGCAGACGGGCTCCTCCTCACCAGACGCACGCCGAAAGGTAACGCGACCCCCACGGCCGGCACCACCGCCACGAGCGGCGGTGCGTCCTCGGCCAGACAGGACGCCGCGAGCCAGAGGAGCAGGCCCACTCCCAGTGACACCTCCGCGCCCCGGCGGACCACGGCGTTGCCCCACAGCGTGGTGAAGGTGCGCTTGCCCCCGGCGCGATCACTCTCCTCGTCGGACAGCCCACTGGCCAGGGCGCTCGACAGGGACAGCGCCAACAGGCCCGGTGCCAGCGACACCCACCACGCGGGGGCCCACTGGCCGCACTGGGCATAGGCATGCAACGTGGGAAGCACGCCCCCCACGCCCACCACCTCCAGCAGCTCGCCACCGCCCCGGTAGTTGAGCCGCAGGGGGGGCAGCGTATAGGCGGCGAAGACGAGCAGGCCCGACGCGGCGAGCGGCAGCAGCCACGGACGCCCCAACGCGAGACCGGCGCCCCACGCCAGCAGCAGCGCCACCCCGCCCGCCCCGAGCCCCGCGGCGAGCAACGCCCCGGCGGGGAGGATGCCGTCGGGAATCGTCTTCGGCGAGCAGCCCTGGGGGAACATGCGGCGCTTGAGGGCGTCCACGCCCCGGTCTCCCCAGTCGTTGAGCAGCACGATGAAGGAGACGTCGGCCACCATCCACAGCACGCCGAACGCGAGCGCTCCCAGCGACAGGTGGCCGGCGGTGGCCGCGCCCACGGCCTGGCCCAACAACGCGGGGACGAGCACCTTCGGCCAGCTCGCCGGCTTGAGGGCGTACCACCACCGCGCCGCGGGGCTCATCGACTCGACATGCACCAGCTCTGCTCCTCCCGGCCAGCACCTCTCACACGGCCAACCTCCCCAATCAGGTCGGTTGTACCCTCCCGACCTGGAGCTCAGCGCGTGAGCGCGGTGGCGATGACGTTGAGTACCTTGAGCTGAGAGGGGGAGAGGTTGCGCAACGAGCGCGAGAGCCGCCGGAGATCCGGGGAGCGCTCCTCCCTGGCCGGCAGCGAGTCCACCCAGGCTGTCACCTCCGAGTGACTCAGGCTCAGCAACGTGTCGGAGGGAATCTTCAGGACGATGCTCAGCCGGCGCAGGGTGGGGACGCTGGGCATCATCCCCCCGCGCTCGATGCGGCCGTAGACCCCCGGAGCCAGCCCCACCTTCTCGGCCGCCTCCGCCTGGGTGAGTCCCGCGCGCAGCCGGGCGGCACGCGCCGCAGCCCCGAGGGCGAGAGCCAGCTTGTCATCCATGCGCTGCTGCGACGGGGGAGGAGGGGTGCGTTTCGATGACATGGTGCGTGACGTCCAAAGAGACGTTGGAGGACATTACCCGAGAGGCCAACCCGCGCCTAGGGACTTGCTCGATGGGTCGTGCAAGCCCCCCCAACCAGGGGCGTCCCCTCTCCCACGCGCGGACGGGGAGCACCCAGGAGGGCAGGCGCCTCCTGCGGGGCCGCGGCTCGCATGCCCACGTTCCCCATTCAGGCAGAGCCCACATCCCTGAAAGGAGATGGACGATGGCCGGAAAGATGAAGACGGGACTCGTGCTGGCGGGACTGCTCGCCGGCTCCCTCGCACTGGGCACCGGGTGCAAGCGCGCCGAGGCCGAAACCCGCCCGCAGGACATCCTGCAACAGCAGCAGCAGGACGAGGGCGCTACCCACGACAACCTCCAGCGCGACGACGCACTCCCACCGGAGCAGGACACGCTCGATCAGTCCGGCACGGGAGGCGCGGGCGACACGGACGCGCAGCAGCAGGACGAGGGCACCACGGACGAGGGCGTCCTGAATGAGCCGGGAACCGGCGGCTCCGTGGGCCCGGGCACCACGGACGAGGACATCATGGATGAGCCCGGCACCGGTGGCGCGGGTGGCACCGGGCAGGACGCCGTGCGTGACGAGGACGAGGGCGTCCTCCAGCCGGGCGTCAACGACGAGGGCCTGGACCACAACGAGGGTCAGGCCGACGAAGACACCGTGTCTCCGCCGGGCGCGCGCCCGCGGCCCCAGGAGTAATCCCCGGACACTTCCCCTCTCCCCTCGGGAGAGGGACGGGGTGAGGGTTTCGGGTGAACCCGGGTTGAACCCGTGCCCTCATGGAGTGCCACGGGTAGAAGAACAGGCTCGGGCACCCTCACCCTGACCCTCTCCCGAGGGGAGAGGGAACAGAGGGCTCACGCCTCCCGGACTCCACCGGCCGCACGTCGGAGCCGGGAGGCCGGGTGATGCGCAGGATGAGCTCGCGCCGGTGCCGGGCCATGTCCAGCCGGCGCTCGAGCGCGGTGCGCTCCTGACGGACCTCGCGCGGCCGGGAGAGCGCGCGAGCCGCGAGTGCCACGAGCCGCTCGTGGATGGCCTGCAACTCCTCATCGAGCAACACGGGCTGGATGTGGCGCGCCACCTTGCCGCGGCCGCGCGCGACATAGTGGTTGTTCTCGATCCACACCGGCAACACGGTCACGCCCTCCAGCGACACGGGCGCTCCGGGCTGAGGACGGGCGAGCGAGAAGCGGAGCAGCGCGGAGTCGCGCTTGCGGCCATCCGCCTCCATGCGCCGGCCGTGGATGTAGTGCCGGTCCTGGTTGGCGATGAGATTGCCCAGGGAGAAGGCGATGAGCGTGTCGCGCCCGGAGGTGGTGCGGTACGGCTCGATGGGCTGCAGCACGTGGGGATGGTGGCCGATGATGGCGAGCGCGCCGGCCTCCAGCAGGGCCCGGGCCAGCTTCCGGTCCTCCGGGTTGGGCGTGTGCGAGTACTCGATGCCCCAGTGGATGGCGACGATGAGCGCGTCACAGCGCCGGGCCGCGGCGCGCACCAGCGCCACGGCCGACTCGGGAGACTGCCAACTCCCGCCCACCTTTCCGCGGTAGGGCACGTAGGCGACGTGGGGCGAGGTCTCCGGCTCGGCCGGATTGCGCGCACCGTTGAGCCACCGGGTGAAGGACAGGAAGCCAATGCGCATCCCGTGCTTCTCGAGGATGAGGGGCTCCCACGCGGCGGCCTCCGAGGGACCCGTGCCGACACCCCGCAGGCCCGCCTCGGCCAGGTGCTTCCAGGTGGCCTCGGCACCCGCGCGGCGCTGGTCGAAGACATGGTTGTTGGCGGTGGAGACGACGTCCACCCCCGCGGTGGCCAGCGCGTGCAGCATGGCGGGCGGCGCGTCGAAGAGCAGCGGCGCGGTGCGGGCGAGCGGATCCCCACTGCTGGGCGTCTCCAGGTTCACCATGGCGAGGTCCGCCGAACGCAGCACGTCGGCGATGGGCCCGAAGACATGATCCCACCCCTCGTGGTTGACCGAGCGGGCGGGGCCGGCCTCCCCGGAGTCGGCGCGCGCGTGGTCGGCCGCGGCCTCCTTCACCTCACCATGGGGGATGACATCTCCCCCGAAGACGAGTTCCACGCGCTGGGGCGGAGCGGCACAGAGCAGGGGAACGATCAGGAGCGCCTGGACAAGCACGCTCGCATGCTACCCAGGCAATTGGTCCGAAGGACAGGCCCCCCCCCGCCTCCCCGGCTTGACGAACCAGCGCCACCGTTATGGGGTGCCCCCGCGTCTGATAAAATCGTGGAACGCCCTTCAGGTGAGTCTCTGGTTCCGGCCCGTGCTGTTCGTGACGCTGGGAATCGCGCTCGGCCTGTCGCTGCCGACCCTGGACCGGAACTGGCCCGGGCTGGGCCAGAAGTTCCGCTCCTTCTGGCTGGCCCTCTACGTCCCCACCACGCCGGATAGCAGCCGCGACGTGTTGCTCGGCATGGTGGCCGCGCTCGTCACCGTCATGACGGTGGCGACCTCCATGACGATGGTGACGGTGCAGCTGGCCTCCACACAGTACACGCCCCGGCTGCTGTCACGCTTCATGGCGGACCGCACCACCCAGCGGGTGCTCGGCAGCTACCTGCTCACCGTGGTGTACCTGTTGCTGCTGCTCGGCGTGGTGGGCACCCCGGCCAAGGAGCAGGGGCTGACTCCACTGCCAGTGCTGTCGCTCGGGGTAGCCCTGGCCCTCACCCTGCTCTGCCTGCTGCTGCTGCCCTACTTCCTCCATCACGCCGCCCGCTCCGTGGAGGCGAGCAACGTCATCGCCTCCATCGGGCGCGAGGTCATCCACGAGCTGAAGCGGCTGAACCTGGTCGAGGTGCGGGAGCTGGACGACACACTGCCCGGCCCCTCGGAGGAAGCCACCGTCGTCGCCGCGCGGGAGACGGGCTACGTGCAGCTCGTGGACCACGAGCGGTTGCTCGCGGCCCTGCCCCGGCGTGTGCACACGGTGCGGCTGGACGTGCGGACCGGAGACTTCCTCATTCCGGGGCTGCCACTGCTGTCGCTCTGGCCCCGGGTGTCGCTGAATGCGTGGCAGAAGAGGAGGCTCCACGCCGCGTTCGCGGTGGGGCATACCCGCACCACGCAGCAGGACGTGCTCTACGGCGTGCGGCAGTTGGTGGACATGGCCCTCAAGGCGCTCTCGCCCGCCATCAACGATGTCACCACGGCGGTGATGGTGGTCAACGAGCTGGGCGCGGTAGGCCGGACGGTGGCGAGCATGGGGCGGCTCGGCCTGGGATGGTGGATGCAGCGGAGTGGCAAGGTGACGCTGCTGCGGCCCGCCTTCGGACTCGAGCCCTTCCTGCGGGACGCCTTCGGGGAGATTCCGCTCGCCGCCACCACGCAGCCGCGGGTCATCCTCCGCATCCTGGAGGTGCTCGCGGAGATCGCCAGCGTGGAGACGGACACGGCGATGCGCGGAGTGCTCGTCCAGACGGGACGGGCGGTGTACGAGGCGGCCCGGCTCGCCGATCAGCGCGAGCGCGACGTGCGGTTCATCCAGGCGCGCTGGAGCCAGTTGCAACGGATGGCCACCGAGCCGAGCGCTCTCCCCTGTGAAACCGTGCACTGAGCGGGGCCGGGACCGGGTGCCCTTGACCCGGCTCGCGCGTCCGACAGACTCGCGCGTGCGGTTCAGCAGCCGCTCCCTCCTCCCTCCTCAGGCCCATGAATCACCGTTCATCCCCACCACGAGACAGGCTCGCCTTCCGACGGAGGTACGGAGCAGCGCTCGCCAGCGTGCTGCTCCTGGCCTGCGGCGCCTACGCGCAGTCCCTCGACTCGGCCTCGAACTCCTGCCGGACCCAACCAGCCCTGTGCGCCCGCGTGGCGGGAGAGGAGACCGTCGTACCGCGGGCCGCGCAGCGCCTCGCCGAGTTCTGCGCCTCCGTCACCGCGGTCGCGGTGGCGCTGAATGAAGCGCACCGGAAGGCCATCGAGCAGAAACTGACGGAGTGCGCCAACAAGGCCCGTGAGACGGTGCTCCGCCAGCACCTGCAGGGCAGGAGTCCCACCCCGGCGGAGTGCAACGAGACGAAGAACTTCGGAGGCAGAGTGAGGACGCGGGCCAGGTTCCTCGGCGAGGAGATGCACAAGGTGGCGCTCGCATGTGCCGAGCTGGAATTGAGCGCACTGCGCCCAGGCGGCTTCAGCCGGGAGCCGCGCTACCGCTACAACACGGACACCCGGCAGCGCGAGTTGATCAGCCCGGAGCAGGAGGAGTCCTTGCTGGAGGAGGGCTGCTACAGCGAACTGCGCGGCACCATCAAGCCAGACATCGTCATCCACGCGGGCAATCCGCTCTTGCCCCTGGCCGTCTATGACTTCAAGTTTCCCTGCGTGAGCAGTGTGAGCAGCAAAAACGATGGTTGGTGCCGATACACCCAAGGTCCTTATGCGGGCCGTTGGCAAAACGCTGTGTATGAGGAAATCCTGGGTACTGTCGTACGTGCGATCAAACCCTGGCTGGGAGTAACACCTTGAGTGCTCATTACCCACGCATCCGCATCTGCGCACCGAATGGGCACCTCCTGGTCCGTGAAGGCTTGAGCCTCTGCTTCTACATCCGCCGCGCCCATCAGGAGATGGCCCGAACCGCCCTCGCCTCCTTGGATACCTATCTGCACGCGATAGAACCAGGAACTCTTGGCTGGTATGTGGATGTCGACGGAGAGGCGCAAGCTCTCGATGACACCGGGTGGAAGCACATCCGGCGAGAGCTCCTCGAGGAGACCTGGCCGGAAATCCAGCTGGTACAGGCATCCGGCGATCCGCAGCGCTACGCGTTCGACTACTCCGGCAAACCGCTGGGAGCTCCACGGCTGGAGGACGAGCCGGACGCGGCGTGCATGCTGAGTTGCTGGCTGCCCACCGAGTACTTGGAAGAGCACGGCCCGGGCCACGTGCGTGAGCTGGCACTGAAGCTGGCCGCCCCTCTGCCCTTCTCCTTCGGACAGGTGGGTCTCGCCTTCAACGGTCAGCTCGACTTGATCGGCGTCCCCGAGGAAATCCACGCGCGGTGCTTCCGCTACCCGGGCCTGGACATCCCCAAGCCGAGCTGGCATTCGTGGAAACTTGGCTTCCGGGTTCGCGGCCCGTCCTGGCTCACCTTCCTGGGCCAGCCCATCCTGGGCGAGTTGGGCGGTGCGTCGGGCCTGCGCTCGCGCCTGTGCTCACCGGGCACCACCGTCCAGGAGTTGGAAGGAGAGCGTGCCGTCGTCACCCTCGGCCCCTGGCCGGAAGCGGGAGACACCGAGCAGGGCCAAACGCTCCCCGCCTACCGGGAGCTGGCGCGCGTCCTGGAGCCCTGGCTCTACCAGGAGCCGTTCCCGGAGCCCTGGCCCTACCATGAGCAGAGCAATTGGGAGCCCGATTTCCATCCCGAGGACCTGCGCCGCTGGGAGCGCCGCTTCCTCGATTAGCGGGCCACGCAACGCGCCGCCGCTTCGGGCATCCTGGGGGGCATGTTCAACCGACTGCTTTCCCTCACCGCGGCCGCCCTCCTGCTGGGCACGGCCGCCGTCTCCGCGGAGCGTGCGATGTCCTTCCATGATCTACAGTGCAAGCGGCTCAACGGCCAGCCCGCCAACCTCTCCGAGTACAAGGGCAAGGTGGTGCTCGTGGTGAACACCGCCTCCGAGTGCGGCTACACGCCCCAGTACGCGGGCCTGGAGAAGCTCTGGGGCGAGTACAAGGCCAAGGGCGTGGTGGTGCTCGGCATCCCCTCCAACGACTTCGGCGGCCAGGAGCCCGGCACCTCCGAGCAAATCTCCAAGTTCTGCGAGCTTCGCTACAAGGTCACCTTCCCCATGCTCGAGAAGGTGAAGACCAAGGGCGAGGGCCAGTCCCCCATCTACGAGTTCCTCGCGCGCAAGCACGGCGAGCCCAAGTGGAACTTCCACAAGTACGTGGTGGGCAAGGACGGCCAGGTGCGCGCCGCCTTCCCCAGCTCGGTGACGCCGGAGAGCACCGAGCTCAAGGCCGCCCTCGACAAGGCCCTGGCCGAATAATCCGGGCGCAGGGCCATTCCACTTGTCACCGGTGACGAGTGAAACGGGGCAGGGCCATTCCACTTGTCACCGGTGACAAGTGAAACGGGGCGGGGGCATTCCACTCGTCACCGGTGACGAGTGAAACGGGGCAGGGTCTCAGCTGGGTGTGGCCAGACAGCCACAGTCGCCGAGCCCCGCCCCAGTGGTTCCGCGCACTTGGCGCGTCCCAGACGCTGGCCCGCGGGCTGCATTACCTCGGTACGTACCCATCCAGTCCGAGGAACCCCATGCGAGCCGCACTCGCCGCGCTCATCGTCTGCCTTCTGTCCGTCCCCGCCTCCGCCCAGGAGCGGAACACCGAGGAGACGCCCTGCCCCGCTCCCGCCTCGCCCCTGAGCGCCGGGGCCATCACCCAGGGCACGCTGGTGGCACGGCTCCGCCAGCACTCCTCCACCCAGGGCTGCCCCGAGTCCCAGCCCCAGCACTTCAGCCTGAAGCACACCGAGGTGGACGCCGAGGTCAGTGGCTTCCTCTCCAGCGTCACCGTCACCCAGGTCTTCGAGAATCCCTACGCCGAGCCGCTCGAGGCCCTCTACGTCTTCCCGCTGCCGGAGAAGGCCGCCGTGGACGCCATGGAGCTGGTCATCGGCCAGCGCGTCATCCGCGGCGTCATCCAGACACGCGAGCAGGCGCGTGAGACCTACGAGCGCGCCCGCGCCGAGGGGAAGACGGCCGCGCTGCTCGACCAGGAGCGCCCCAACCTCTTCACCCAGTCGGTGGCCAACATCCTCCCGGGCGAGGAGATCCGCGTGCGCATCCATTACGTGGAGCGGCTCGTCTACGAGGACGGCAAGTACAGCTTCAACTTCCCCATGACGGTGGGCCCGCGTTACATCGGCGGCGAGCCCATGGCCTTCCGCCAGGGCGAGGGCACCGCGCCGGACACCACCACCGTCCCCGACGCGAGCCGCATCTCCCCGCCGGTGCTGCCTCCCGAGGTGCGCAGCGGCCGCGACATCCGCCTCGGCGTGCGTCTGGACGCGGGCGTGCCCGTGCATGAGCTGCGCTCCACGTCGCACCGCGTGACGGCGACGCGCGAGGCCCCCAACCG
>DASQMW010000015.1:0-6102 GCA_035645295.1 Archangium sp.
GAGGGACGCGAAGCGAAGCCACGGACCAAGTCAACGCGACGTTCGGAGCTTCTCGGGGCGGTCACCGTCATCGGGTTCAGGGTCACTGCTCCTTTTGCGCTTCAGCGCTGGAGCTTCAGGCCTGCGCTGAGGCGCTCCTGACCCACTTGAAAACCCAGGGCCCGGGAGGTCCCCGAGTGCCATGGACACGTATCCGGATGAACCGCCTGAGTCCTGTCCCTTCGGCCCGAGCCATCGGCCCCGACGGTGGAGGGCCGCCCGCTGCGTCCAGAGCGACTGCGCGTGGCTCGCCATCTGGCGGGCGCTCCGGAACATCGAATCCGACCCGGTCTGGGCACGAGCGGTGGCGGACCGCCTCTGGAAGCACCCGTTTCCGCGGCTGGAGGTTGCCCCACTGGGCGCCGCGCAGGAGCGGCAGTAGCGCCCTGTCAGCCGGGATGTGGACCCGGCGTCAGGTGGGGCGCGTGCCGGCCCCGGTGCAGCTCAAGGGTGGGTGTACGCTCCTTCCCTCTTGCCGCGAGCGGCCGCCATGTCCCAGGAACGTTTCACGACCAGCCGCGAGGTGTACCACCGCATCCGATGGGATCCGCGGCTGGACGCTCGCGAGTTCGTCATCGGCTACGACGCGCACCTCGACGCGCTGGAGGAGATGCCCTTCGAGGCCTTCGTCCCGGATGGGGAAATCCCCTGGCACCGCGTCTGGTACTTCAAGCGCGGCAAGCAGGTGGTGTGGGACCGCCGGGAGCGCCTTGACCTGATGGACTCCCTCACGCCGCCCCCGGCGAAGCCCGCGCCGGTGGCGGCGCCTGCGCCGATGACGCCCACTGCTCTCGAGGAAGAGGTTTCCGAGCCGGAGGACGTCGCATCCGCTCCGCTGGCACCACCGTCCACTGAGCGGGCCGCGTCCACAGGGTTCACACCGCTGCCGGCCTGGCGCTTCGATGCGAGCACCGGCGGCTGGGTGGAAGCCCCGAGCCGGCCGGTGGTCACCGAGCCCCTTCCCTCCCCCGAGCGCCTCAGCGTCATCACGCTCAACGTCCTCTTCGACCTGTACGACGGCGAAATGCTGGCGACGGAGCGGAGGATTCCCGCGACGCTCGCGCTGCTTCGCGGCACGGATGCGGATGTCATCGCCCTGCAGGAAGTCACTGCCCCGTTCCTCCACGCGCTGCTCGCAGAGCCCTGGGTGCGCGAGCGGTACTGGCTGTCGGAAGGTCCGGGCGCCGTCACGGTGACGCCCTATGGACAGGTGCTCCTGTCCCGGCTCCCCTTCGCCTCGCTGTGCCAGCGCGCCTTCACCCGTGACAAGCGGGTCATCGCGGGAGAGCTGGCGCTGGAGGGCGGCTCCCTGTGGGTGGCCACGCACCACCTGATGAGCAACCGTGCGGCCTCGGGCAGGGGGACGCGGGCGGCCCAGGTCCAGGCGCTCATCGAGTGGACCCGTTCGCTCGGCACCGATGTGGTGCTGGCGGGGGACTTCAACTTCGGGGACGGAGAGCCCGAAGGCGACACCTTCACGCAGGCGGGGTTCGTGGACGCGTGGCCCGCGCTGCGCCCCACCGAGCCGGGTGAGACCTATGACCCTTCGCGAAACGCGCTGGCCGCCTTCACGATGACCTCAGGCCGGAGTCAGCGGCTGGACCGGGTGATGGTGTGCTCACCTTCGGGACGGTTCGCGCCGGAAGCGGTGGAATTGCTCGGAGAATCCCCACTGGAGGGACCTCCCGCACCGACCGGGGACGCGCTCTACCTGTCGGACCACTTCGGCCTGCGCTGTGTGCTGCGCCGGGGACAGCGTACACAGCCACCCGCGCGTACCCGGACGCGCACGGCGCCGCGGGTCCACCACACGGCGGTGGTGCTGATTCCTCCGGATGCGGTGTGGGAGCCCATCCAGGCGCTGCGGCGGAAGCATGATTCCAAGTTCCAGCGCTGGATGCCGCACGTCACCCTGCTCTACCCCTTCCTGCCGGAGGAGTCCTTCGACGAGGCGGAGTCCCTGCTCGCGGAAGCGCTCCGAGGCGTGAAGCCTTTCGAGGTGACGCTCGCTGGGTTCAACCACTTCGAGCACCGCGCCAACGTCACGGCCTGGCTGAAGCCGGAGGACCGGCCGCACGGGGCCCTCCAGTCCCTGCACGCCGCACTGGAGCAGGCCCTGCCCGAGTGCACCGACCAGGGGCGCAAGTCCGCGCGAGGCTTCACCCCGCACCTGTCCGTTGGACAGCTCCCGCGCTCGGGGGCCGCGGACATCGAGCGGACACTCGCCGGGTGGGCGAAGCACTGGCGCCCGCTCACCTTCGAAGCGCGCGAGGTCTGCATCATCCGCAGGAAGGGCGATACCCCGTTCGAGGTCCTGCGCCGGATTCCGCTCGGGGGGAGGGGAAGCGGCGCCCAACGCACGTCAGGACCGGCCCGCGAGGACGCCCTCCTCTACCAGATGCTGTCTCACGCGACGGCCTCCACCGAAGCTCGCGATGCACGCACCTCCGCGGTCGCCCGGCTCCAGGCAATCTGCGCCCGCATCGGGACGGAGCTGCACCCCTACGGCTCATACCTCCTCGGAACGGACGGCGCGGGCAGCGATGTGGACGCGGTCGCCATCGGCCCTTCGCACCTGTCGCGTGAAGACTTCGCGAACGCCCTCCTCCAGGAACTGGCCCACGAGCCCGCGACGGCCCGCTTCGTGGCCGATGCCGCCATTCCCCTCGTGAAGCTGACGCTCGGTGGCGTGAGTTTCGACGTCTCCTACGCGAGCCGCCCAGACGGCGTCGCTCCCTGCCCGCCCGAGGAACTGCTGGAGCTGCATGCCGACGGGTTGGACCTGGCCGGCCATCGCTCCGTGCTCGGACTCGCGGACACGCAGCGCCTGCTCGACGAGGTGACTCGCTCGGACGCGGGTCCCGAGCGGTTCCGCACGCTGCTCCGTGCCGTGAAGGTCTGGGCGAAGGCGCGCGGCATCTACTCGCACGCGCTGGGCTACCTGGGCGGCCTGTCGTGGTCGGTGCTGGCGGCGTGGGCCTGTACCCGTGCGCCCAGGGAGCACGTGGGCTCCGGCGCCGCGCTGCTCGCTCACTTCTTCGCGACCTTCGCCCAGTGGCCCTGGCCTCAACCCGTGGCGCTCACCTCCGAATCCGCGGGCTACCGCCCCGACGGTAAGCGAGACCTCATCCCCGTCATGGCGCCCGCCGCCCCGGTGCGGAACACCGCGCGCAACGTGTCGCGCTCCACGTCCCGCGTGCTGCGCGACGAGCTGTCCCGCGCCCGGCGCCTGGTGGACGAAGCACGAGCCCGGGGCACTGTGGAATCCTGGCAGGCGCTGTTCGAGCCCGTGGACCTCTCCCGCGAGCTGCCCGCGCGGCTGGTGCTCACCGTCGACGCACCTTCCACCGAGGCCCGAGAGAAGGCCGCGGGCTGGGTGCTCGGACATCTCACCGCGCTGGTGTACCGGCTGGAGGGAGACCGCCGCGTCTTCGCCCGTCCCCTGCCCTCCTCCGCCTCAACGGGGCCCTTCCTCATCGGCCTGGACGCGCGGTCCGCACCACGGGGCGCGCTCACCCAGACAGTGGAGGAGTTCCGCGCGTCCTTCCGCGAATGGAGCCACCGCCCCGAAGGGGCCACGCTCGAAGTGGACCTGACGGCCTGACCGCACGGCGGGCCCGTGCCGGCCGAGCCGCTTCGTGACTCAGCTGCAGCCCCTCATCCGCGCGGCGCTGCGGCCCTGAGCCTCAGCGCAGCAGGTCCGCGGGCAGGGCCGGCGAGGACAGCAGCTCGCGGAACACCTGCCAGCGGCGCTCGAGCGTCGCACCCGGGCCGGCGTGCCGCTCCACGTACTGGTGCACCAGGTCCTTGCCCAGGTTGTAGTTGATGACGTACGCGCGCGACGCGTCGATGAAGGCCATGCGCTTCGTCGCGCGCTCCGGGGACAGGAGCCCGTACCGGACGAGCCAGTCCCGGGCCGCCTCGCGGCTCAGGGTGCCATCGAGGTAGCCCCGCGCCACCTCGTTGTCCGCGTAGGACAGCTTCTCGGTCAACGCCTCCACGCGCACGTAGTCATCCGCGCGCTTCGGGTCCAGGCCCGCCAGGGGGAAGAGCACGTCGCGTGCGTAGGCCCCCGCGTCCGGGAAGGCCATGTCGATGCCGTAGTTGGCACTGCGAACTCCACCCAGCCGCGCCCGCGCACCAGGTGCTGCTCCAACAGCGCGTTGTAGACGTGGTGGCCGGGGTAGCCCTCGTGCGCCGCCAGGTCGATGGCGCGCAGGATGTAGATGGGCAGGTCGGTGTTCACCTGGATGACGCTCATCGCGCTGCCCTTGAACCCGTTGTACCCACCCCACGGCTTCTGGGTGACGTACTCCAGCGTGAACCGCTCGTGCGCCGGCAACTGGAACTTCTCGAGCTGCGCAATCACCTCCTCGAACTGCGCCTCCGTGTGCCGCGGCGCGCGGGTGCCGTAGAGGGCTTCACTCTCCTCGTCGAACTTCAGCTTCTCGCCCGACAGCATACGCACGCGCGCGCCCAGGGAGGACACCTGGGTGAGCAGGAAGCGGCGGCGCATGGCCACGAGCGCGTCTTCGGGGACGGGCACCGCCTCCACCGTCTTCACCAGCGCGGCGGCGCGCGCGGCAAGCTCCGGCAGGGGCAGGGGCGAGGCCTTCGCCTCCGCCGCCCAGGCCTCGGGCCCGTAGTACGCGTCCACGTAGTTGGCGTCATGTTGCCCCACCGCAAGGACGAGCTTCACGTACTGCTCGACGGCCGTGTCGAGGGCAGAAGGTGTCTTCATGGCGGAGTCGGAGGAAGGCGGGGACGCGGAAGAGGCCCCACGGGCGGCGCAGGCCAGCAGCGCGGACGTCAGGGCCAGGGTGGCAAACAGACGGAGTCGGGAGCGCATGGGGACTCCTGTTGTAGGCCGCCCGCACGCCGCGGGCCTACAGCCGTGTCCGCTGGACGTGCGATGATGCACGGCGAGCTTTCCTCTCGTGTCGCGCGGCTCCCCATCCGCCTGCGCGGCTTCGTCTTGCCGGACACGCAGGCGCAGTTCGAGGGTTACGTCGAAGTAGCTCTTCTGCGGGGCCTACCGGGCCGGCGTGTCGAACCGCCGGCGGCGCAGGTCCAGCATCCACGCCTCCAGCGCGTCCACGGCCTCCCCGGGCGGGTCCTCGGGGAGGACGGACTCGGGCATGGCCGCGTCGAGCACCTCAAAGGAGCGCGCCACCTCGGCGCGCCACTTCTTGCTCCCATTCGTCCTATGCGTACCGCTCGTTGCGGAGGATGTTCCTGATCGACATGTGCGGCCACCCATGACCGTTGCGCTTGTCGCCGTGACCGCCATTAAGGCGCAGGGACACCCTCCTGGTTCAGCAAGGCCGCGATGGCCTTGGTGCTCTCTCCATCGGAGAAGAGCTTGAAGATGCGCCGGACGATCTCGCCCTCCTGCTCATCGATGATGGGGATGGGGCGAGCGCGTGGATGCTCAGGGTCCTGCGGATTCTCCTCGGGCATGGTCGAGTACCCGTAGACGCGGCCGCCGGTCCAGAATCCCGCGAGCGCACGACCCTCCAGGCCCCGGTGGGTCTCGGCCTTGACCATCTGTAAGAACTGGTCATTGCCTATGCCGAGGCTGGCGAAAAGCCTCCTCGCATGAGGAGCATCGTTGGAGGTCTGGGTCATCACGTCAATGACCGGAATCCCGAGCGTGGCTAGATCCTGGAAGACGATGCGTCCCATGTCCCAGAGGTCACGAGAGGGACGCGAGAGGTCGTAGATCAAGACCGCCGAGAACGAGCGGCGGCGACCATCACCAGCCTGCTGAAGCAGTTGCTGAAGTTGAGGCCGCTCCGTGTGGGCTCCGCTGAGCGCCTCGTCGGCGAAGGTGCTCACGACGGTCATGCCGTGGCGGGCCGCGTATTCGCGGCAGCGGCGCACTTGATCGTCGATGGACCGCGCATCCTGACGGTCAGTGCTGTAAGGCCCCGCGCAGGAATAAATTTTCAGTTTGGATGAAGGGTGTAATTCCAATCGCCATGGAAATCGGCACGCTCAATGTTTAACGCGGCCATCTGCATGTCGGTGATTTTGGTACCGAGTGGGTAGGTGCGATTGTCG
>DASQMW010000016.1:0-18833 GCA_035645295.1 Archangium sp.
CTGCGCTATCTGTACGTCTCGGGCATCCACCTGCACCATGCCCTGTCTACACCACTCCAGACGTCCTCTTGTCCAGCACCACGTTTCCGGTCACCTCCTGCCCGGCTCCTCTTCAACCAAGCCCATGCGGTGAACGGTTACAAGAGCTGCTCTACTCCCGAGACCACCTCGAAGGTGCCGTTGGGCCCTGGATGGATGGTGTGCTGGCGCCGGTTGTCGGCTCCCGCATGGAAATGGCAGGAAGCGCACGCGGTTTGACCGTCAGAGCCGACCTGGATGTCCCAGAAGAATGCCTTGCCCAGCACGATGGCTGCCTCCGGGTCGATGATGTCGCTCCCCGTCATCCTCGGCACGGGAATCGACGACAGCGGCCTCAGGTCCGGACCGGCTTCCTGCGCCTGGAAGACCCGCGACAGCGAATCACCGGGTGCTTCATCCTGACCCTCCACATGACAAGCCAGGCCCACTGTGGTCACCGCCAGAAGCAAACCCTTTCGCCACCCATGACAGGCGTCGATTTCCACGCGCATTTCTCCCCCCTCGGGTTTGGCCGGGCACGAGCGTACCCGCTCCAAAGCTGGATTTTTCGTGAACCCTGGCGGCCAGGAGGACAACGAGGTCTTCTACTACCCGCCAGATACAGCGTTCTGCCGCTATGTGAATGACAGCCGCAGAATCGGGGTTTTACGGTACGTCAACAAGACGGACCGAAGGATGACACCGCTGTGCATTCTTGAACTCCACCTCGCACGGACACCTCCGCGAGGGATCAGGACGCAGCCGTGCGTTTATCTGCAATGGCTGGGAATCCCTGACATGGAGTCAGAGACGGCACGTGGGGGCGCGGGACGTGAGTAGGCGTCACGGGCGGCTTTCGTGTCGCGGTGAGTCAATGCAATGAAGCTTCCCTTTTCAGAAAGGGTCCACGCCAGCCGCAAGCCGGGTAGCGCGCGATCTTGGCGTGTCTGTCATTCAGGCGTGTCTGTCATTCAGCACCCATCCATGTGTCGAGCGTGTGAAAGCACCGCTCCACGAACACGGGCCACGGCTGGGTTGCCTCTTGGAGACCACACACCCCCCTCGTCTCTCCAGGGCAGCGCCGCTGCTCTGGAGGTTGGCGATCCTCGGGTTCCGGTCCACCTGGCCTTTCAAGCGTGACTCCGTCGTCACGCAGGCCAGGAGAAGGAGCAGGAGTGCGCTGTACGCGCGCGGGCGTATGGTCCCTTCACGAAGGAGGATCTAGAAGCTGATCGCGGCGCTCACCGACAGCGAGGTGTCGGTGGGCAGCTTCCCCTGCGCGGGCTCGCTGTCGTACAGGAAGAGGAAGGTGGTGGCGATCGACAGCGTCTGCGTCAGCCGCACGGAGAGCTGCGTCTGGCTATTGATGATCAGGCGCGAGCCCTCGATGAGGCTGGGCAGCACGCTGAGCTCCTCCAGGAACGCGACGTCCTTGGCGATGCCGTAACGGAAGGCCGCGCCGAAGCGGGGGCCGCCGAGCGACACGTCCGGCAGCTCCAGGCGCGAGGGGTAGTACTGGAAGCGCGTCTCCCGGGCGTAGCGGAAGGCCAGGTCCGTGCGCAGGAAGGCATCGCCTCCGTCCGCGCGCTTGGTGTCCAGCCAGATGATGCCGAGTCCCGCCTCGCCAGCGCCGCGGAACTCCACGCTCTTCACATGGTCCGCGTCCACGGCGCCCAGCAGGTAGCCGCTGATCTTCTGGGTGAAGCGGCGGTCTCCGCGCAGCTGCAGGGCCGCGTTGAGCGCCGTCACCTGCGACACCGTCACCACCTCCCCCTCCAGCCCGGGGGGACGGCTCTCACCGTAAACGCCCGAGGCCTTGACGGAGTAGATCCAGTTCTCCGTCTTGCGCTCCGCCGCGATCAGGCCGTTGAACGTGACGGTGGAGGCATTGCCGGTGATGAAGATGAGGCCGAGGCCCACCGTGACGTCCCAGACGTCCTTCTTCGCGGCTTCCTTCTTCTCGGCGTCGGTCTGGGGCTTCTGCTCGGCCGCGGGCTGCTCGGCGGGAGGTGCCGTGCGGGCAATGCCCTGGGCGAGGCGCTCGATGGCCTCGGCCATGCGGGCGTTGGCCTCGGCGGCGCGCTCGGCGGCGGCGGCGGCGCGCTCGGCGGAGGACGCGGCACGCTCGGCGGAGGACGCGGCCTCCTCGGGGGTGGTGGTCTGCGGCGGAGCGGAAGGCTGCGCGGGAGCAGGAGTCTGGAGCGTCAGGAAGGCGGACAGAAGGGCGTGGACAGGAAGCACGGCGCGGACTCGGTTGAGGGATGAAGGGCGAAGCGGCGCGGAGTTTTGGCGCGGAATCACCCCGGGTGCAATGATGAGGCGAGGGGGAGCCCCACATATGAACCGACTCGCATCAGCCATCGAGGACATCCAGAGCCATTACACGGTGGTGGTGGTGGGTTCGGGCTACGGAGGGGCCATTGCCGCCTCCCGCCTGGCTCGCGCGGGACAGAAGGTGTGTGTCCTGGAGCGGGGGCGGGAGCTGCGGCCCGGCGAGTACCCGGACACGCCGCTGGAGGCGGCGGCCGAGCTCCAGGTGGACAAGCCCGAGGGCCAGCTGGGTTCGCGCACGGGCCTGTATCGCCTCCATGTGGACGAGGACATCAACGTGCTGGTGGGCTGTGGCCTGGGAGGCACCTCGCTCATCAACGCTGGCGTGTCCCTGCGTCCGGATCCGCGGCTTTTCGAGGAGCCGTGCTGGCCGGCGGCCCTGCGTGCCGAGAGCATGACGCGGCTGGAGCGTGGCTTCAGCCTGGCGGAGCGGATGCTGGGGGCCACCCCGTACCCGGACACCCATCCCGCGCTGCCCAAGCTGGCCGCGCTGCGCAAGTCGGCCGAGGCCCTGGGGCAGAAGTTCTCGAAGCCGCCCCTCGCCATCACCTTCCAGGACGGCATCAACGAGGCGGGCGTCACGCAGAAGGCCTGCAACCTGTGTGGGGACTGCTGCTCCGGCTGTAACCCGGGCGCGAAGAACACCCTGTTGATGAACTACCTGCCGGACGCGAAGCGCCATGGTGCGGAACTCTTCACCGCCGTGGATGTGCGTTTCCTCGAGCGGGCCGGGGATGGCCGCTGGCGGGTGCATTTCCAGGTGCTGGGGACGGGCCGCGAGGCCTTCGAGGCGCCCACGCTGTTCGTCAGCGCGGACCTGGTCATCCTCGCGGCCGGCACGCTCGGCTCGACCGAGCTCCTCCTGCGCTCCCAGGCGCGAGGGCTGAAGGTCTCCGGACAGCTGGGGCGGGGCTTCAGTGGCAACGGGGACGCGGCGGGGTTCGCCTACAACACCGCGCAGGAGGTTCGCTCGATTGGCGCGGGCAACCTCCCGCCCCAGGAGCTGCCGCCGGTGGGGCCCTGCATCACCGGGATCATCGACCTGCGCGAGGGCTCCGGCGTGCGCAGCGGAATGGTGCTCGAGGAGTGCGCCCTCCCGGGAGTGCTGGGAGCCGCGCTGCCCGCGGCGATGGGGGCCACGGCGGCGCTGCATGGGACCAACACCGCGCCGGAGGAGCGCTTCCAACAGAAGGTGCGCGAGGCGGAGAGCCTGGTGCTCGGCCCACGCGAGGGCGCCGTGCTGCACTCGCAGACGTACCTCGCCCTCGCGCATGACGGCGCGGACGGGCGGATGGAGCTGGTGGAGGACCGGGTGCGGATCCGCTGGCCGGGTGTGGGCTCCAAGGACGTCTTCCAGCAGGCGGACGCGCTCATGACGAAGGCCGCCCAGGCGCTCAAGGGCATCGCGACGCGCAACCCGCTGTGGACCGAGCCGCGGGGCAACAGCCTGCTCTCCGTGCATCCGCTGGGGGGGTGCATCATGGCGGACTCAGCGGAGGCGGGCGTGGTGGATCACCGGGGGCAGGTGTTCGCGTCCGCCGAGGGCACCGGGGTCCACGAGGGGCTGTACGTCTGTGATGGCTCCATCGTCCCCACGTCGCTGGGGGTCAACCCGCTGCTGACCATCTCCGCGCTGGCCGAGCGGAGCGCGATGATCATCAGCGAGGAGCGTGGCTGGCACATCGACTACGCGGGGAAGGGCCCCATCACCGAGCCGCCCGCGGTGGAGAAGCCGGGCATCCGTTTCACCGAGCGGATGAAGGGGCACTTCGCACTGGAGGGTGGGGTGGCGAGGAAGCCCGAGGAGTTCGAGGCGGCGGAGCAGCGGGGCGAGCAGGAGGGCTCCTCGTTCGAGTTCGTGCTGACCATCATCTCGGATGACCTGGACGAGCTCGTCGAGGATGCGAGGCACGAGGCGCGGATGGTGGGCACGGTGGTGGCGCCGGCGCTCTCACCGAGGCCGCTGACGGTGACGCACGGCACGTTCAACCTGTTCGTGAAGGACGAGAACGCGGTCGAGACGCGGCGGATGAAGTACCGCATGCGGCTGACGGCGGATGATGGGCGCGTCTTCTTCTTCTCGGGAGACAAGATCGTCCGCGAGGGTCCTCTCTGGAAGGTGTGGCACGACACCTCCACGCTCTACATCACGCTCCACGAGGGCGTGGATGAGGGCGGCCCGGTGGTGGGGAAGGGCGTGCTGCGGATCGCGCCGGAGGACTTCATCAAGCAACTGGGCACGCTCGAGGCCACCCACGCGAGGAACACCGAGGAGCGGCTGGTGGCCACGGTGCGCTTCGGCCGCTACTTCGCCGGAGTGGTGTACGACTACTATGGCGGGGCGACGTCACGGGAGTCGGTGTTCGACCCGGACGCGCCGCCGCGCAAGAAGCGCCCGCTCCGGGTGCCCGCGCCCCAGCTCGTTCCGTTCAAGACGCGGGATGGGGTGGAACTGCTGCTCACACGCCACCAGGCGGGAACCAAGGGTCCCGTCATCCTCTCGCATGGCCTGGGCGTCTCCAGCCGCATCTTCACCATCGACACGATCGAGACGAACCTGCTCGAGTACCTGTGCGCGAATGGCTACGACGTGTGGCTGCTGGACTACCGCTCCAGCATCCTGCTGTCGGCGTCCACCGCGCAGTACACCGCCGATGACGTGGCCCTGAAGGACTACCCGGCGGCGGTGGCGAAGGTGCGCGAGGTGACGGGTGCACCGTCGGTGCAGATGGTGGCCCACTGCTTTGGTGCCACCACCTTCAGCATGGCGCTGCTGGGCGGGCTCGAGGGGGTGCGCTCGGCGGTGCTGTCGCAGATCTCCACCGAGTTCGTGGTGCCCCGGCTGGTGGGGCTCAAAGCGGGGCTGCACACGCCGAACCTGCTGGAGCGGCTGGGCGTCAAGTCGATGACGGCGTACACGGATACCAAGTCCGACTGGCTGTCGCGCCTCTACAACAAGGCGGTGGACCTCTACCCGGTGGACAAGGACGAGGAGTGCGACAGCCCGGTGTGCCACCGCATCACCTTCATGTACTCGCTGCTGTACGAGCACGCGCAGCTCAACGAGGCGACGCACGCCGCCCTGCACGAGCTGTTCGGCCTGGCCACCATCAGAGCCTTCGATGGGATCGCGGACATGGTTCGCGCGGGCCACATCGTGGACGCCTTGGAGAAGGACACCTACCGGTCCCACCTCCATCGCATGGCGCTGCCCATCCGCTTCATCCACGGTGAGCGCAACGGGTGCTTCCTGCCGGAGAGCACGCAGAAGACGCTCGAGGTGCTCGCGCGGGCGAACGGGCCGGGGCTGTACTCGCGGCGGGTGATTCCGGAGTACGGCCACATCGACTGCATCTTCGGCAAGAACGCGGCGAAGGACGTGTTCCCGCACATCCTCGAGCACCTGGAGACCACGCAGAAGGCTTGAGCCCTTGGTGCTGAACGCTGGAAGTGAGAAGGCCCCGGTGGGGATGCACTCCCGCCAGGGCCTTCGGTGTTTTTCGACGCCGCGCTCTACGGGAACATCACCGAGGGGAAGGAGATGCTGCGCGGACCTGCTTCCCATAGGTTCAGGGTGACCGGGCCTCGTGGTTCTCCAGGTGCCGCTGGAACCTCGATGAACACGCTGCGTATCTCGTTGGGCGGTATGGCTTCGGGCTGATAGAGCTTGAGCCCCTCCATCTTCTCGCCCTGGGCGGTGACCAGGGATGCCCCCACGGTGGTCCAGGGCTCGGTGCTGGAGTTCAAGAACCACACCTCCACCGCTACGCTCTCGTTGACGCGGTAACTGGTGCCGCTCGACACGGAGAGGCCGCCCGCTGTCGGCTGCTGACCAGGGAACTGATTGAACCGAATGCCAGGCGGTCTGAGTACCCCGCTCACATAGAGCTCTGTCAACCCAACGGACTGGTTGAGCTGTGATCGCAGTTGCTGGAGCGCCCCGCGCAGTTGCTGGTTCTCTTCGCGGAGCCGCTGGTTCTTCGCGTGCTCCTGCTCTATCTCCTGCTGGTAGGATTCCCGGGTCCGTTTGTCGCGGTACACCTCGACCTGGTGTGTTGCCTGTCCTCGGTGGCCCACCAGCACGAATGTGGCATTCTGCCGGGCCACGCCATCCTCGAAGCGCACCGTGAGGCGTATCCGCTCTCCTGGCATCATGTCAGCAGGAGGTAGCAGCGTGAGGAGTTGACGGGCCCGTACCACCTCCTCGAAACGCACCTCGTCCTGCAGCTCCACTGTGACAGGTGCGTCGAAGCGCAATCCCGTCATGAGCCCACGACTGACGCACACCTCGAAAGTGGATGTGGACACGAGCGACAACTCAACGCGCTGCACGTTCCCGCAGTCGGCGGCAGCGGGCGGCGATTCCACCGCGGTGGGTCCTTGAAGAAGCACCAGGACCAGGAGGGAGGGGGATACTGGGAGCATGGGTGCAGCCTCCAGAGGCCGGACTAATCGAAACTCTCCACGGGCATGACCCTAGCGGAAGGTGAGACGATGACCCTGTTGCGCGTGCTCTCCGGCTCCATCGGAATCCCAAGCTTGTACTCGTGCCACAACTGGAGACACACCGGCAAGACCTCGCCGCTGGGCAGCCTGGCCTTGGTGAAGCGGCCGTAGACACGATCCGTCCCGAAATAGAGGCGTCCGGAAAAAAAGGTTTTGTCCCGGAACTTTCCCCAGGGACCGATGATCTCCGCCGTTATCTCCCCTTCCTGCACGGGCGCTTTCGGCTTCATCTGTTCAACGGGGACGAGGCTCGCGCCATGGATGGTTCTGGTCATCACGCCGAAGGCCTTGTGGGTCATGTCGGCTCCGGGCGGGCACTCCGCCGGCTTGGGAGGCTGACGCTGCTGCGGACCGCTCACGCATCCGGAGCTGGCGACACAACCGGCGGCAACCAGGGTTCGGATCGTCTTGGACTTCGTCATCTTGGGCTCCTCGCTGTTCGTCGCGTTGGCGACGGGCGCGGGGATGGGTGACTTCTGAGGTCCCGCGCCATGGACAACTTCGCCCGTCACCTGCGCGGAAGCTATTTCCTGGCGAGGGCTGGCCTGTCGCGGCGGGGAACGGGGAGGCGACTCCGAGGGTTGGACGAGAGGCGTCACCAACACCCCCAACACCAGCACCGTGGCGGCAACGAGCCCGGCGGTCCGCCACCGGCCGACCTGGTATCCAGGCTCCGCCGGAGCGGAGGCGGCAGGGCGCTTCTCGCGTCCGGCTCCGGGGAACAGCGGTGTGCGCCAGTCGCTGTCCGCCTGGGTGCATAGCTCCACCAGGTCCTCCGCGAGTGCCTTCGCATCCGCGTACCGGTCCTCGGGCTGCTTTTCCAACATCCCCATGCACAGTTCGCTCAGGCTCAGGGGCACGCGCGGATTGAGCTCATGCGGAGCTGGCGGCGTCTCCTCGAGGATGGCCCGGTTCAACTCCGGGTTGCTCCGGTCTCCGAAGGGAAGCGTGCGCGTCAACAGGAGGTAGGTGACGACGCCCATCGCCCACAGGTCATCTCCCGGCGCGAAGGGGTAGGGCTCGCCCTCCCACTGCTTCGCGAAGCGCAGCGCTTCGGGGCTGCGGTACTCCGCGGTGCCCGGTGGCAGCCGCAGGGTCAGCCGCGGCGCTCCCTCCTTGAGGCCCGCCGCGCCGAAGTCCACCAACACCGGTTGCCCGTCCGCCTCGCGCATGACGATGTTGGCTTCCTTGATGTCCCGGTGCACCACGCCCGAGGCATGCACGTCCGTCAGGGTGAGCGCGAAGGGCAGCAACAACCGCATCACCAACTCGAGCGCGGAGGGATTCTCCTGGGCGGCCCAGACGTCGAGCGTGCGGCCCTCGACAAGCTCCAGGGCCAGCACGAGGAAGCGCGGCTCATCCTCTGGCCAGAAGCCATACCCGTGGAAGGCCACCACATTGGGGTGGTGCACCAGCCGCAGTGCGGCCGCCTCCCGGTCGCCCCGTGGGTTGAGGCGCACCAGCTTGATGGCGTAAAGCCGTCCGTTCCGTCTCGCCCGGTACACGGTGCCGAAGCTGCCGGAAGCAATCGTCCCCTCTACGGTGAAGCCAGCCACCTGGGTGCCGGGAGCCAATTGTCCAGGCACTTCCTCCGGGGTCTGTCCGCCGTTTCCATCGAGCATCCCGCATCCCTCCACGAACCGCGGAGGCTACCAGGGAGATGGGCAAGAGCCCCTGACGTGATGGGTAGGGTGTGTGGGGGGCGAACAAGCCCTGTTCAGCCTCCCGCCCGCTTGATGATGCCCCGGCAGCGCCAGTCGAAGTAGTTGATGAGGATCCAGAAGTTCTTGAACGCCGGGTTGCGCGTCTGCTTGTGGTGGTAGCGGTAGTAGATCTGCTGGGCGATGACGGCGAGGCGGAACAGGCCGTAGACCTCGTAGAAGGCCCAATTGGTCGGCTTCAACCCGGTGCGCTCGAGGTAATAGGCGACCACCTCCTCGCGCCGGAGCATGCCGGGCAGGTGCGTGGGCTGGCGGCGGGTGATGCGCATCAGCCAGGGGTCATCGGCGTGCACCCAGTAGGCGAGGGTGTTGCCGAGGTCCATCAGTGGATCTCCCAGGGTGGCCATCTCCCAGTCGAGCACGCCGATGACCTCGGTGGGACGCTCCGGGTGGAGCACCACGTTGTCGAAGCGCCAGTCGTTGTGGATGACGCAGGTGGAGACGTCGTCGGGGGTGTGGGCCGCGAGCCAGTCACGCACGGAGCGGAAGCTCGGGACGTTCCAGGTGCGGGCCTTCTCGTAGCGATCCGACCAGCCCTCGATCTGGCGCCGGGGGTAGCCGGCGCCCTTGCCGAGCGATTCCAGCCCCACGGCCCGGTAGTCCACCCGGTGCAGCTCGATGAGCTTGTCGATGACGTTGAGGCAGAGCTGGCGGGTCTGCGCCGCGTCCAGACGCATCCCGGCTGGCAGGCGCGAGCGGGGGATGAGGCCGGCGATCCGCTCCATCACGTAGAAGTCGGCACCGATGACGCCCGGATCCTGGCACAGCCCGACCATGGTGGGCACGGCGGGGTAGACGGGCTTGAGCGCCTTTTGCACCGTGTACTCGCGAGCCATGTCGTGCGCCGACTTCGCCTTGGTGCCCGCGGGGGGCCGTCGCAGGATGAGGTCGCGGTTGGCGTACTCGAGACGGTAGGTCCAGTTGGAGGCGCCGCCCGCGTACTGGGTGACCTTGGGCGTGCCCTCCAACGTGGGCACTTGGTCCTTGAGCCAGGCGTCCACGGCGGGGACGTCGAGCTCCTCGCCCGCGCGTACGGCCTTGGCCTCATCGAGAGCGGGAGTCATGCCGGCTGCGCCCCTCCATCCCCACGCATCCTGCGGGTGCGCTTGCGGATCATCGAGGCATAGACGCCGCGAGGCAGGAGCCGCTTCATCAGCCAGGCCTGACGGCCCTCGGCGTGGGGGAGGATGTAGAAGTCGCGCTGCTCGACGGCCCGGAAGATCTGATCGGCGATGTCGTCCGCGGTGATGGGCGAGCGCTCGAGCAGCTTGCCCATGACCGTTCGCAGCCCGGGGTTGGAGGTGCGCAGCGACTCGGTGAGGTTGGTCTTGAAGAAGGACGGGCAGACGACGCTGACGCCGATGCGGTTGTCGGCGAGCTCGTTGTGCAGCGTCTCCGACAGCGAGACGACGGCGGCCTTGGTCGCGTTGTAGCTGCTCATCATCGGCACATCGAGCAGCCCAGCCATGGAGGCCACGTTGACGAAGTAGCCGTGGCCCTGGCGCTTGAACAGCGGCGTGAAGACCTTGCAGCCGCGCACGACGCCCAGGAGGTTGATGTCGATGATCCACTGCCAGTCGTCGAGCGAGACCTCCTCGATGGCACCCGCCTGGGCCACGCCGGCGTTGTTGACCACCACGTCGACGCCGCCCCAGTTCGAGGAGAGCCACTCGGCGGCCGCGCGCAGGTCCTCCTCGCGTGTCACGTCGCAGCGGAGGGAGTGCGCGTGTTGGGTGAGGGAGGTGAGGGTCTTCAGTGTCTCCGCGCCCCGGGTGTCGTTGACGTCGGCGATGCAGACGCGCCATCCGGACCGGGCGTAACGCAGGGCGATGGCCTGCCCGAGCCCGCTGGCGCCACCGGTGATGAAGATGCGCTGGTCACTCATGATTCCCGGCTCCTGGAGAACCCGCGCCGGGCGAGCTCGATGCGGGCGATGACACCCTTGTGCACCTCGTCCGGTCCATCCGCGAGCCGCAAGGTGCGGGCCTGGGCGAAGAAGCTCGGGAGCTGGGTGTCGCCCGAGACTCCGGCACCCCCATGGATCTGGATGGCGTCATCCACCACCTTCTGCAGCATGTTGGGGGCCACGACCTTGATGGCGGAGATCTCGGTCATCGCGCCCAGGGCGCCCAGTTCATCCAGCTTCCAGGCGGCATAGAGCGTGAGCAGACGCGCCTGATCGATGGCGATGCGGGCCTCGGCGACACGCTCGCGGTTGCCGCCGAGGTTGAGCAGCGGCTTGCCGAAGGCGGTGCGGCTCATGCCGCGGTCGATCATCAGATCGAGCGACTGCTCCGCCGCGCCGATGCAACGCATGCAGTGGTGGATGCGGCCGGGGCCGAGCCGTCCCTGGGCGATCTCGAAGCCCCGTCCCGGGCCCGCGATGATGTTGGAGACCGGCACCCGGACGTCACGGAAGTGCACCTCGCCGTGGCCGTGCGGCTCGTCGTAGTCGCCGTACACCGGGAGCATGCGCTGGATCTCCACGCCCTTCGCGTCCAGCGGCACGAGCACCATCGAGTGCTGGTGGTGGCGGTCGCCCCCCTCGTTGGCGGTGCGGGCCATGAAGATGATGATCTTCGCGCGGGGGTCGCCAATGCCGCTCGACCACCACTTCTTGCCATTGAGCACCACCTCGTCACCTTGGACGACGGCGGTGGCCTGCATGTTGGTGGCGTCCGAGGAGGCCACATCCGGCTCGGTCATGCAGAAGACGGAGCGGATCTCTCCGGCGAGCAGCGGCGTGAGCCAGCGAGCCTTCTGCTCCTCGGAGCCGTACCTCCAGAGCACCTCCATGTTGCCGGTGTCCGGGGCGTTGCAGTTGAAGACCTCGGGGGCGATGAAGCTGCGGCCCATCTCCTCGGCGACGGGCGCGTACTCCAGGGTGCTGAGACCGGCGCCGAGCGTCGCGTCGGGCAGGAACAGGTTCCACAGGCCCTCGGCCTTGGCGCGCGCCTTGAGCTCCTCCATGAGGGGAGGGATCTTCCACTGCCGCCAGTCACCGCCATGGCTGGCCCCGCGGATCTGCGCCCAGTACTGCGCCTCCACGGGCTGGATGTGCTTCTGGATGAAGCGCCGCACACGCTCGCGGTAGTCCTTGGAACGGTCACTCGGCTCGAAGTTCATGGGAGGCCCCTTTATCGCGGCCCCATCCTGCGGCCGGGCCCCTTGATGAATCCAGTGAATGTTGGTCATGTGTCGTCATGAACGGGGCTCATGAATTGGCGAGGCTGTCCCAGCTCGACCTCAACCTCTTCCGGGTGTTCGACGTCGTCTACCGGGAGCGGAACTTCACGCGGGCCGCCGAGGTTCTGTTCCTGAGCCAGTCGGCGGTGAGCCACGCCCTGGCCCGCCTGCGGGAGCAGCTCGATGATCCGCTCTTCGTGCGGCAGGGGCGCGGTGTGGCGCCCACCCCGCTCGCCGAGCGGCTGGCCCCTGGGATCCAGGAGGCGCTCTCCCTGTTCCAGCAAGCGGTGGCGCGCACCCGGCACTTCGAGCCCCAGCGCGATGCGGGCCACGTCACCCTCGCGATGAACGACGAGCTGGAGCCGTCACTGCTTCCGCGGTTCGTCTCGCGCCTGCGCGAGAGTGCCCCTCAGGTCCGGGTGGCGAGCGTACGGCTCGACCGGGCCAGCCTGGAGAGGGACCTGGCGTCGGGGAGACTGGACCTCGCCGTGGACGTGGCGCAGCCGACTGGCGCCGACTTGCGCCACACGGTGCTGCTGCGCGACACCTTCTGTGTGGTCAGCGCACGGCGGCGGAGGCTGGATATCGCGGCCTATCTGGCGGCGCGGCACGTCACCGTGTCCTCGCGGCGCACGGGCCTGGCCCTCGAGGATCTGGGGCTCAGCCGCCTGGGCTACCAGCGCGAGATCGCCGTACGCTGCCAGCACCCCGAGGCGGCCTGCCACATCGTCGCCGGTTCGGACCTGCTCCTGACGATGCCACGGCGCCACGCGGCGGCGCTCAACACGCCCCTCGGCAACCATCTCCTACCGATGCCGGTGGCGCTCCCGCCGGTGGAGCTCCACCTCTACTGGCATCGCCAGGTGGACGAGGAGCCCCGCAGCCAGTGGCTTCGCGCGGAACTCCTCGCCCTGTCGGAGCGCTCGTTGTAGTCCACCGGGACTACCGACCTGGAAGCGCTCGTCACAAGAGGCGGGCTCCGACCGGAGGGAGGGGCAGGCGGGTTCCCGTGTCCCGGTTGCGGAGGACTCCCGATGCCTATTGTTTTCTCCATGTCCTTGCCGTTACGTCTGGCCGGTGCGGTGCTGGTGCTGGGGCTCGCCTCCTGCACGAGCATCAAGACGAGCACGAACTACGATCCCAACTCCGTGCAGGCGGTGGGCTCGTACCGCACCTATGCCTGGCTGCCCATGAAGGACGGCGCGGATCCTCGCGTCTACAACCCCATCGTCCAGGCGCGCGTGCAGCTGGCGGTGGACCGGGAGCTTCAGGCTCGCGGCTACCAGAAGGTGGAGGAGGGGCAGGCCGCGGACTTCAAGGTGGGCTGGCACGCGGCCATCGACGAGAAGGTGGACGTGGACTTCGTCAACCACTTCTACGGCTACGCCTGGGACCCCTGGTACGACCCCTTCTACGGCCCGGTCGCGTACGGCGGCGCGGGGCTGGCGGAGCCCGTCGTCCGCGAGTACCGCGAGGGGACGCTCATCCTTGACGTCGTGGATGGGGACTCGAACAAGCTCGTCTGGCGCGGTACGGCGGAAGCCGAGCTGGCCGGGAACATGGATGCGAAGAAGAGCCAGAAGCTCATCAACAAGGCCGCCGATGAGCTGCTGGAGGATTTCCCGCCCGAGCCCCGGAAGGAGTAGGGGCCAGTCCCTCAGTCCGAGGTGACGTCCACACCGCCCCCCCGCACCCGCCAGCGCGTGGTGGTACAGCGCTGCGCGAAGTGCGCGTCGTGCGTCACCAGCAGCAGGGCTCCGGGGTACTCGCGCAGGGCCTCCTCCAGGTGCTCGATGGAGGGCAGGTCCAGGTGGTTGGTGGGCTCGTCGAGCACCAGGGCCCAGGCGTGCTGTCCGAGCCCCCTCGCGATGAGCAGCTTGCGCGCCTCTCCGGGGGACGGCTGTTCCGTGGCGAGCAGGCGATCCGGATCCACCCCGAGCGCGGCCACCAGGGACAGCACGCGGCCCTTCTCCGTAGGAGGCAGCTCGCGCACCGACTCGAGCGCCTCCTCGGCCTCGTCCGCGCTCAGGTCCTGCGGCACGTACAGCACGCGCTCCAGCGGCACTCGCGCCTGTTCGAGCAGGGCCTGGAGCAGGGTGCTCTTGCCCGCGCCGTTGGGACCTTCGATGCGGATGCGGGCGTCCCTCGGCACGTCGAGCCGCAGCGGGCCGAACAGCTCCACCTCGCCCGCGCACAACCGGGGCACGTCGAGGCTGAACAGCAGGGCGTGGGGCGGGCGGACGTAGTCGACGAAGATGGAGCGGCCGAGCGTCTTCTCCACCTCGATGGACTCGACGGCGCTGGCGGCGCGCTCGGTCTCGCGGCGGATGAGGGTCACGCTGCGGCCGAGACGGGCATCCGCCCAGCTCACGAGGTTCTTGGCGCCCAGGGTGCGCGCGTCGCTGTCGTACTTGTCCTTCATGCGGCTGCCGGCGTTGCGTGCGGCGGAGGCGGACTCCTGCTCCCGGCGCGTCTGCACGAGCCGCTGCTGGAGACGGCGGTGCTCGTCCTGGGCCTGGTGCCGGGCGGTGCGGCGGCCCTCCAACTCGGCTTCCCAGGCCTCGCGCGCGGCGGTGTAGGCCCCGGGCCACAGGCGCACCGTGCCCCCATGGACGCGCAGCGTGGAGGTGGTGAGGGCCTCGAGCAGCTCCCGGTCGTGCGAGACGAGCACGCCCACTCCGCGGAAGCGGCGCAGCGCGGAGATGAGCCACTCCCGGGCCTCGGCGTCGAGGTGGTTGGTGGGCTCGTCGAGCAGCAGCACGTCCGGCTCTCGCCCCAGCGCGGCGCCGATCTGCCAGCGCTTGCGCTCCCCGGGTGACAGCGTGGGCCACCGCTCCAGGGCGGTGACATCCAACCCAAGTTGGCCGAGCAGCCGCCTCGAGCGCGAGTCATACGCCTCGGCGAGCGCGGTGATGTCGGGGGTGAGCTCCTCGACACGCTGCGGACAGAGGTGGACGAGCGCCGAGGGCGGCTCGAAATGGAGGTGTCCGTCCGAGGGCTGGAGCTCGCCGGAGATCAGCCGCAGCAGGGTGGATTTGCCGGCGCCATTGGAGCCGACGAGGCCCGTCCAGCCTGGAGGCAGGTGGAACTCAGCGTCGGAGAAGAGGGGAACGGCGTCGGAAAACGCGAAGGAGACGCGGTGGGCGCGAACGAGTGACACGAGGAACTCCGGAATCGTTCCGGGCACGCACGAGGGGCCCGGTGGGTGGCTGAGAGACAGCGCCGGCGATTCAGGAGTGGATCTTCAATGGAGTACGAAGCCTCGTGTTCGAGGGGGCCCGGAATTCAGGGCTCGGAACTATTAACCACCGACGGGCCCCCGCGCAATCCCTGACGGGCTCGTCCTAGCGGGCGGGCACGGTCGCGGCGGCCGGCTGCGCCTGCCGGGAGAGCCGCCAGGCACCGACGGATGCGGCCAGCGTCGACGTCGTGGTCAGCAGAAGCGCCAGGGCGACGTTGTGCAGCGACTCCTGGAACCCGTAGTACAGGATGGTCGGTCTCGGCTCGCCCTGCATCTCAGCGTAGAAGCGCAGCATGGTGATGATGCCCGTGGTGAAGCCCAGGCACCCCGCGAAGAGCGTGAACAGCCCCAGGGCGATCATCAATGGAACGTAGCGGGACTCGGGACGGCTGGCGTACCGCAGGCAGGTCACCAGCAGCGCCAGACCCGCGATGAGCGTGGGGTACATCCCCCAACCACCTGCGATGAACGCATCCGAAACGGACATGGGCTCTCCTTTGTGATGAGCAACCCCTCGGACAACGGAGGGCTCGAAAGGTTCCAGCCCGGGAGCCGAGATACCCTCACCCCGTCCCTCTCCCGGAGGGCGAGGGGATGTTGACGCGGTGAGGGGATTGTTCCGCCGGGACTGCTCCGGACTACTCCTCGGAGGGGAGCGCCGGGCGGTTGCGCACCGGCACCGCGGGCGGCTGGGTCTGCAGCGTGCGCGAGAGTGACTGGGCGCTCAAGGCCGCGGCGCTCGGCGCGGGCTGCGACTTCGCCGTGCCCTCCTTGGCGAACACCTCCTTGAGCGTCGCGATGCTGCCCAGCACCGCCGTGGCCTCGTAGGGGACGAACATCTTGTTGTCGCCCTTGCCCAGCTCCTGCAGCGTCTCCATGTAGCGCAGCGCCAGCACCTCGGGCGTCGCGCCGCCACCGGCGTTGACGGCATCGAAGACCAGCCGCGTGGCCTCGGCCTTCGCCTCCGCGTCCAGCAGCGTGGCGCGCTTGCGGCCCTCGGCGCGCGCCACCTCCGCGTCACGCTCGGCCTCGGCGCGGAGGATCCGGGAGATCTTCTCGCCCTCGGCCTGGAGGATGGCCGCGGACTTGTCTCCCTCGGCCTTGGTCACCTCGGCGCGGCGCTCGCGCTCGGCCGTCATCTGCTTGGCCATGGCATCCTTGATGGCCGAGGGCGGCTCGATCTCGCGCAGCTCCACCCGCGTCACCTTCACGCCCCACTTCTCCGTGGCCTCGTCCAGTACCATGCGCAGCTTGGTGTTGACCGTCTCGCGGCTGGTGAGCGTCTGGTCCAGCGTCAGTCCACCCATGATGTTGCGCAGGTTCGTCATCGTCAGCTGCTCGATGGCCAGCGCCAGGTTCTCCACCGCGTAGAGCGCCTTCGCCGCGTCCACGATCTGGTAGTAGATGACCGAGCCCACCTCCATGGTGACGTTGTCATGGGTGATGGCCTGCACGGTCTCGAAGCCCATGACCTGCTCGCGCAGATCCACCAGGTGGCTGCGGTAGTGGCGATTGCCCACGCGCATCTCCATGATGCGGGGCGAGTCGCAGAAGGGGATGAGGATGTTCAACCCGCTGCTGGCCACGTGGTGGAACTTGCCCAGCCGTTCCACGACCATGACCTTGGCTTGCGGCACGATCCGCATGCCCTTGATGACGGCGAACACCACGGCCACCGCGCTGATGACAAAGAGGGCAGTACCCATCTAACGACCTTCCTTCTTCTGCTTCGGAGACACTTCCAGGGATGCGGCGGGGCGCCGCACCCATAGCTTCAAACCTTCCACCTGCTCGACGACGACGAGCTCCCCCGCGGCCACGCCGCCTCCGAGGGAGCGCGCGCTCCAGAGCTCACCGTTGATGCGCACGGTGCCACCGCCCTGGCCCTCGACGAGCGCCTCGGTCACCACGGCCTCCTGGCCCACCATCGCCTCCACGCCCGTCTTCATCTTGGACGCGTTGCGCATGAAGGCGCTCTTGAAGAGCGTGCGCGAGCCGGCGAAGAGCGCCAGCGAGACGGCCATGAAGATCGTGAGCTGGAGGTTGATGCCCAGCCCCAGTGCCGCCGTCAGGGAGGCGGCCAGGGCCCCCACGGCGAACCAGAGGACCACGAAGCCCGGGAGGGCCATTTCCAGCGCTCCCGCGATGATCGCGGCGAGGATCCACAACTGCCAACCATGGATGTCCATGAACGCTCCTGTCCGGCCCGGAGCTTGCCACCTTGAAGACGCGGTGCGCCAGGACCCTTGTCCCGGGCCTGACATTCCTCCCCCCCGGGGTGGGCAGCGGGGTAGGCTCCGCCGCCGTCCAACCCCTGGAGGTGTGCGCCATGAGCGGCCCGGGGACAGGAGGCACGTGATGGCCGGAAGAGTCGAGGGCAAGGTGGCACTGGTGACGGGAGCGGCGTCGGGGCTGGGCAAGGCCGCGGCGGCGATGCTGGTGCGCGAGGGCGCCCGGGTGGCGTTCACCGACCGCAACGAGGCCGGTGTCCGGGAGGTGGCCGGGGCGCTGGGCGAGTCCGCGCGGGCCTGGGCGCTGGACGTCACGAAGGAAGCGGACTGGGCGCGGGTGGTGGACGAGGTGGTGGCCACGTTCGGCCGGCTGGACGTGGTGGTGAACAACGCGGGCATTGGCATCTCGAAGGACATCGAGGCGCTCTCACTGGAGGAGTGGCGGCTCGTGCACTCCGTGAACCTGGACGGGGTGTTCCTGGGCTGCAAGCACGCCATCCGTGGCATGCGCCAGAGCAGCGCGAAGGGCTCCATCATCAACATCAGCTCGGTGGCGGGGCTGGTGGGGGTGGACTCCCTGCCAGCGTACTGCTCGAGCAAGGCCGGAGTGCGCCTGCTGACGAAGTCCGTGGCGCTGCATTGCGCGCGCAAGGGTTACGGCATCCGCTGCAACTCCGTGCACCCCACGTTCATCGAGACGCCCATGGTGGATGACCTCGCCAGCCTGACCGGTGACATGGCGGCGGGGAAGGCGCGGCTCGCGCGCATGATTCCGCTCGGCCGCATCGGCGAGCCGGACGATATCGCCTACGCGGTGCTGTACCTGGCCTCGGACGAGTCCAAGCTGATGACCGGCTCGGAGCTCGTCGTGGACGGTGGCACCACGGCGATGTGAGCGGCCTTCAGCCCTGGAGGTTGCGGATGGGAGTGTTGATCCTGGTGCGGCACGGGCAGACGTCCGGCGAGTGGTACGACCGGGATCGGCTGTCGGAGCTGGGTGCACGTCAAGCGGCGCGGCTGGGCGAGGTATGGGCGGCGTCGGAGCACATGTTCGAAGCGGTGTACGTGGGACCTGCCCGGCGCCACCAGCAGACGTGCGAGGCGGTGAGGGCGGCCTACCTGGCCCGGGGATTGAGGTTCCCCGAGCCGGTGGTCCTGCCGGAGCTGGACGAGTACGCGGCGGAGCCGCTGCTCCGGGTGCTGCTGCCAAAGCTGGCGGAGCGGAACGAGCAGGTGCGCGAGGTGATGGAGTCAGGCGCCCTGGAGGGGCCGGACGGAGCGCGGCGGCTGTTCCGGTTGTTGGAGCCCCTGGGCCGGGCGTGGGCACGGGGCGAGCTGGAAGACCCGGCGGTGGAGCGCTGGAGCACGTTCGTGTCGAGGGTGGAGGCGGGGCTGCGGAAGATGATGCACCAGCCGGGGAGGAAGGCGGAGGTGGCGGCGTTCACGTCAGCGGGGCCGATGGCGGTGGCGGCGGGGCTGACGCTGGAGGCGAGCGCGGAGAAGGTTTTCGCGCTGAGCCTCATGGTGTGGAACACGGCCTGTACGGACTTCCTTTTCTCGGGAGACCGGCTGTCGCTGCGGAGCTTCAACGGGACGCCG
>DASQMW010000017.1:0-77714 GCA_035645295.1 Archangium sp.
CTTCGGTCTTCACCTCCCATGAGGGAGAACTCCCGAAGTCATGTGTTTCGTCCTACTTCCGCAGTCACCCAGTGCCTACATGCCCCGCTACTCCCTCGGCCGCTCCCGGGGCCGGTAGGCTCCTACCGAAACAGGTTCTAAAGGTGACGGTGCGCTTCGCGGATGGCGCGGCACCGGCAACCGCGAGTTTTTGGCTCGTGGGCCATGCGGCACGGGGGACGCGGCGCGTGGAGGTGTTCCGCAAGCCGCGCCCGCCAGACGTGTGCGAGAAAGAACGCGACGAAGCACAGGCCGAAGCGCGCCAGTGCCAGGAGGACAAGGCGCGGCTTCTGGCCGAGCGTGGGGAGCCGGGAGGACTCATGGGGGCCGTGTGGCTGGAGGGGGCCGGCGTCGTGTCGTCTGATAACATTCTCTTGACGGCGAGGAAGCCGCCAGCCAACGCGCTCGGGCTGGATGAAGCCCGGAGCTACAGCTACACGCCCACGGGCGAGAGTCGCCCGGCAAGCGTGGCAGTGCGGCTGATTCTCAAGAACCCCGGGGTCGAGCCCTGGACGCTGGCGGGGGCGGCGCTGGTGGACTCGGCGGGGGAACAGGTGGAGCTTGCCCGTTGGCCACTGGCGCCCATCCCCGCGAATGGTGCCGGTGCCATCGTGGTGGGCATCAAGGGGGAGCGCGCGCAGCTCGGCTGCCCTTGCACCCTCAAACTATGGGAAGCACAGGGGCCGCGCACCTTCACCCTTGAGAACGTCACCTTCCCCGAGGGGAAAGCGAAGGGGCCCTGAGCGCGGCCAGCGCGAGCCGTGCCAAGCCGCAAGGGGTGGAGCGCCCGCCATTCTACGGCATGCGGTCCTTCGCTCCTCCGAGCAGTTCGAACGCGGCGTCCCATGTCTGAGAATCGGATTCAGCACGCGGCGGCAGACGGTAGTGGGCGGGCAGGCCGTCCTCGTCCGGGGCCCTCGGATCGGCGCCCGCGTCGAGAAGCAGCTTGATCATCGGGAGGTCCAGCCGACGTGCCGCGTGTCCGAGCGCGGTGTATCCGGTCAGCCCTCCCCAGTCGTTGATCGTCCGAGTCGCCCCCGCGCCCAAGAGAAGCGAGGCCATCCTCAGATTGCCCACCTGCGCGCACGTCCGCAGCGGCGTGACTCCTTCACTGCTGCACACGTTGGGCTCAGCCCCCGCCTTCACGAGCGCTTCGACTGCCGCCAGCTCGTTTTCGCAGGCCGCCACCAACAACGGGGTCTTGTCTCGCTCGACGTCCCATGCGTTGACGTCCGCGCCGTGCTCAAGGAGCGCTAGGAGCACGTCGAGTGCGCCCCCATCGGAGAGTTCGTAGATGGCCACTTGCAGCGGACGCAGCCCCGGCGGCTCCGGCTGCGGCTCGTTCGGATCGGCCCCCCCCGCCAGCAGCGCCTTGACCCGGGCCGTATCGTGCTGCTCGATCGCTGCGAAGAGTTCTTTCGACATGATTCACTTTTCCGCCATCGGATGACCAGGGGCACAATTCTTTGCTTCGAGTTTCTTGATATTCGCGATGCCCTGTTCGAATTGGATCATTGTTTTATCGTGTGCTTGGTCAGGCTTGCCTCCAAAGCACTCTTTCTGAATCTCCCACCGCTTCTCCAGAACTTTCTTCATCGCTTCAAGACGCAACCGGATCCTGGAGCACGGCACCTTATCCAGCCTTTTTTTGTTCGTCGAGTCGGGCGCCTTCGGATCGAAGGGGGGAATTGACGCGCTGAGCTTATCCTTCTCCGCCTGAAGCGCGTCGAGCCGGCTGTTCTTGCAGGTCTGATCCGCGTGGCGGGGGACCCGGTCGTACTCCTCCACGCTGGAGTAAGGCTTACCCGTCGCCGGATTGGTCTTTTTCCGCCAAGAGGTGGGAACCTTGACCGCCGCAACCGGATCCGAATCAAAGTCCGGCACGACCTCCTCTGCTTCCTGACGCTCCAATTCCTCCATGAGCTGCCGTGACTCCTCCGCTACGTCCAGCAGTCGCGCCTCGTACTCCCGCTGAGCGTCGACCCACTCCGGGCGACGGTCGATGTCCGGCCCGGCGGTGCTGGAGGGGTAGAGCAGGACGAGGCCCACGAGCAACGGGCCCACCCGGGGGAGGAATTCAGCCAACGTCCTGGCGCGTCCCGCCTGCGCGACGCCCTCCGCCCCCCTCGCCACCTCGGCGGCTTGCCCGCTCGCTTTCGCGGCGCGCGAGAAGCGCTCGAAGGCCCGTTCCGCCGAGGTGAGCTTGCGGTTCAACTGTTCCCACTGACGCGGCTCGATGTCTTGGCGTGCCCGAGATAGCAGTGCCCTGGCCTTGTCCAGGTCCGCCTTTCCAATCCACGACCGTTCCGGTGTCGGCTCCATCGGCGCGGAAGCGAGCCGGATGCGCGGGCCCGAGGTAGGAGCCGACGCGAAGGCATGGGGCCGTGGCATCGACTGCGGGGCGGGCGCGCTAGCGCAGGCTGAGGCCAAGAGCAGAAGTACAAGGCAGGCTCGGAAACGCATGGGGTCCTCCATTCGAGCTAGGACCTGGAGGGTCCTGGCGGGGCCGCTCGGAGTATGGCGGGGTGCCCTGACAGCTACGAACGAGCGCGCCGGGGGAACGGAAGGGGGCCAGGGTTGCCGCAGCCGCAACTCGGGCCAGGGCGAGCGCGAACGCAGCGGGCAGCCCATGCTCGGGGGCGGTGCAGGCTCTCTTGGGGCGCCAGGTTGCACGCCCCGTCGCCCCGGCCGCTGAAACGGTGAGGCGCGAACCTGGACTGCGCTAAAGCTCCAGCGACGCGGCTGCTGCGGCTCAGTTCTGGTTAGGGGAATGAGCAGGGCAGTCGCTCGGTCCTATGGATGGCCCACAGGGCGCTAGCCGTGCCATGGGCGTGCGCTCGCGGACATTGTTGGGACAGAGACCGCTTGCCCGGGAGTAGAGAGCCGGGTATCCAGGCCGCTGGCGCCTCGACTGGCCCTTGCGGCATCGCCCCAGTTGCGCCCGCGCAGCCGCTCTAGAGAGCTGATGCCCTCAGCCGCAGCAGCTCCGGTACAGGAACTCGGCAGTGGGAGCCAGCTGCACGCTCAGGACGGACACAGGCGCGGCAAGCCACACAGCCCGGGATGCTCTAGCGACGGACTGACGGGTCTTTACCGTACCTGCTCGTCGTTCACCGGCACGGACACCATTCCGTCCCTAGAGGCATCGGGGCAGTGGGAGTGGATAATCACCATCAGCAGCCTGACGTCCTCCAGCGTGAGTCGCGCGGGGAGCCGGAGATAGGCCCTGCCAGATTGCAAGGGCAGTGCGTGTTCCGCCATCAGTGAGTCGTCACCCGCTTCTGGTGAGACTGTTTCCCGCTGTTCCATTCCTTTCCGTCGCCGTGGCGCTTGGCCTCGCGAGTTACCGCCAGTTCGAGTCGTCAGTTTCGGCCGGTATCCGCGAGGATCGGCAGTCCACCCTTCGAAATCGCGGAGCAATCGTTGGACTCTGCTGATGTAGGTTCTCGCGGTGTCCCCACTGATACTGCCCGCTTTGTTAACCATCCGAACGAACATCTGGTTCGCCAACTGCTCGCGTACATAGTTGAGGGTCTTCGGTTCCTCATCGGAGAGCACGCTGCGAATGGCATCGGCGGCGACGCGTGCCAGTCTCGCGACGTTCGCGTTGTAGAGACCCAGTTGCTGGGCTTTCGTTATCCACTCGATGGCCTCATCTAGGGTCTTTTGATCGCCGATCTCTGTCATGTGGGTCTCCTATTGGATCGCCATGGAAACCCTAGCGATCCGAATTGCTTTGAATCGGCGGTTCCATCCACATTCCGAGCGCGGCTATGTACCGTTCGGCTCGTCGGGCTTCGTTTCGACCTTGATGAGAGAGAACATTCTCGTCTGGGCTGGGTCAAGCGGGTTCCAGTCACTCGCCAGCGTGAGGAGGTGGCAGAAGAAACGCGCCGCGTCCCGAACCTTGATGCCATCCGACGGCAGGCTGAACTCGATCATACGTCCATTCTCCAATGGAAATGTCCGGAGGACTGGACCGTCTCCTTTAGGCGTCGTGCTTTTAGGCGCCGTGCTTTCTGATGGATGCGTCGGACTCGGACGAGGAGTCGCGAGCCGAGTTCCATCATTGATGGACATCTTCTCGTCGAGGGTGTTCTTGGCCGTGTCCCTCGCTTTCGCCTTCTTATTCTTGGCGCTTGGCTGCTCGCCGTGCTTCGGGTCATGGATACGAGGCTTGAAGCCCTTTGGATCATCGAGATAATCCAAATAGGCCGACAGAATGCTCTTGAACCGTTCTGACACCGTTCGGATCATTCCAGGATTTACGGTGTTGGTAAGAGAGGTCCATCTCTGAACCAGCACGTCGGCGTTCTGGAGGCACGTTTCGACAAGACGTGTTTCATCCGGTTGCATGACCTCGGCAATCGTGTCGATGGCCTTCATGCACCTTCGTGCGCGATCTCGCCGCAGGTAACCGCCCCGTGCCATACCCTCAGCCCATGCTTTGGCGGTTTCGAGCGTTGCGGAGGCCCTATTCACCATCGGTGCAACATTTGTCGCCGACATTGTGGCTCCCTTCAGTCAGGGGTAAGACGTGATTGCTCAATCGCATTCGTTCCTGACCAAATGAAAGGTGGGCACGGCTACACCTGTGTCAACTGCTGTTCATTGTGAATCTCGTCAGTCCCTTTTGACTGATGTGTAAGCGGTCGAAATTGCAGGGAAAATCTCCTTCATGACAGTGCCGAACGAAGTTTTGGTCGAAGCTGATTTGTCCCTGACATGATTATCGGCACCGTTGCAGACGAGCTATGGTGCCGATGCCCGCTTGGTCGCAGAGCAGCCTGCTTTAAGCAGTTCCAAGCGGGACTGGTGGCACGTCGAGGGCGTGCCTCGCGCCTGCGGTGCTATCCAAGTCAGGCTCGCGTTCGCGATTCGCTACGTGCCCATGAACAGCGTCCTCGTAGTGGGCGGTGGGCTGACTGCGTGACGCAGGTGAGGTGGGGCATCTTCAAGGGGGTCAATCTTCCTGTCGCCTGACAGGCAGCCCGACCCGTGAAGCGAGCGTCAGGCCGTAGCGGCGCTCCCCGTGAGGCGTAACTGTTCGCTGTCCCCCGTCCCTGCGGGCAAGAAAACTCCACTCAGCGCCAGACGGGGTTCTGGCGAACTCATACGCAGGCCCCGCCATGTTGCACGTATGTCGCATGAGCCTGCGGAACGGGCTGGAACAGGGCGGGACGACAGGGGACGCGGCGGGATATCGACTCCCAAGCATTCCGGGCGGTTACGAGGTAAGGGCGCGATTCTGCTGAGAGTTTCGCACCGCCCGGCGCGGGTTCGATTCCCGCCGCCTCCAATAGAGGTTGCCCGGCCCATTGCTGAAGCGGGTGGCCCGCCGAGGCAACGAGCTACGTTTCCGATCATGAAAGTCCTCATCGCGGCCAAAGGCTCATGGGGAGACGTGCAGCCCGTGGTGGCATTGGTCCTGGCGCTGCGCGAGCGCGGCCCCCCGGCGAACTCCTCGACCTTCGCCGCGGAGGCCAGCGCATTTGGGCTGCCCTTCGGCATCAAGCCATCCGAGAGGAGCTGCGGTTGCAGCTTGAAGCTACGAAATCAACCCCAGCAGGTGGAAGAACACCAACCCGGGACCCACGTGTGGTTCATCGGGCAAGTCCGGATCCGAAAACAGGCGACGAGCTTCCTCCGCCACGTCTCCTTCATAGAGCTGTGTTGCCAGGGTCACCCAGTCCAAACCCGCGACGCTTGGCTTCAACTCAAGTGCTTTGCGCTGCGCCCACGCGAACAGTTCGTCTTCCCGTGCATCATCACCTGACGACCACTTGATTCGCCAGAACTCGTGCCCGGAATCTGGCGCTGGGGAGCCGAGGTGCATGAGTTCAGCGGAAAGGTCGTTGAAGTCTCGGCGTTCCGCCCACGCTTTCGTACAGTAGAGATCGACCTTGCATCCTACGTAGTCGTCCCATCTGTCGAAAGCCTCCTCTTCCTCGGGAGTCATCGACGATCGAGGATCAGGGGGTTCATTCATGGTTCTTCCTTCGCCATACGGTTCTGTTTGGCCCACTCATCGGCTGCTTTGTTGTACATATCCGCCGCCTCACGTGGATATGTCTGCTCGTTACAGGTGCGCCGAGCAAACAAGACGGCAACGCCTACAGCCGCCTCGCGCCGTTCCAAAGCGCGGGAAGATTCGGCACCCGCCGCCATGAGTTTCTTGTGTAGATTGAATGCTCGACGGATGGCACAATACTCAAATAAGCGGGCAGCGACACATGCTCGAACGTCCGGATGAAGTCGGGCAATGGCTTCGTGAAGTCGCACTCCCCAAAGAGCGTTGTTCATGGTTTCAGCGCAACGGCGCGTGGCCTCTGTGCTCTCATCCTTCGGTGAAGGAAGTCGGACACCCGCGATCATGGCGGGCATCTCGTCGTATTTTGGCCGCTTGACCGCTTCCACCTCATCCGCAGCCCAGAGACCCGGCCCTGGCGTTGGAGGAAGAATCCGCCGGTTCGGTGAACGCTCCACCGGTGCGTCCGGTGGTTGCCACGGCTGTCCGAGCGCCGATGCGCCAGCGCCTGGCGGGGTGTATCCGGGATGGGAGAATTGGGGAACGAGAGCCGGCGCAGGAGAGGGAAGCCTGGCGGCCTGATGCAGGTGGGAGGACCCAGCGCCGCCGGTGGCGCATCCGGTCAGGAGCAAGGCGAGAATCTGGTGTTTCATGTCTGGGCGCATGGACACATTCCCGGGGCTTCCCGGTGTACACGAGCCCCGAGAACTCTCCTTGCACCAGATGACCCCCTCGCTCCAGGAGTTACCGGGTTGGTGAGAGGCCCACCTACTCCCCAAGGGGGACTGAGCCCGGCCCTTCTGCAGACGGGAGCCGCCCGAGTGTACGCCCGGTCTCTTCATGCCCCCTCCCGGTGAATTCCTCCTGCGCCACCTTCCGGAAAAGCCCGCCTGGCAACTGATGGAGAAGCCGCTCGAGCATGGCGAGGCCATGCGTCAGGCGCTCGCGCATGCCCAGTCCCGCTCCCCTCCCCGTCCCGCCACCCAGAAGCCTCGGACCGAGCACCTGACGGGGGACAAGCGCGTGTGGGAGGGCCTTCGCATCCTTAAGCCCACCCGGCCGGGCGCCGAGGTCCGGGGACGCTTCAGGGTCGAGTTCGACAACCCCCAGAGGCGCCCCTCCGAGGTCTCCATCTTCAACCTCCAGGAGCGCAGTGTGGAGCCCTGTCATCTGGAGTACGGGGGTACGAGCACGGTGCTGAGCCGCGCATCCAGGTCTTCGCGGGCACCCAAGCCCGCTCTGGGAGTGCCAGGCGGCGGGTTCGATTCCCGCCGCCTCCACCCCTGCGCTGGAGCCGGTGAGCAGTCCGCGTGGGCAGCCCCCAACACGTCGCGGGGAACATCCCTCGGAAGTGGAGCGGCCGGAGCGTCCACGGACAGAAACGGTGAGGCCAGGGCGCGAGATGGTCGCGGGCGGCCTTCCACACGGAGCCAGGGGCCTGGGTGTCCGGCCCGACACTTGCTGGGTGGGCGCGGCGGGGGCGATTGACGCGCACGGCGGCCCATCCCAGGCTTCCGGGCATGGCACAGCGCGCACAGGAGCGTGGAGACGCCTTTCCCCGGGCGCCCACGCAGGAAGAGTGGGAGAGGATGAGCGCGGAGGAGCGGACGCAGGTGGTGGAGTCACTTCCCGGCGAGGTGACGTGGGACGAGATGGCGATGCCGGAGGGGGATCTGCACTCCCAGGCGAAGCTGGAGACGCTGGACGTGCTCCGGGGATTCTTCTCGCGGCAGGGGCGGCGGGTGTACCTGGGCACGGAGCTGCCGGTGTACTACCCGGACGAGAGGCGCTTCGCGCCGGATCTGCTGGCGGTGCGGGACGTGGAGACGCACCCGCGCCAGAAGTGGGTGGTGAGCCAAGAGGGCAAGGGGCTGGAGTGGGTGATGGAGGTCCACGTGGGCGGCGACCGCAAGAAGGACGCCGAGTACAACGTGGAGCGCTACGCCCGGCTGAGGATTGCCGAGTACTTCATCTATGACCGGGCGAGGGAGCGGCTGGAGGCGTATCGGCTGCCCACACCCGAGGCGAGCCGGTACGAGCGGATTGCTCCAGAGAAGGGCCACTACCGCTCGGAGGTGCTGGGACTGGAGTTCGAGCTGGCGGGGGGAAAGCTGCGGCTGTGGGCGGGCAACGCGCTGCTGCTGAAGTCCCATGAGCTGCTGGAGGAGGCGGAGCGGCGCGCGGAGGGAGCGGAGCGGCGCGCGGAGGGAGCGGAGCGGTGCGCGGAGGAGGAGGCGCGCAAGCGCGAGGAGACAGAGCGGCGCCTGGCGAAGCTCCAGGCCGAGCTGGAGCAACTGAGAGGGCCTGGGACTCGCCCTCCCTCCTGATTCCACGGACCATCCTGGGTAGATGGCTGCCCCTCAGTCCTCCATCCGCGCCGGAAGCTCGACCGTGAAACTCGAGCCCTCGCCCTGCACGCTCTCGACGCGGATGTGGCCACCGAGCTGGGTGACGATCTGCTGCGAAATCCACAGCCCCAGTCCCAGCCCGCCATAATGACGCTCGGACACGGCCCGCTCGAAGCGCCCGAAGATGCGCGCCTGGTCCTCCGGGGAGATGCCGATGCCCTCGTCCCGGACGCGCAGGCACACCCCCTCGGGCGTGGCCGCGTGGAGACCTCGATGGGCCGGCCCTGTCCGTACTTCATCGCGTTGGCGAGCAGGTTCGTCAGTACCTGGTCCAGGCGCGACCGGTCCCACCGCCCGGGGAGCGGTGACTGCAGCTTCAGCACGAGGCGGCAACCCACCTTCTCCAGCTCGGGCCCCATGCGCGCCGCCACCTCCTCCATGAGCGCGCACAGGTCCATCTCCTCGAGCACCATCGGCAGGCGGCCCGAGGTGATGCGGCTCACGTCCAGCAAGTCTCCCACCAACCGGCCCAACCGCTCGCCCTGGCGCTGGCACGTGGCCACCCACTTCGACAGCTTCGCGGCCTCTCCCGGCGCGGTGCTCTCCCGCCCGAGGCGCTGGAGTCCGAGCTGCAGGGCCGTGAGGGGGGTGCGCAACTCGTGGCCGGCGATGCCGAGGAACTCGTCGCGCAGGGACACGGCCTCCCGGGCGTCTCGGTAGAGCCGCGCGTTGTCGATGGCGTACGTGGCGTGGGCGGCGTACTCCTTGGCGAAGGTGAAGTCGTCCTCGGTAAAAGTCCGCTCCGTCGAGCCGAGCACGAGCACGCCGGCCACCCCCTGGGGCGTGGCGAGCGGAATGAGCATCACCGAGTGGACGCCGAGCCCCTGGCACGAGCCCCGCCACTGCGCGTCCCCGGCGGCGTACCAACCGCGGACGTCCTCGAGCACCGGGATGAGGCGGGGCCGTCCCGTCATCATGGCCTCATGGATGGGATGCCCCTCGGGAATGGCGAAGGCGCGGGCCACCTCGTCGGCGAGAGGCTGGAGCGCGGGGTCCGCGGGCGTCACCGACAACATCCCGAGCGTCCCCTCGGTCCGCCAACCACAGAACGCCGCCACGAGGGCGAGCGCGGGGACACACAACCGCACCAGCGTGCGCGAGGTCTGATCCTGATCCAACGACGAGGAGAGGGCCGCGCTGGACTCGGCCAGGAAGCGCTGCGCCTCCATGGCCCGCTTGCGCGCGGTGACGTCCTGGATGGTGCCGATGCAACCGCGGGGACGGTGCTCCTCGTCGAAGAGCGGCACGGAGGAGATGACGAGCGTGCCGCGCCGGTGCCCGTTGACCTCGAGGTCCAGCTCGACGTCGAGCACCTCCTGGCCCGTCGCCGCCGCCCGCTGCATGGGCAACTCCTCGGGCGGGAGCGCGCGGCCGTGCACATCGAGGTAACGGATGGGATGGCGTTCGGTGTCGGGGGCGCTGAGCGAGATGTTGCTGTCGAGCGGCAGCCCGTGCAGCCGCGCGAACCAGGGGTTCTGCTGGATGTGCCGGCACTCGCGGTCGTGGGCGATGCCGATGCCCACCTGGCTCCGGGAGTGAAGCAAGGACAAGAGGAGACCCGGTCCCCCGGACCCGCCTCCGACACGGACGGAAACTCGAACTCCAACATCACGCCCACCTCCCACGGGAAGATCCGGTGGGAGCGGTAGCAGGCAGGGGAGCGCCATGCCCGCCTGCCTGACCTGGGAGACCCGCGATGCCCCCATGTCACACCTCATCACTCCACTCCCTGGAAACAGGGAGCAACCCTCCCTCCACTCCCCCGGCATGGACCCGGCTCGACGGCGGACCCCAGCAGCTCTTCCCCGGTGCCCTTGCGCTACGCTGCGCCCGTGAATGCCCCTCTCGCCGCCCCGCGCTCCCAGGTGTCCGGCCCGCGCATCCTCCTGGTGGATGACGACCCGGGCGTCCTCAAGGGCCTGCGCGGCCTGCTCTCCGACGAGGGCTTCTCCCCCGTGGAGGCCCGCTCCGCCGCCGAGGCCCTGCGCCTGCTCGACGCGCCCGGCCAGCCCCCGGCGCTGATGCTGTTGGACCTGCGCATGCCCGGAGAGACGGGCCTGGAGTTGCTCGCGCGGCTGCCCCGTCCCCTCCCCGTCCCGGTGGTGGTGCTCTCCGGCGAGGCCTCCCCCGCCGAGGCCGTGCAGGCCCTGAAGCTGGGCGCCACCGACTTCGTGGAGAAGCCGCCCTCGCCCGAGCGGCTCCTCACCGCGCTGCGCAACGCGCTGGCCCTGGGCGAGCTGCGCGAGGAGCAACAGCGGTTGCGCGAGGAGCTGGCGCGTCCCGGGCACCTCGTGGGGGACAGCCCGGCCATGGAGGCCCTGCGCACGCTCATCGCCCGCGTGGGCCCGAGCGACGCGGCCATCCTCATCACCGGGGAGACGGGCACGGGCAAGGAGCGCGTGGCCCGGGCGCTCCACCTCGCCTCCGGACGCAAGGGGCGGCTGGTCGCGGTCAACTGCGCCGCCATCCCCTCCACGCTGCTGGAGAGCGAGTTGTTCGGCCACGAGCGCGGCGCCTTCTCGGGTGCCACCGCGCGGCGGCTCGGCCGCATCGAGCAGGCCCACGGCGGCACGTTGTTCCTCGACGAGCTGGGGGACATGCCGCTGGAGCCGCAGGCCAAGCTGCTGCGCGTGCTGGAGACGAAGGAGGTGGAGCGGCTGGGCGGCGGCCTGCCGGTGCCCGTGAACGTGCGCATCCTGGCGGCCACGCACCGGGACCTGGCGCTCGCGGTGCGAGAGGGGCGCTTCCGGCAGGATCTCTACTTCCGGCTCAACGTGATGCCCCTCACCCTGCCGCCCCTGCGCGAGCGGACCGAGGATCTCCTCCCGCTCGCACGCGCCTTCGCGGCGGAGCTGGCCGGGCCGAACGTGCCGCTGGTGCTGGCGCCCGGTGCCGAGGAGGCCCTGCGCGCCTGGCCCTGGCCCGGCAACGTGCGCGAGCTGCGCAACTACGTCGAGCGCCAGAACCTCCTGCGAGGCGGGGGTCCGCTCACCCTGACTCCCGAGTCCCTCACGGGAGCGGCGGCGCTGACGGCGGCGGCCCCCGTGCGCCTCGTGCTCGGACAGAAGAGCTACCGCGAGCACGTGGACGACTTCGAGCGCACCCTCATCAAGGCCGCGCTGGAGGAAGGCGGCAGCATCGCCGCAGCCGCGCGCCTGCTGCAGGTGGACCGGGGCAACCTCCACCGCCGCCTCAAGGCGCTCGGCATCCCCGCCGTGTGACGTGCGCCCCCGGTGTTGTCATCCAACCGCCGGGCTTCCAGGATGGCCGCTCCACGCAGCACTCCACGCAGCACCAAGGGGGGGACCCAGCATGGATGCCAAGAAGGCCCGGGAGTTCTACCTGGAGTACCTGAACACCATCTACACCGAGCGCAAGGTGGACCAGCTCGGCCGGTTCTTCGCGGACGATGTCATCGCGCACCCGGCCGTGCCCGGCACGCCGCCGGGTCTGCGCGGGGTGCAGGCCATCGTCCAGGGCTGGGTGGAGGCCTTCTCGGACCTCCGCTTCACGCTCGACGGGTTCATCTACGAGAAGGACATGATGGCGCCCCGCGTCACCATGAGCGGCACGCAGATCGGAACCTTCCTGGGTATCCCTCCGGCCGGGAAGCGCTTCCAGATCGTCGACCATCCCCACTACCAGCTCCGTGACGGCAAGGTCGTGGTGATCTGGGACAGCCCGGACATGCTCACCCTGCTGCAGCAGCTCGGGGCCATTCCCGCCCTGACCCTGGCGGTGTGAGCCTCACGCGGGCCGGTTCCGCGGCGGGGCTGATGTCATCAGCACATCACCCCACGACATCACGATGTGGGGATGACATCCTCGCCGCGGCGCGAGCCCCGTGGTTTCGCGCACTTGCCGCGCGCCCCGGCCTGGAACGACTCGTGCTCCTCCCGTCCCGAATGAACCGCGTCCCACTCTTTCTCTGTTTGTTCTCTCTCGCGGCGAGCGCCCAGGGCCCCGCCGCCCCTTCGACACCCGTCCAGGAGGAGCCGCCCTCGCGGCAGGCGGAGGATCCCTGCCTGGCCGAGGAGGATGACGAAGCGGACTCCGAGGTGCTCGGCGCGTTGCGGCTGAGCATCAACGGGGAGAACCGCGCGCTGGCGGACGTGAAGCTCGAGGGCCTCCAGCGCCTCCCCGAGCCCCTGGTGCGCGGACTGGCCCGCGTTCCGGCGAAGGGCTCGCTCCCCCCCGAGCACGCGGCGCTCATCCTCCAGCGGCTCGTGCGCACGGGGCTGTTCACGAAGGTGACGCCCACGGTGCGGCTCGCGGAGGGCTCGACGCCGGTGCTGGTGGTGACGCTGGAGGAGCAGCCCTACGTGGCGAGCGTGGAGCTCACCGGCCTGCAAGCCGACGAGCAGCGGGACGTGCAGGAAGAGCTGTTCCAGTTGCCCTACTCCTCTTCCGAGGACGAGGACGACGAAGAGGACGAGGACGGCGACGAGGACACGGAGACCCACGTGCGCATCGGGACGGAGGGAGTCCGGGTGCACATCTCCTCGCGGAAGTGCCCGGCGCCGAACCCGCCGAGGGAGCTGCTGGCCTTCTTCGACGAGGGCAAGTTCCACCCGGGCGTCGTGTGGAAGGGCCTGCCCGACGCGCTGGAGCGGGCGCTGGAGGAAGTCGAGGACGAGGGCTACCTGCTCGCGAGCCTCGACGCCACGCTGACGCCGGAGGGGCGGCTGCGGCTGCGGGTAGACGAGGGCAAGGTGGAGGCGGTGGAGGTGAGGGGCGTGGAGGAGGACGTGGCGGCGCGGGTGCGCGAGGTGATGGGCATCAAGCCGGGCGACGTGCTGCTGCGCAGCGACCTGCGCCGTGCGGAGGGCCGGCTGAAGCAGGAGATGCCCTTCCTCGAGCTGTGGGACGTGGAGACGCTCCCCCGGCCGGCCACGCGCTTCGAGGAGGTGCGTGAGGAGGGTGGCGGGCGGAGCTACCGGCCGGTGGAGGAAGAGACGCGGCGCAAGAAGAAGCGGAAGCACTGGGAGGACGAGGTGGAGCTCTCCTGGGACGCGCTGGGGGAGCAGTGGAAGCGCGAGTCCGAGGAGGAGGCCATCACCACCGTGGGCCGCCGCGTGGTGGTGCACGCCCGCCCGAGGGGCTCCAGCTTCGACGCGGAGCTGCTCCCCATGCACACGCAGGTGACGGGCTTCGCACCAGGCCTGTCGGGCTCGCTCAAGCTGTGGGACGTGCGCAACCGGGCCCACGTGACGCTGGACGCGGCGTTGACCATTCCCCTGAGGTGGGGTGGCCAGCGGATTCCGGGAGACCCGGAGCGCACGGCGTTCCAGCGGCGGCTCAACTGGCTGGTGGGGGCGAAGGTGCAGGTGCCGTTGGTGCGGCTCGCGGAGGTGGGCGTCCAGCTCCACGACTTCACGGACACCAACGACCGGTGGCGGATGGGGGCGATCGACTCGTCCATCTACTCCGCGCTGCTCAATCGCCCGGATGCGGAGTACTTCCGGCGCAAGGGGCTCACGGGCTTCGCCACCTGGCGCTTCGCCCAGCAGTGGCTGGTGGGAGCGGAGTACCGCCGGGACACGTACGACTCGCTGGTGAGCTTCTCGCCGCCCTTCTCCCTCTTCCGGCGCGACTCGGCGCCCTTCCCCAACCCGCTGGTGGACGAGGGGCGGATGACGTCGGTGGTGGGGCGCCTCGAGTACGCGAGCGACGCGGCCCGGACCGAGCGCGTGGGCTCGCTCTTCCGCAACCCCGAGCTGTCGCTGCTGCGCAATGACTGGGAGTGGCCGGAACGGACGGCGGTGCGCAGCCTGCTGACGGTGGAGGTAGGCAGCCCGGAGCTGGGCGGCGGCGCGGAGTACCGCTTCTGGAAGGTGGTGAGCGACAACGTGCTGTACGTGAGCACGGGCCACGAGGATGGGCTGCGGCTGCGCGTGCGCGCGGCGGGGGGCGCGGACCTGCCGCTGCAGAAGCAGGAGGCTCTGGGTGGATGGAGCGGGCTGCGTGGCTACGCCTTCAAGGAGTTCCGCGGGGACGCCTCGCTGCTGGCGAGCGCGGAGTACCGGTGGGGCTTCTTCGGGGCCTTCGCGGACGTGGGCTCGGTGCACCGGAACGAGCTGGGCTGGATGGACCCGAAGCTGGGACTGGGCACGCAGTTCTACTTCGGGGACTCGGTGCACCTGTCGGTGGCGTGGCGCGCGGACGAGCGGGCGTCGTTCACCCCCGAGGCGCGGCTGCTCTTCGTCCGGCCCTTCTGAGACACCATGAGGGGACCCGGCACGAGCACGAGGAGGAGGCTCGGTGCGGCGCTGGTGGCCGTGCTGGGCCTGCTCGCGCCCATGGCCCGCGGGGAGGAGCCGCCGAAGGTGACGTGCTCGGCGACGCGGACGGGACGGCGCGTGGTGGTGCGGCCCGAGGCGCTCGCGCTGGTGGCGCCCGAGCTGGAGCGGTTGATGCGGCTGGGGCTGGCGGGGCGGCTGGAGGTGGAGCTGACACTGCTGCGGCGCCGGCCGCTGTGGTTCTCCGAGCGGATGGACGCGGCGCGGCTGACGCAGGTACTGGCGTACTCGGCGAAGGAGGGCGGCTGGGTGCTGGACGGCAGGCCGTTGGCGGCGGGCGTGGGGACGCTGGAGTTGGAGCGCGTGGCGTGGACGCTGGAGGAGGAGCCGGAGCCGAAGGCGGCCTTCGTGGTGGAGGTGGGGGTGCGGCTGCAGGTGGTGACGACGGCGAGCCTGGGCAAGGTGGCGCAGTGGCTCACCCAGGGAGGGAAGACGGAGGCGGAGCGCTCGGCGCTGACGCGGGGCCTGCTGCGCACGGTGGCCGAGGATCTCACGCGCCGCGCCGGCGGCCGCTGCTCCGTCCAATCCCCGTAGAAAGGCTTCCTCCTCGACTCCTTCGACTTCGGGTCATGGAGAAACCGAGGCACAGACGCGCACGCCGATCAACACATCACGTGCCGTCGGATCTCCCTCGGAGATGTTCGCGGAGTACGCGCCGAAGGAGTTGTAGTACCAGGCGCCTCCCCGGAGGACGACACGCCCGAACTCCTCTGTCGGCGAACGTGTGAGCTCGAAGGCGTTGCCGGCCATGTCCTCCAGACCGAAGGGGCTCACCGACTCCGGGTGGGAGCCAACCATGTCGGGCCCGTAAGCCGTGGGCAGCCGGCCGTAGGTCGCGTCGATGTTGGCGTCGTCGGTCTGCAGCTTCTGACCATGGGGGTAGCGGCGGCCATCGGCGCCACGGGCGGCGTACTCCCACTCGTTCTGGCTGCACAGGCGCGCTCCCGGGAGGCGCCCCGATTGGTCGAGCCAGAAGAAGAAGGGAACCAGGTCCTCGGAGGAGACGCCGGACAGGGGGAACTGGCGCCAGTCGGCGGTGTTGCGCCGGGTGCGCGTGGGATAGCGGAAAGTCTCCCCCTCCTTCGCCGAGAAGACGTCCTCCTGAGAACGGTAGAAGGAGAAGCTCCACCCGGTACCGGGTTGCCACCGCAGCGTGACGGCCCCGGCGGAGCTGAAGCGTGGCTGCTCGAGGAGCCGTCGCGCGGGCGCATTCACGGGCAGGGTGTCGAGGTAGGCCAGCCAGTCGCCGAACGTCACCTCCCGCTTTCCAATCAGGAATCCCTGGTTGAGGCAGAACCGGTGAAGCGGCGTGCTGAGCATGAAGAGCCGCACCTCCTCCGGATCGTCGCTGCCCAGGAGGAAACAGCCCGGCGGGATGTAGGCATAGCCGGCGGGCACCTCGGTGGGGAGCACGAGGGGGACGTGCTCGCGGGCGCCGCGCGCCAGGAGCAGGGGCAGCTTCACCGGCGCACGGTCTGGGTGCGTGATTTGGAGGAGATAGGAGCCCTCCGGCAAGCGCAGGCGGGAGATGGGGGTCGGGCCCAGGGGGCCCAACCCCGGGACGGGCTGGAGGTGCCGCCTCCCCTTGATGTCGACGTAGAGCCCGATCTCGACCCGTGCGCCGGGAGGCTCCGTCACGAGATCGAGCTCGCCCGGGGCCCGGAGCCGTTGCCGCCACTGCGCCCCCTCGTTCGCGGTGTCGGTCGCCTGCTCCAGGCGTTGAGCCCAGGCGTCGCGCACGCGCCGCTGGTGGAAGCGCTCGGCGAGGAGCAACAGCTCATAGGTGACCTCCGCGATGAGCCGGTGCGTGTCCACATGCGCGCGATCGCGATCGCGGCCCTTCTCCAGGAATTGGCTCGCGCGGGCATAGTCCGCCTCGGCCTGCTCGCGCAGGGCGAGTGCCTCCGTCCACCGCTGCTCGGCGGCATTCCTGCGGTCATGAGGGCTCGGCAACGTCCCGGGACCCAGGGATGAAGAAGGCCGGCCATCGAACAGCTCCAGCGCCTCCTCACGGCGCGCGCTGGCGCGCTGGGCGAAAGCACGGCCCGAGGCGAGCGCTTCCCGCGCCGCGCTGACCTGGGCGTCGACGAAGCGCACGTCGGCGAGGTACGTCTGCAGCCGGAGAGCGCCGTAAGAGACGGCGACGGCGAGGATGAGGACGAACGCGGCGATCCAGCGGCCCCAACGCTGGCGTGCCATGGCGCGGCGGGAGGCGAGCAGGAAGGCACGCTCGCGCGGACCCAGGGCGGAGGGCTCCAGGGGAAGCGCCTCATCGAGCTGGCGCTGTCCCCAGAGGACCTCCCTGGCACGCAGCAGGCGTTCCCACTCGGCGCTCGCCACCTCGAGCCGCTTGCGCACCGCGCGATGGCCGGTGTCGTCGTCGAGCCAGCTCCGCAGCGTGTCCCAGCTCTCGATGAGCGAGTCGTGGGCGATCTCGTAGCGCGGCTGGCCGCCCGCGGTGCGCGTGTGCAGGAGGCGGCCTTCGACGAGGGCGCGAAGGGCGGCCCGGGAGGCGCCGTCCGAGCTCTCGATGAGCTCCTCCTCGGCGCGCTCGATGCGCGTACCGTCCCCCGTCACGAGCCGGAGCAGGAGACGCCGCGCCGCCTCGCGCTCGTGGGGACCGAGGCGCGCGAGCACTCCGTCCGCGTGCCGCGACAGCGCTCCGGCCACGCCGCCCATCTCCTCGAGCGCCGCCCGGGTGATGCGGCCTTGTGCCGGGTTGCGCCGCTCCCACAGCTCGGCGAGCGCGAACTGGAGCAGGGGAAGGCTGCCCACGCCGCGTGCCGTGGAGTCGACGAGCGTCTGGACGAGCTCCGCGGACTCGAAGACCACCCCCCGGCTGCGCGCGGGGCCGACGATGGCCTCCCGCACCCCTTCGGGCGGCATGGGGCGCAGGATGTAGAGCGCCCGCTCGGCCTCCTCGCCCAGGCCGGGCCACGCGCACAGGCGCGTCAGGAAGTCGCCACGCACCGTCAGCAGCACGCGCACCCCCTGGGACGGAAGGGCGAGCTCGCCGAGGAGCCGGGCGAAGTGCGCCGCCTGGACTGGCTCGGAGAGGGTGATGAGCTCCTCGAGCTGGTCGACGAAGAGGAGCAGACCCCGCCCTTCCTGGTGCAGCGCGCGCAGCGACCGCCCGAGCCAGCCCGGCGTGTCCGCCAGCGCGGTGACGAGCTCCGCCTCGTTGTGGCCAAGAACGGGCGCGAGCGCGGCGGCCAGCGCCTCGAGCGGACGGCGGCCGGGCCACAGCGAGGCCGTGATTCGCTCCCGCACCTCGCCCAGCATTCCAGCCTCCACGCGGGGCAGCACGCCGGCGCGGCACAGCGAGGACTTGCCGGCTCCGGAGTCCCCGGCGACGAGGACGAGCGGCCGGTGGTGGAGGCGCTCGAGCACGGCGCGAATGTCGGGGTCGCGCCCGAAGAAGAGCGCCCGGTGCTCGGCCTCGAAGGGCGCGAGACCGCGATAGGGATTGCTGGCGGCCAGGGGGGCCGGGGCGAGGCTCCGCTCGAGGCGTTCGAGGGCTTCGCAGAGCGCCTCGGCCGAGGCGAAGCGCTCGAGCGGGTCGGGCGCCAGGCACCGCGCGATGAGCAAGGCGAAGTCCGGATCGATCTCCGGTTTTCCCGCCCGGGGGGCCCCCGCCGCTCCTCCACGGGGAGGCGTGCGTGGCAGCTCGCCCGTCCACAACTCGTGGAGCACGAGGCCCAGGGCATAGAGGTCACTTCGGGGGGACGCCGCAGCCCCCGCCAGGAGCTCGGGGGCCATGTACGGCCGCGTGCCCGCGAGGTGGGTGGTGGACGACGACGGGGCCGCACCTGGCTCGAAGCGCTCGGCCAGACCGAAGTCGAGCAGCTTCACCTCGCCGTCCCCGGTGAGCAGGACGTTGGAGGGCTTGAGGTCGCGGTGGAGCACTCCCTGGCGATGCGCCGCCGCGAGTCCCCGGGCCAGGCCGATGCCGAGCCTCAGGACCTGTCGCCAGGGCACGGGCAGGGGCAGCTCCGCGAGGCTCTGGCCAACGACATACTCGGAGACGATGTACGGGTGCCCGCCGACCGTACCGACGCGGAACACATTGACGACGTTCGGGTGCTGCAGCCGAGCGATGACGCGGGCCTCGGTCTCGAAGTACGCGCGGACCCAGGGTTCGGGCTGACCGGAGGCGATGAACTTCACGGCCACGCGCCGGTCCAGCGAGGTGTCGTGCGCCAGGTAGACGACCCCCATGCCGCCACGGCCGAGCACGCGCTCGAGGCGGAACTCGTCGAACGCCTCGGGCGGCGTCCAGGGGACCCCCGGCACCTCCAGGGTGACGCCGGCCGGTCCGGAGCGCTCCGGCGCCCCTGGCGTCTCCCCCAGCCCCCCGCGCGCGATCGAGACGAGCAGGGTCCGGCAGGCATCGCACCCGGCGGCGTGCTGATGGGAACGGGCCAGCGCCTCGTCGGACAACCGGCCATCGAGGAGGTCGACCAGGACCTCGTCCGTCAAACAATCCGAGGCACCCGTCCCGTCGTCACCGGAAGTGAATGAATGCATGGAGTCGCGAGTCTCAGGCTATTTGGCGGATTGCAGGCTTGGCGAAGTGCATGGTACAGCACTTGTCATGGTTCAAGGGTCTGGGTTGGTGGATGCGTTTCTCGCGAATGCGAAGGTGCGCTTCGCGCGTCCCGGGGATACCGCCGCTCTCGAACAACGGCTCGTCCACGCCTGGGAGAGCTCCCGCGCGCAGTGGCCGGGCGTGGCGCTCCCCCCGGAGCCGTTCGTGACGCACCTCGCCCAACGGCTGCCCAAGGCGGGGCCCGATAGCCCCATCTCGGCCCTTCTCGAGCAGCTCTCCCTCGCGGAGCTCTACCTCGCGTGTGCTTGCATGCGAGGGATTGCCCCCGCCATCGAGCTCTTCGAACGGAACTACCTCGCTCCACTGCCGGCAATGCTCCGGGGTCCCAAGCAGTGCGACGCGCTGATCGACGACGTGTGCCAGTTGGCACGCGTGAAGCTCCTGGTCCCCACGCCCGGAGGTGGCCCCAAAATCTCCGAGTACACGGGGCGAGGCGCGCTGATGAGTTGGGTACGAGTCACCGCCGTGCGCATCGCCATCAAGCTGCAGGCCGGCGAGAAGCCGGCGTCCGAGCAGGACTCGGACGGCCCCTCCTACGAGGACCATCCGGCGCCAGGAGTCGACCCGGAGTGGGATTACATCAAGCGGCGCCATCACACGGACTTCCGCCACGCCGTGCGCGAAGCCTTCTCCGTGCTCTCGGCCAACGAGCGCCACCTGCTCCGCCTCCACTTCGTGGATCAGCTCTCGATGTACGAGCTGGCCGCGCTCTTTCGCGTCAATCAGTCCACGATCTCCCGCAAGTTGAAGACCGCCAGGCAGACCATCTACGAGGAGACGCGGCGCCGTCTGCAGGAGCGGCTGGGCCTCTCCCAGCGTGACTTCAAGAGCTTCCTGGCCGTCCTCGACAGCCAGTTCGAGCTGGGCCTCAGCCAGTTGCTGAAGGAGGAGGACGGGGTCCCCCGGACTCCCAAGCAGGACTGACACGGGGACGAGGAGTCCTACAGCCCCTTGTCCTGGGAGACGGCCTCCTTCGGAGGGCCATAGGACTGGTTGCGCAGCAGCGCCGCCGCGGGGTTCACGTCCACGCGCCGTACCGAGCAGCTGTCTCCCTCGCCCAGCTCCAGCGCCGGGCCCTCCGTGCGGAAGCGGGCGGGGCACTCCTGGAGAATCGTCGCCAGGGGGCGGCCGTCGCGAGTCCGGGCCAGGCACGTGGCCCCATCGGACGCCCATGCCGCCTCGAACGATGCCCGGGAGAGCTCCCAGCCAGCCGATGACTCGGTCGTCCGCGCGAGCACGCCGAGCCGATCATAGATGTCGAGGGCGGTGTCCTCGTGCGTGTGGCTGCGGCCGTTGCCGCAGTAGTCAGCGCGAGCCATGCGCGTGCAGGCCTGGTGGAAGCTGGCCAGCGATTGCCCGTCGCGGCTCACCCAGGGCTTGTAACCCCAGCCGATGCACTTGGTGATGGCACCGTTCTCACAAGCGAAGGTGAACCTGCCGGGGGCCGGGTGGTGGGCGCCGCTCTCGTCCCAGACGCCGTCGACCGCGAGCGCCCGGGGATCCGGCACGCGCTCCAGGGCGACACAGGGGTTCTCCCACTCCTGGGCCACCGTGTTCCAGGCCTCGATGCGGTACCAGACCATTCCGGGATCCTCGGGGGAGGGCTCCGCGCCGCAGATGGCCACCTCCACCGGTTTGCCGTCACTCGCCCAGCCCTGGAGCACGGTGCCGACGACTCCCCTCCCCGCGGTCATCCCTGGCGCGGGGGAGGTGGCCACCAGGTGCCCGCCGTCGAGCTTCATGGCAGTCACCTGGGCGTCGGCATGCCGCAGAGGCTTGAGGCCCACCGAGACGAGCACACTGTTGCGCTCGTCCGTCCCTTTCACGGTGTCCCAGTCCCGCCGGGTGCCCCACAGCATCGTCCCCTGGGGCTTGACGCTGCGGAGGAGCGACGAGGATTGGCATCGCCGCGCGTAGCGCTCGGCCGCGGGAATCGGGGCGGCCACGCGCGAGGGCCTGCGGGGCTCGGCCTGTGCCAACAGGGGAAGCTGGAGACACATCCAGGCAAGCAGGTAGTGCTTCGTCGCGGTCATGGCCCTCTCTCCTTTGTGTTCACTTCAGTGGGCACGAATCGCGGGCCCGCAGCCGAAGAGAGCCGGTGACCTGGAGAATCATGCAGGAAATCCGCAGGCGGCTTGTTCACGGGGGCAGGCGTGTGGCCGCGAGCCAGGGAAAGGTAGCACAGTGGCGCACGTGTCCTCGTCCCCCTGGTGACGCGGACGCGCTATCTTCCCGCCCATGCGCGCCCCCTCGTTCCCCGCTCGCGCCGTCGCCTTCCATGCCCTGGCGCTGGTGACCTTTGGAGGCAGCGCGGCCTGGCTCGTCCGCGAGTCGAGGGCACTCGGAGGCCGGCAGGGCACCCTGGAGCTGGCCGTGGCCATCACGGCCGCGGGCGTGGCGCTCCTGGCGCTCCTGGCGCTGGTGTCCCTGCTTCGGGCGCGTACCGCCGTGGTGCTGCGCTCCCGGGCCCCCGCCGACACCTACTTCCAGGTGCTGGTGGCGGTGACGGTCCTGGTGCTCATCGGCCTGCAGTTGCTGTCCTCGGGGAGCCGGCCCGCGCTGGGGGCCTTCTGCCTCGCGTTGGCCGTGTGGCTGCTGATGATCGGCTTCCACCTGGTGCCCGCGCTGCTGCTGGCCACGGAAGGTTTCGTCGATTCCCTGGGCAAGCGCACCCGCTTCTCGGACCTGGAGTGGTTCGACCTGAAGCGCACGACGGACACCCCCTCGCGTACGGTGCTGCGCGCCGGGCGGGGCCACCAACTGCGCATCCACACACGCCTGGTGGACGCGGATGCCGAGGAGCTGCGCCAGGTGCTCGTCCGGGCCGGGCTGACCGCGCGGGCCCCCCAACACTGACGCCTACTTCTTGTCCTCGGGCCAGTGCGGCTGGGCCTGCCCGGAGCCCTTCCACGGATCGCCCCCCACACCGAACGCCACCAGCCGCATCGGCCGGGCCCCGGTGACGTACGTCACCCCGAGCGGGGCCACCGAGGGAGACCAGCCCACCCGGGCCTCGTCGCCGAGGGCGTACTCCGTCACCTCGAGCTTGCGGCCGGCGATCGTCTCGGTGTGCTTGCCCAGCAGCTTCGTCGGCGGCAGGGTGACGGGCCCCGCTGGCGCACCACTCTCCTGGGGCTCCTGGCCGGGCACGTAGACGCGCACCACGAGCAGGTTGTCCGGAGAGAACTTCTGGCCGGCCACCAGGAAGTGCATGGAGATGCGGCCCACGCCGGGCGCGTCCACCTCGAGGATGACCCACTGCCCCTTCTTGCCCTTGTGGCTACCGGGCGTGCCCACCTTGAAGACGACCTCCGTGGGCCCTTCGGAGGACTCGGTGACGTAGCGCGCCCACCCGTCCTTCTGCGTCACGAGGGGCAACCCGAACAACCCCCCCTGCGCGAACGCCGCCGGCACGGTGGAGAACCACAGCGCCACGACCAATCCCCAGACCCGGCTCATGCTTCCTCCTGATGTTACGACGAGCAACCCGCCGCGCCCGGGGACTCCCCGCCTTGTGCCCCCGCGCGCCGAGGCCGGATAGTACCAGCCATGAACAGCGCCCTGTCCGCCACCCTCCTCGCGCTCACGCTGGGACTCGGTCCTGACCCCCTTCCCGGCCAGCCGTCCGACGCCGGCACGCCCGCTGACGCCGGCACGCCCGCCGGTGCTGCCCGGCGCCCCGTCGACCCCTCGCGCCTGCAGGAGGCCCGTGCGCTGGTGCCGCCGCCGCTGCTCTACGGGAAGTTCCATCCCGTGGTGGGCACCTTCGTCGAGTACGACGTCACCACGCCCCAGGCCCGGCTCCGGGTTCGGACGGCGGTGGTGGGCCGGACCGAGCGCAAGGAGGGGCCCATGTTCCAGGTCGAGTTCGACTACGTGGACGCGAAGCCACGCTCGCTGGTGGTGCTGTGGCTCATTGGCGAGTCGCAACCGATGGTGGACCGGCTGGCGCTCGCGGTGCAGCCCAACGCGCCCATCTCCATTCCGGTGGACCTGCCCGCGGATGCGCCCGAGCTGCGCGGACAGCCAGGGCCGCAGAAGGAGACGCAGGTGAAGGCGGGCCCCTTCGCGGGCAAGGCCGTGCGGCGCACCTTCCAGCTGGAGTCGGGAGCCAGCGCGGAGGTGGTGCTGTCGGACAAGGTGCCGCTCTTCGGGGTGGAGTCGGTCCGGGGCGCGGATGGCAGCACCTGGGTGGCGCGCAAGACGGGCACGGGAGCCCGCCCCGAGCTGGGCTCGGTGCCCATCACCATCCCCCGCCTGCCGGGGCAGTGAGGCCGGAGCCCCGCGCCGCGCCTCAGCCCAGGGGGAAGCCGAGGATGACGTAGAAGCCGCGGATGTAGATGGTGAAGGCGCCGAGCATGTCCGGCGCGAAGTGCATGATGGACATCGTGCCCACCAGCAGCGCCGCGGACAACAGCGAGAACTCCGCCATCTGCTGGCCGCGCGTGCGCCTGGCGCGGCGGCGGAAAGGCAATCCTCTCATGGTCTTCCCTCCTTCTGTTCCTTCTCCATCACCACGGCGATGACGGACTCGGGGGTGCCCTCCTTGTTCATGGCCGAGAGCGTCAGCGACACCCGCTGCCCGTGCCCCACGAAGTCGAGCATCTCCACCTCTTCCGAGCTGCTGCCGCCCACGGCCGAGTAGCCCCGGACGGCCATTTCCTTGCGGTAGTAGTCCGCGAGCTGCCGGGGCGAGCCCTGGGCGATCTGCGTGAGCGTGGAGCTGCCCTCGGCCGGGCCCTTGTTCTGGTCATCCACGCGCAGCACCGTCACCAGGCCCGCCGGCTGGGGTAGCACCTGGGGAGGCTCGGCCTTGAGGTGGATGCCGTCGGGGGCCTCGACGATGGCCGGGAAGGCGCGTGCCCTCGGCTGGCTCTCCGTGCCGCCCGCCATCACGTTGACGGTGACGAGCGCCCCCATCTTCTCGTCGTAATAGTTGACGGCTCCGCCTCCGGAACCATCCGGCTGCTCGACGACGCGGTGGCCCCGCTGCGAGAAGGCCTGGAAGTAGAAGTCCATCACCTCGCGGGCGGAGACCTTCACCTCGAAGTAGCCCATCTCCATCCGGTTGCCATTGGCGTTGAGCTGGCCCATGGGCACCAGCCGGGCGCCGGGGAAGAGCGGGATGTGGCGGCGCAGGCGCTCCGCCGCGCTCTCGGGCAGGGGCGGCGGCTCGGGGGCGGCCTCCGGGAAGCCGCCGGCAAGGGCTCCGGCCGGGGCACCGGACTCGGACTCGGGCTCGGGCGGGGCCTCGGGCAGCCACATCACCGTGGCCACCAACACGAGCACGCTCACGAGTCCCAGGGCCCGTGGAACCTGGCCCGTCCTGTCCGACAGCCTCATCGCGTCTTCACTCCCATCCGTCCGCTCACGCGCGGGTCCTCGGGCGCCTCAAGGCTTGTACTCCGCGCTCGGATCCTCGCCGCACGCGTTGTCCTTGTAGTTGAAGTAGCTCTGCGAGGCCGCCAGGCCCGTGCCCTGCGCGTACTCCGACTCCGGCGCGTCTGATTTGACGGTGCCCTGGAAGAAGGGCCCGCGGCAATTGTAGGCGCGCATCGGCCAGTTGTCGCCGCGGCCCGAGCCGTTCGCCTGGCCGCGCTTGTACTTGATCTCCTTCGGCTCGCAGCTCCCGAAACAGGCCGAGTTGTCGCCTGTCCAGTAGGCGGCCTGGAGGATGTCTCCCGGCATGGTGCGGGTGGGCCGAGTGCCGGCCGGCGTCGGCGTGGGGTAGTAGCCATTGCCATACACGCCGCGGATGAGCACCGCCTGGTCGACGTAGTCCGTATCGAAGGGGAACTCGAGCCCGAGCACGCCGAGGAAGTCGCCGATGGGGCCCAACACCCCGCCCGCCTGCTCGGCGAGTCCCATGTACGCCACCTCGCGCACCCGCTCGCGCACCCGGTTCTCCACGATGGCCTGGGAGGCCTTCGGGTTGTCGCCCGGCTGCCAGGCCCTCCAGGTGTCGTGGTACATGAAGAAGGACTCGGTGAAGGTGAGGTCCAGCTTGTTGTCGGAGAAGCCGGTGACGAACTGGCCGATCCGCTCCGGGATGATCTGGTTCTCCAGCTTCACCTGCACCTGCGTCTTCACCGCGCCCTTGGACGTGTCGAAGCCCAGCTTCCCGATGATGCCCTCCACGGAGTTGCCCACCAGGGAGAGCGCCGTGCCAATCAGGCCGCTCACCCCACCGCGCGAGCCCGCATCCGACAACGAGCCCGTGAGGGGCGCCGGCACGTCACTGGCGGACACGGAGAGGGTGAGCTTGTTGCGGAAGGCGGTGCCGAGCGTCCCGCCCGTCTTCACGCCGTCCAGGTCCTTGTAGCGCTCCTGCGCCTCGACGGCGATCTGCGCCACGTCCTTGCGCACCGTGCGCTCGAAGGCGACGAAGCGCGCGGCCTCGGCGGCCTTGATGCGCACCCGGAGCACTTCCCAGAAGTAGTTGGACCACAGCACGAGGGCGACGAGCACCGGCGCCATGATGGCGAACTCGACCGTCGAGCTGCCGCGGCGCCCCCGGCGCCCGGTCCGTCCTGGCCTGCGCCGTGTGGAGAGGAGGTGGTGCATGGTGGAGCGCTCCCTCAGTAGTTGAAGACAGTGGGACCGAACGCCTTCTCGAGGGCGCCCCACTCCGGCATCATCGTCTTGATGCCGTCCTTCTCCCAGTGCGTGTTGATGGGAGCGAGCCGGGCCGTCCAGAGCGGGTTGAAGAAGTTGGGCTCCTCCTTCCAGTCTCCCGGGCGGTGATAGATGGCACGCCCCACCGCGATGGCCAGCATGCCGCCGGTGCGATCGACGAAGCTGTACGAGCCCACCTTGCCCACCTCGCTCCACGTCATGTCGAGCTGGCCGTCCTTCTCGATCTTCCCGCTGCCCTTGCCGACCATGAAGTTCGTCTTGAGCTCGAAGACCTGACGGGCGCCCACCATGTCCTTGGTGAGGAACACCACGCTGCACGGGTAGCCGAAGTGGTAGTTCCACGGCGACCAGAAGCTCGGCTCGGCGAGCACATAGGGGGTGATGCCCTGCCAGGGATGGTGCTTGGACGTCTTCCCGCTGTTGCTGCCGCCTCCCTTGACGCGCAGGAAGGACTCGTGGAAGCCCTGCTCCTTATCCGCCGCGACGCGGATGAGGTAGTTGAACTTGAAGAGGGTGGACCGGAAGGGGCCGATACAGGGCGCTTCCACCAGCATGCGGATGTCATCCGAGGCGAAGAGCTGATCCCTCCGGTTGGTCGAGCCCGTCGCGGCGAAGTTCTTGATCTGCGAGTCCGCCCGCTTCTCGATGGTGATGCCGCCAATGCCCAGGCAGATGTCGAGCGTCCAGCGGCGGCCGATGAGGAACACGTCCTTGCCCCTGGCCGTCCACTCCTGGCGCACGCTGTTGGCGATGTTGCCCATGAGCAGGCGGTACTTCGCCATGTTCGGGTCGCTCAGCTTGTTGACGTCCTTGAAGAGCTGCGCGCGCTTGCGCATGCCGGTGGGGTCTGGCAGCGGGAAGTATTTCTGCGAGGCGAAGGGCGCATCATCCAGGGGATTGAGGAAGTTCTTCGCGTTCCCCCGGTTCATGTTCTCGTTGGTCACCGCCGCGATGATGGCCGAGAGCGTGCCCTGCTTCATCACCAGGCCTGGAGTGGCTTTGGCGTCGGTCTGCAGGATGGCGGGGCTGTCATTCATGGTCATGATGTCCGTGACCGTGGAGAACAGCAGCGCCTCCTGGGCCACCCACAACCCGATGTTGATGAAGGTCAATATCGGTATGACCACCTGGGCGATGACATCCACCACCTTCATCCAGGCGTTGATGGCGGTTTCTATGGCCGCGAAGATGGCGCCGACCCCGGGTATGTATTTGAGGTACTTGGCGGCGGTGCCGACCGTCTTTTGCAGGTACAGGGCGTGGCTCACGTAGGACATCACCGTGAGCATGGCCGAGTAGTGCACCACCATGGCGCGGTTGGTGTACGCCAGGAAGTTGTAGGCCCGGGCCTCCTTGACGGCGATGGAGTAGGCCTGGGCGTCCGCGGCGTCCTGCAGCTTGATTTTCGAGTACACGCCATGGCCGATGGTCACCGTGGCCATCACGGTGATGGCCAGGATGAGCATGGCGATAGCGCCGATGATCATCGCCTGCCCGCGCTCGTCGCGGCGGAGTCTCCGAAGGATGCGGAACATCACGGGGTCCTCATCACTCGTCCACCGCGCATGGGGTGACGTGTTTCTTCATCAGGTTGGACTGCATGCGCATGGAGTAGGTGCTCACCAGGGGGATGATGTACTTGCGCTCGCCCAGGGCCAGCCCGGAGATGAGCTTGAAGTCCTCCTTGCGGCGGCTCGTGTCGCCCTTGCTGGCGCCCTTCGTCTCCAGCGCCTGGTGCGAGGCACTCCCGCCCAGGCGTTGATTCTCGAACTGGATGCCCTTGAGCTTGTCCAGGTGCTCGAACCCCATGAACCAGCCGTGGATGAGCCAGTTGGCGAAGGGGATGCGCATCTCGTAGAAGTAGGTGACGCGGACGCTGAGCAGGTTGGCGCGGACGATGGTGTCGTCGCGCACGTCGTCGTAGTCGACCTCCAGCGTCTTCATGAAGTCGCCGTAGGTGCCGAAGAGGCTCGCGAGCTGGCTCTTCCGGGGGTTGAGCACCTCCACACGCACTTTCTCGAGCTTGTTGGGGATGTGGTAGAGCACCGGGCTGGAGGAGCCCGCCACGGCGTACTCCTTGTAGACCTTGAGCGCGTTCTCCAGCGTGTCGACCCGGCCCGACTTCTTCGAGGGCGTGGGGCCCAACGTGGGCAGCACCGAGACGAATGCCGCGTTGCGCATCAGCTCGCAGTGGCCGTGGTTGACGATCCCCGCCCGTGCCGCCCGGTAGGACGCGTACTCCGTCATCAGCCGCGCCTGCTGCATCATCCCCAACTGGATGATGCCCAGCACCATGAACACCATCAGCGGTACGATCAGCGCCGCCTCGACGGCGGCCTGACCCGATTGCCGGGAGTCCGGGATGGAGGTTTGCATGCAATCCCCGGATTTACCCCAGGCAGGAACCGGGAGACCATCGGTCAACCGGACGCCGCTGGTAGGCCGCCAGCTCCCCATCCAGGAAGGAAAGTAGGAGCAGCAAGCACCTCAGCTCAAGGCCTTCTCCGACGTGACGAGGCCGTCCACATCCGCGTAGAGGTGATGACCGGGCCGGAAGGTGACGCCCGCGAAGCGCACCTCCACGTCGCGCTGGCCCTCGTTGCGCTTGCCGCTCTTGAGCGGATGCGTGCCCAGCGCCTTGACCCCGAGGGCGGTGCGGCCCACCTCCTCGGCGTCGCGGATGCAGCCGTTCACCACCACGCCCGCCCAGCCGTTCTTCCGCGCGAGCGCCGCCAACTGGTCCCCCACCAGCGCGCAACGGCGGCTGCCACCACCATCCACCACCAGCACCCTGCCCTGTCCGGGCTCCTCCAGCGCCTTGCGCACGAGGGAGTTGTCCTCGGGCGCGCGCACCGTGCTGATGGGGCCGGAGAAGCAGCGGCGGCCGCCATAGTCGAGGAAGCCGGGCTCGGCGATCTGGAAATGGGGGGAGCCCGCGTGCGCATCGCAGAGATCCGCTGTCTTGAGGTCCGTGGATTCGCTCATGGTGCCAAACCTGCTCAGTCCTCTCGGGACAGAGCAACCGCCCATGTGCCGAGCACCCACGCTCCGTTTCACCGTGAACGCACGGGAAAACTCAGGAAAAATGACACGCAGACAGGCTGCGTTCACGTCGAGCCTGGGAGGCAACCATGTGCCGGAACATCAAGACGCTGTTCAACTTCGAGCCGCCCGCCACGGAAGACGAGATCCGGGCGGCTGCCTTGCAGTTCGTCCGTAAGCTGAGCGGCTTCAATAAACCGTCGCAGGCCAACGAAGCGGCCTTCGCGCGAGCCGTGGATGACGTCTCGGCCGCCGCCCGCGTGCTGATCGACTCGCTGTCCACGACGGCCCAGCCGCGAGATCGTGAGGTCGAAGCCAACAAAGCGCGCGAGCGCTCACGCCTGCGCTTCAAGCCACGGCCGGCGCCTTCCGCGAAGTGAGCAGCAGAAAGCATCCCGGGAAGTTCCTTCTCGCGTGCGGGAGCGTGCCTCGGAAAGACTGGGGGCATGTCCCGGCTCATCCTCCACCACTACCCGCGATCCCCCTTCTCCGAGAAGGTCCGCACCATTCTCGGCTTCAAGGGCCTGCAATGGACCTCCGTCTTCATTCCCGCGATCATGCCCAAACCGGACGTGATCGCCCTGACGGGCGGCTATCGCAAGACCCCGCTGCTGCAGATCGGCGCGGACATCTACTGTGATACGGCGCTGATCGCCGACGTGCTGGAGCGGCTCGCGCCAACGCCGACGCTGTATCCCGTCGAGTCCGCCGGGTTGGCACGCATCCAGGCGCAGTGGGCGGACTCCACCCTGTTCTGGACCGCGATCGCCTATTGCTTCCAGCCCGCCGGCCTGCAGAGCATCTTCGCGAACCTGCCGCCCGAGCAGGTCAAGGCCTTCATCGCCGACCGCGCGGCCTTCCGGGCCAACGCGCCGCGCATGGGCCCTCCGGAAGCCACCGGGGCGCTGCGGCTGTATCTCGAGCAGCTCGAGGACCAGCTCGGGGATGGCAGGCAATGGCTGCTCGGCCGGTCCACGAGCATCGCTGACTTCTCCGTCTACCATGCGCTCTGGTACGTCCGGCGGGCCGGTCCCATCGCGGCCATCCTCGATTCCCACACGCGCGTGGTGGCGTGGATGGAGCGCATGCAGACGCTGGGTCATGGCACCTACGACAAGCTGGAGAGCGGTGAGGCGGTCCAGCTCGCCGCCGCCAGCAAGCCCCTGTCCACCGAAGGGGAGGCCTTCGTCGACCTGCACGGCCTCTCGCGGGGCACGCGCGTGACGGTCGCGGCCACGGACTACGGCACGGATCCGGTGGAAGGCGAGCTCGTGCTGTCGCGCCCGAATGAGCTCGCGGTCCGGCGAGTCGATGCACGTGCGGGCGAGGTCGTCGTGCACTTCCCCCGTCTCGGCTTCCAGGTCCAAAAGGTGGAGTGAAACCGAAGGGGGCTCGCGAGCCGCCACACGAGGGCCGGATGCCGGCGTGCGACCGCCGTTTCCGGCCCTTGTCGCGAGCAGGCGGGCAGGGCCTCGTGTCCAGGCGATGTTGACAGCGGATACATCCGATGTTTACATGAGAAACATGAACGCGGATGAACCGCTGGAGGGGCCATGGACGGCGAGCTGATCCTGAAGGTGCTGAACGTCCCGGTGCTGCTGGGCTGGGCGGCGATGGTGCTGGCGCCCCGGGCCCGGTTCACCCGGTGGGTGCTGGAGAGCGACGTCATCCCGCTGGTGATCGGCGCCGTCTATCTGGCCCTGGTCGCTCCGCACCTGCCGGGGCTGCTCGGCCAGTTCGACACGCTGGAGCACATCGGGGCGGCCCTCCAGCGCCCCGGCATGCTGCTCGCGGGGTGGATCCACTACCTCGCGTTCGACTTCCTGGTGGGCAGGGTCGTGCTGGCGGACGCGCAGCGCCGGGGCATCCCCCACCTGCTCGTCGTGCCCTGCCTCCTGCTGACCTTCATGCTCGGCCCCACCGGCTACCTCGCCTACGCGGCCGTCCGTCTCCTCACCCGGCGTTTCCTGCCGGCCGTCGCCTCGCTGCCCAAGCCGGCCGCGCCCCTGGCCACCGAAGGAGTCCGCTGATGTCCGCCTCCACCTCGCCCCTCTCCGTGCGCGCGCTCTGGAACCGCGCCTGGTCCCTCTCTCCGACGCTCGCCGCCGCCACCGTCGTCATGGCCCTGGGCGCCGTGCTCACCACGCTCGGGCTCCTCCTGGATTCACGGCAGCTGGTGGGCGAGCCCCTCTGGCTCAAGCCCACGAAGTTCTACCTGTCGCTGACCGCGTACAACGCCACCGTGATGTACTTCTTCTCCTTCCTCTCCGAGCGGCAGCGGCTCGTCCGGCTCTCGGGCCACATCCTCGCCGCGGCCGGCACCATCGAGATGGTCGCCATCACGCTCCAGGCGGCGCGCGGGGTCCGCAGCCACTTCAACGTGGCCACGCCCTTCGACGCGGCCATCTTCAGCATGATGGGCATCGCCATCACGGTGCTGTGGGTGACGATGATCGTGCTCGCGCTCGCGCTGCTGCGCGCACGGCTGGCGGCTCTCCCGCTCGCGGCGGCGCTGCGCACCGGATTCATCGCGGCGGTGATTGGCATGGGGCTCGGGTACTTCATGACGAGCCCGAACCCGGCGCAGCTCGAGGCCATGCGGGCCGGGCAGCGGGTGGCCGAGGCGGGCTCGCACACGTTCGGCGTGCCGGACGGTGGCCCGGGGCTGCCGCTGGTCGGCTGGAGCACCGTGGCCGGCGACATGCGGCCCGCGCACTTCCTCGGGCTGCACGCCATGCAGGTGCTGCCCATCCTCGCGGCGCTGCTGGCGCGCCGGCGGAACCTCTCCGAGGCGCAGCGCCTGGCCGCCGTCCGCGCCACGGGCGCCGCCTACGTCGGGGTGACGCTGGTGCTCGCGATGCAGGCGCTCCGGGGCCTGCCCATCGTCCGCTGGGACGCGGTGGGGCTCTGGGCCCTGGCGCTGGTGCTCACGGCCTCGCTCGCCACCGCCGCCGCCACGCTGTGGCACCCGCCCGTCTCCGCCGCTGTGGCGTGAAGGCCGAGGCAGGGCGCCCCGGGGCTCCTCCGTGACGAGGAGCGTCACAGCGGCGCGCCCGTGCGGTCACACCCCTGTCACAGCACATGGGCTACAACCCTCACCAGTCACAACAACGGGGGAAAACCATGAGCCGTGAGCCGTCGAGTCGCCGTCCGCGCCGTCTCTGGATGAGTTTGTTGGCGCTGTCCCACCTGCTATTCGCGGGCTGCTCGCCCAAAGCAGACGCGGAAGCAGGGGCGCACACCGCCCATGACGCACACGTGAAGCGCGAGGACTCGTCCCTCCGGGTGCGCAAGGACGCCCGGGTGCTGACAGCCAAGGAGCGCGCGGACTACGTCAAGGCGGTGCTGAAGCTGAAGAAGGTGCCCTCGCCGTACACCCCGGGCCTCAGCTACTACGACCAGTTCGTCGACTGGCACCGCTCCCTGTACAGGTGCGATCCAAACCTGCCGCATGGGGCCATGCCCATGGCGCATGCCGGCCCGCTCTTCCTGCCCTGGCATCGCCAGTACCTGCTGATGTTCGAGGACGCGCTGCGCGAGGTCAGCGGCAACAAGGAGCTCACCATCCCCTACTGGGATTGGAGCAGCGAGGAGAGCACCCGGGCCGTCTTCCGGGACGACTTCATGGGCGGAGAAGGTGACCCCAACGAGGGCTACGCCGTCACCACCGGTCCGTTCCGCAGGGGCGAGTGGCCCGTCACCGTCCAGCCGCAGGCCTGGGGCGAGCAGCTCTCCCGCTGGCCGCACCTCGTGCGTGGACGCGCGGCCACGCCCACGATCTTCAGCCTGCCCACGGCCACGGAAGTCGAGGCGGCCCTCTCGACCCCGTTCTACGACGTGGCGCCCTATGACACCACGAGCGATTGGCACCTGAGCTTCCGCAACAACGTGGAGGGTTACCGGGATGCGCCCGGCCAGGTCAGCATGGTGTGCGGCCCGGACGGGTTCATGTTCCCCCTCCCGCTCAACCCGCCCACCATGCACAACACCGTGCACGGCTGGGTCGGTGGCCTGCTGGGTGTCTCCCCCGACGGGCGCCCCGTGTACGGCACCATGCTGCTCTCCACCTCACCCAACGATCCGGTGTTCTTCCTGCACCATTCCAATATCGATCGCCTCTGGGCCCAATGGCAGAGCCGCCACGGCATCCACTCCTACCAGCCGGTGTCCGGCGTCCCCGGCAACAACGTGGATGACATGCTCATGCCCTTCCACGAGCTCGGGCTCATGGTGACGCCGGGGGACATGGAGGACAGCGCCGCCCTGGGCTACCGCTACGAGTGAACCAGGCCGTGGCATCAAGGGGAAGCAAGGCCGCTGGAGGCAGGTATGGAGGGGGAGAGGGAGCATCCCTCAGAGCCAGCTCGCGTCCGCGCGGCCGAGACCCTTCAGGGCCTTCTCGGCCGCTTTCACGCCGAACCAGTTGGCCTCCTCGAAAAGGGCCATGCCGCCCAGGTCCGAGTGCGCGAAGTGCAGAGACCCGCCCAGGCTCTCCTGCGCCGCGAAGCGCTCCGGGCCCCAGAGGAAACCGGGCGTGGGCCGCACCATGGCATGCCCCCAGCGCATGACTTCCAGGCGCCGGGCCTGCGTGGCGATGCCCGGGTGCGCGGCCAGCATGTCCGCCATCACCAGCCCCTCCCACTCGGCGTAGCCCGCGGAGAGCACCTTCTGGCGCTCGGCCTTCATGTCCAGCCCGGCCATGGGCAGGTACCAGGTGAGCACCGTGGGCCCACGCTCGTCCATGCGCAGCGCCTGGTGCGTGGACACCACGTAACCCAGGCTGCGGCTCTCGTAGAAGACGTTGTCCCACGCCAGCGGGAAGCCGAGGGACTCCGGCTTCTCCGAGAGCGTCAGGTTGGCCACCACCCACGGCCCGTATTGAAAGGCGCCCAGCCACTCGGGGCGCTTCTCCCGCCACGGGGCCACCACGTGCGCCGCCACGAAGCGCGGGCACGCCAGCACCACCTGCCGCGCCCGGTACGCCCTCGGCTTGCCCGTCCCCGCCTCCACCGCGTCCACCCGGCAGCCGCCCTCCACGGGCTCCACCGAATGCACCAGCACGTCCCGCTCCACCTGTCCCGGGGACAGCGCGGACAGCAGTTGCTTCACCAGCCGTCCGTTGCCCTCGGGCCAGCTCAGGAAGCCCTCGCTGCGCTCCCCCTTCCCGTCCTGCCGCGCGGCGAAGTACCAGATGCCCGCCCACGCCGACACGCCCTCGGCCGTGGTGCCGTAGTCGTCCCGGCACGCGTAGTCCACCAGCCAGCGCAGCCGCGGCGAGCGGAAGCCTTCCGCCTCCATCCACCGCGCCATCGTCACCTGGTCGAGCGCCGTCCACTCGGCGTCATCGCTGGAGAGCGCCGTGGGCACCGCGAAGGCCTTGCGCCCCTTCGCATCCCGCGCCGCCGCGAAGGCGTTCATCCTCGCCTCGAAGCGCGCCAACTCCGCCAGCTCCGCCGGGCTCGCCCCCGCGCGCAGGTACAGGCCCTCGTACCACTCGCCCTTGTAGAAGAGGCGCTCCTCGGGCTCGCGGATGAGCAACTCCTCGGCGTATTCGGGGTAGCCCTGCGTGTCCACGCCCGTCACCGCGCCCATCTCGCGCAGCAGCCGCGTCACCGGCCCCGAGTCCACCAGCGGGGCCGGCAGGTAGTGCGCGCCCCAGGGGTACGCGGACACCTCGTTGCGCCCCGAGCGAGACGTGCCTCCCGGCTCCGACTCCAGCTCCACCACCCGCACGTCCTTCACGCCCGCGGCCGTCAGTCGCCACGCCGCGCTCAGGCCCGCCACGCCTCCGCCCACCACCAGCACATCCACCGCCTGGGCCTCCGCCGCACGAGGCAGCGCCCCGCCGCGCAGCTTGTGCCCCACGTCCACCGCCCGGTCCACGATGGCCCCGGGCACCAGCTCGCGCGGACTCGTCCGCCGGCACGCACTGGCCGCCACCGCCGAGCCGAGGAACGCGGCGACGAGCTCCCGCCGCGTCAGTTCCACCGCCGCCACTCTTCCTCGTAGTAGTGGACGAGCACCTGGTTGTTCAGCCGGTTCACCTCCGCCGGCAGCGGGCCCATGTCCAGGGGGAAGTGGAAGAGGCCCTCGTGCGTGTCCTCGGTGAGGAAGCGCAGCCCCTCGGGCATCGGGCGGCGCGGCGGCGCGGGCTCATGGCCCACCAGCACGTAGCCCCACTCGCCGAAGGAGGGCACCAGCGCGTGGTAGGGCTGCGTCCAGAAGCCCGCCGCCTTCAGCGTGGTGTCGATGCACCAGAAGGAGCGCCGGGCGAACAGCGGCGAGGTGCTCTGGATGACGGCCACCCCGTCCGGCCCCAACCGCCGCTTGAGCAGCTTGTAGAAGCCCGTGGTGTACAGCTTGCCCAGCGAGAAGTTGTTGGGGTCCGGGAAGTCCACCACGATGACGTCCCACGTCTCCGTCTTCTCCCGCAGGTACTCCATCGCGTCCGTGTTGATGACGTGCATGCGCGGATCCGCCAGCGCGTGTGCGTTGAGCTCGGCCAGCTCGTCGTAGCGCGTGGCGAGCCCCGTCATCGCCGGATCCAGGTCCACCAGGGTGACATTCTTCACCTCGGGGTACTTGAGGATCTCCCGCGCCGCGAGCCCGTCTCCGCCACCGAGCACCAGCACCCGCTCCACCTTGCCCGCGCGCACCAGGGCCGGGTGCACCAGCGCCTCGTGGTAGCGGTACTCGTCCAGGCTGGAGAACTGCAGGTTGCCGTTGAGGTACAGCGAGAAGCCCCGCTTGCCCCGCGTCAGCACGATGCGCTGGTAGGGCGAGCTCGTCGCGTGCACCACGTCGTCCGAGTAGAGGTGCTCCTCGGAGAAGTGGGTGAGCCGGTCGCCCAGCACGAGCCCCACCACGAGGAAGAGGCTGAGCGCCACGGCCTTCACCCGCAGCCGCACGGGGTGGGCCAGCACCGGCGCCAGCAGCCACGTGCTCCACAGGCCCACCAGCGCGTTGAGCAGCCCGAAGAGCAGCGAGGTGCGCACCAGCCCCAGCTTGGGCACGAAGAGCAGCGGGAAGGAGATGCTCGCCGCCAGCGCGCCCAGGTAGTCGAACGTCAGCACCTGGCTGACCAGATCCTTGAACTTGATCTGATCCTTCAGGATGCGCAGCAGCAGGGGGATTTCGAGCCCCACCAGCGTGCCGATGACCAGCACGTTGCCGTACAGCGCCACCCGGAAGACGTCCGTGAGGGCGAAGGTGAGGAAGAGCATCGGCGCGCACAAGCCGCCCACCAGGGCCACCCCCAGCTCGATTTCGACGAAGCGCTGGGGGACTCCGCGCTCGATGAAGCGCGAGAGCCAACTGCCAATGCCCATGGCGAACAGGTAGCTGCCAATCACCGTGGAGAACTGGGTGATGGAGTCGCCGAGGAGGTAGCTCGCCAGCGCGCCGGCGATGAGCTCATAGATGAGCCCACACGTGGCGATGACGAGGACGGTGAAGAAGAGGAGCGTCTTGTTCAAAGCGGGTACTGCCTGCCGCGGGGCATCAGCCCGAGATGGCCGCGGCCACGATGATGGCCAGGCCGAGAATGAAACAACCCATCACGATACCGAGCGCCGTGTTCTGGTCGACCTCGAGCTCCTTGTGCACGTCGAAGGGCATGATGAGCCGGAAGACGAACAGGCCCGCCACGAACACCGCCAGACCCACCAGCGAGTACACGAGGCTCGCCAGCAGGTTGTCCACGTTCACCACCACTGCCAGGACACCCAGGAACATCACTTCCCTCCCATGAAACCGCCGGTCCAGGTTCGCACGCCGCCGCCGCGTGCCACGGCCTGGGCACGCTTCGAACGGGTGAAGGGCTCACAGCCCGTGAAGGCCACCACGGCATAGAGGATGACGATGACTCCACCGATGAACTTCATGGACACCCTCTCTCAATCATCCGAGCTGGAACCCAGGTTGCTCTCCGCCCAGCGTGCCGACTCGAAGCTGGAGGAGCGGAAGAAGGCCAACGCGGGCCCGATGAGCAGCAGCACCATCGCGCAGCAGAACCAGGTACCGCGCGGCGTGTCGCTGACGAGCGTCACCCGGTAGCTCTGCCCCATGGGCGGACGGCCATCGAAGAAGGCCGTGGTGCGCAGCACGTAGCGCCCCGGGGCCACCGCGGACAGGTACTCCGTCTCGCTCTGGCTGCCCTCGCTCCACGAGCCGTCCGAGTCGCTGCCGGAGTAGTAGCTCACCTCGTCGTAGAAGCTGACCGCCTCGCCGGTCTGCTCGTTGACCAGGTCTCCCTGGACGCCGAGCCAGGAGTTGCTCACCGGCGCCGCCACGATGGCCTGCACGTTGCCCCGCTTGCGGATTTCGAAGGGCTCGCTGAAGTGCATGGCCGTGGGGGTGCCGGACTGCGCGTCGGGCTCCAGGCGGACCTCCTGCACCATCACCGTCCGCTTGTCGGCCATCACGCTGACGACGAGGAAGACGAAGAGCAGCGCCACCGCCCAGATGCCCGTCCACGTCCAGGTGGCCTTGCTCGAGTGCGGGTTGGGCTGGCTGGGCGCGATGCCATGGGGCGTGGGCAGGGGCTCCTGGAGATTGAAGGCCTCCTTGATGACCGCGGGCGCCAGGTACTCGCCGAGCGTGTACGACACCTCGTTCTCGGTGCGGTCCACGTTCACCGAGAAGGGCGGCGCCACGTACTCCTCGGCCTCCGCGCTCTCGCCGGCCTCGACCTCCCAGTAGAACTCGCCGAGCACCGTCTCGGTGACGGCCGTCACGCTCTGGAAGGCCCGGTAGCGGCGGTTGTCCAGGTGCGCGGCGACGCCCGGGGCCACCGCCACGTCGCCCGCGGGCAGCGGCTCGAGGACGGTCCAGTGCCCGTTGGACTGCATCAGCCAGATGAAGCCACGCTGCCGGTTGAAGAGGAGGTACTCCTCCCACGGGTAGCGGATGCCCTCCACCGTGCACGAGCGCACCAGGAAGCCGATGCACACCCACTCGGCGTCCCGCAGCTTGCCCTTGGCGCCCAGGGGGATGAGGGGCGGGTGGTCCGGCTTCTCCAGCAGCTGGAGGAAGGCCAGCTTGCCCCGGCTCGCGTCCAGCAGCGCTCCGCAGTAGGGGCAGGCCACGCGCTTGGTGCGATCCGGCGCGCGCAGCTCCAGCGGGCCGTTGCACTGGGTGCAGCGCGCCTGCTGCAGCGCCACCTTCTTCACCTTCGGCCGGAGCTGGTCCGGGGAGATGCCCAGCTCCGTCAGCTTCAGCTGCTTGCCGACGTAGACCTCGGGCTCGCTCGTCCCGTCGCCGAAGTCCAGCGTGACGAAGACACCGCCGGGACCCGTGGCGTCCACATAGCGGCTGTCCACCGTCGGGTCCACGTCACTGGGGAGCTGACCCGCGGCGGCCACCACGTGACCGTGCCCGATCTCCTCCACCACCAGCCGGTGGCCCTGCAGGGAGAAGCGTTGGCCGGGCTCGAAGTCCTCGGGCGACAGATCCGGCGCGGTGCCGGAGGCGAGCAGCAGGTGGAAGGCGCCCTCGGACTCGGAGAGCCAGCCGGTGCGCCCGTCGTCGAACTCGACGTACCACTCGTCCCAGGGCCCCGCGCCGTGGTCCTTCTGCAGGTGGCCCACCAGCCGGTAGCCGTCGCGACCGATGCGGCCCTCGGCGTTGAGCTGGAGGGGCGAGTCGGTGTCGACGATGGCGCCAATCTTCCCGTGCGCCTCGAGGTGTTTGCCCTGCCGGGCCACCACCGTCTGGCAATGGCCGCACACCACCACCAGCGCCGTGCCCGCGGTGAACTCGACCGGAGCCCCACACGAAGGACAGTTGCCTTGCGTCACGCCTCCACCCCCCGGGGCAGCTCACGGACGCGGCAGGAGGCCGCGCCCAGGTGCCGCGCCACCAGCGCCTCGAAGTCCGGGCGCTGACGGGTGCGGCAGCAATAGACGTTGAGCGCGGCGAAGCCGTGCTCGGGAAAGGTATGGACGGCGAGGTGGCTCTCCGCCAGCAGCGTGAGGCCGGTGATGCCTCCCGGCTCCGGGAACACGTGCCACTGCGGCTGGCCTATCACCTTCAGCTCCAGCAGCACGATGAGGTCCTCGAACAGGGCCGCGAGCGCAACCGTGTCCTTCAGGCGCTCCGGCGGGCACCCGCATACATCCACCAGCCATTCCTGTCCGGTCGTCAGCGTCCGTCCTCCCCTTCGAGGCCCACCTTCTACCATGAGGTCCACCCCTGTGGGTGCTGGAGAACGGGGCGCCCGGCCCTGCCACGCTCGGGGTCGGCATGCCTCGGAAGGACCTCGCTCCCCTCCCCCCTCCTCGCCCTCCAGCCGAGGGGGTGCGCCCCGCCGCCAACACCCTTCAGCCGCCCACCACGGGCGCGGTGGCCCGGCTCCTGCGCTCGCTGCGCGGACTGCCCGAGGCGGTGCGCGCGCCGGGCCCCGGGAGCACGGGGCTCGCCGGCTGGTTCAAGGCGGAGACCCCGCCGCCCAGACGTCGCGGCTGTCGAGGCGCTCGTTGATGCGGCCACTGTGCGCCTACGTGCAGGAGCGCTACGGGTGGGCGTGCGACGGGCTGGTGAACGCGGTGGACGCGGAGGTGCCGGGCTCGCGCGTAGTGCGGCTGGACGACATGGACCACGCCGAGGCGGCCCTCACGGACCTGCCCGGCTTCTCCAACTACTTCGCAGGTCACATCACCGAGGCGATGGTCGCCCTGGCGCTCGAATGACCCAGTGAGTTATGACGGAGGAGGAAAAGGGAGCTTCTTAGAAGAGAAGCTCTTGCCCGCTGAGGAGCGGCCATGAAGACAAAGAGCCTCGCGCTTCTGCTCATCTGCCTCTCTGTGGGGTGTCTCCGTCACCGAGGCTGGCTCCAGCACCAGGATTCTCGCGTTGGGATGGCTGGCTATGACTCCATCATGGCGGGTGCACCCATTGATGGCCCTACCCTTCGGGCGCTCCAGGTCGCCGCCAGCGATTTCTTCCCTGCATGGGGCCCTCCGCGCGCATGCATCGACACCCCCGAGGCACACAAGTACTACGCCGTCCGGCGCGGTGAGCTCATCTACGTGGCGATTTTGCAAAACCCCGGCTACTGCGGCCGCGCGTACTCCTCCCTGGATTCAGGGGTGAGATACGCGATCAGCGTGGATGGCCGCATCCTCCGCCGGCTGCTCGATGGAGAGCCGGAGTTGGAGGCATCAGAGGATGCCGGTATCGAGGACGGAGGCTCCGAACCGGTCAGCCTCGACGGAGGGGCCACGGCCATCGACGTCACCGTCCCTCCGGAAGCCAAGGTCAGCTTCCCCGTCTTGACGGACGGGGGCAGTCCTTCGCCTGACGGAGGGACGCCGCAGTAGCCTCACGCCGCCGCGGTGCTGGCCGCGGCAGCCGCCGGAGCGAAGCGCGCCATCACATCCCCCACGTACACGTAGGACAGGTACGTGGGAGACGTCCTCGCTTCGCTCTGGCGCAGGCGCCGGAGGGCCTCGCCCACGGAGAGGTGCTTCTCCCGCAGGTCGGCCACCAGTTGCTCCACCGCGTTGCGTGCATGCGCGTCCTGCACGGGCCACAGCGGCGCGATGAAGCCCGCGAAGGACTCGCTCACGAACGTCTCGGCCCAGCCCCCGATGCCTCCCAGCATCTCCGAGGCCGTGCCCACCTCGCAGGCGTTGAAGATGACGAGCGGCCGCGACTTCTGGCCCAGCATCACCATGGAGTTGCGGACCTCGAGCGTCCTCAGCTCGCCATCCTCCAGGTACACGCAGGAGGGCGACACCTCGTTGTTCGAGCTGTACTTGCCGTGCCCGGCGAAGTGCACCAGCCCCACGGTAGGCGCGTAGCCACCGCCCAACAGGTTCATCACGGGTTGACGCCTTCCCGCGACGCGCACCGCCCGGAAGCGCTTGGAGAGCTGCCGAGACTCCTCCTGCGCCTGCGGCAGGGGCGCCAGGTGCGGATGGAACTGGTAGTCCGGCGCGATGGTGAGGAGGTGGTCCCCGTGGGTCAGCCGCGCCGTCATCGACGTCTGGTAGTCGAGCAGCCAGCGCGCCACCGGATGATCCATGCACAGCAGCTCCGCGCCCGGCACATCCACGGGGGCCATCAGCTCCCAGGGGATGTGCGGATCATCGGTGATGAACTGGATGGGGAAGCCCGGCCCGTACTCCTGGCGCAGGGCGCGAAACGTCTCGCGGAAGGCGGTGGGCGTGCGCTGGTAGAGCAGCTTCCCCAGCCCGAGGAACCAGGGGTAGTGGTCGCCGGAGCGCAGATCGCGCGCCGTGGCGGCCACGCTCTGGAAGAAGGCGGACGGGTCCGAGCCCAGGTCCAGGTCTCCCGAGAGCCGGGCCGGCAATCCCTTGCACGGCACCGACACGTGGAGCATCCAGTACAGGCGCCGCGGGTTGCTCTTGTCCAGCCGGTGGATCTGCACCGTCAGGTGGGGCTTCTGGGCACCGGCCTCGAGGGCGAACGTCCCCTTCCCTTCATCAGCCCCCCGGGCGGACACCGGCGCCGCACCGGACGGCGTCGAGGAGGAACGCGAAGAGGACGGATCCACGCCGCCCGAGCCGGAGGACTCGACGGGGATGCGCCTGCGGGCCGCGCCGCAGAAACGCCCGTTGTACTCGAAGGTGGCCACCACGGTGAGCTCCCCCGAGGCGCTCGGGTTGACGGTGCCGGTGAGGGTGGCGGCGATGGAGGCCTCGTTGCGCCGCACCAACACCACGCCCGTATCCGCTCCCGGACGGAACGTCATCTCCGAGCAGAGCAGCCGCACCTTGATGGGAAGCTCCTGCCACTCAGGCGCCAGTCCGGAGAGCGTGACGCCTGCGGACTCCGTCATCGCGCCCACCTCGACCAACGACAGGTCCACGGTCAGGGGAAGCGCCTGCCCCGCACGCGCAGGCACGATCGGCTCCACCGACGGATAACGGGTGATGGCCTGCCCCTCGTCCGCCGGGGCCGGCGCCTCGGCCGCCACCGGCGGAGGCTTCACCAGTGTGACGGGCTGAGCCTCGGGGGCCGCCGCCGGCGCGTCGCCCCGGTTCTGCTCCGGGGTGTAGAAGCTCACCAGGTGCTCCACCACGTCCTCCCCGTCGTCCGGCAGCTCGCCCGCGCGGTGGAAGACGGCGAAGACGTCGGTCACGGGGATGACCTCGGGGCCTCCCTTGACGCTCACGCGGTACAGGGCGGCCGGCAGTGGAGGCAGCACCCCCACGTGGAAGCCATCCGCATCACGCTCGAGCGCCACCGAGAAGGTCTGCTGCGTCTTCACGTTGGTGGCGTAGGCCCGGAGCGAGACAGGCTCGGCCGAGGGGCGGACGCGAACCGTCACCGGCTCGTCGTGCGCGTACGCGTCCTCGATGTGCAGCGAGAGCTGCTTGGGCACCAGCCCCGGCGTGACGAGGCGGTACTTGTCGAGATCGATGTGCTGCTCGGTGAGCACGCCCTGTACGTGGGCCAGCACCTCGAAGGCGTTCTGCAGCGAGGCGTGGGACGTGTAGCTGTACATGACGCGCACCTGGTTGCGCTTCTCCACGGGAAAGGCGGAGACGCGCGGCACGGTGCCATCGCCTCCCTCATCCGTGCCATCCGGATGCCTGTGGAGCATCTCCAGAGCGCCGGACGCGGAGACGCGCACGCCCTGCAACGTGGGCTGGATGATGCCCACCACGGGATGGAGGTTGTAGCCGTTCTCGAGGTACGCGGAGCTGCGCGAGTTGGCCAGCATCGCGCTCTCGATCTCCCGCTGGAAGGCGAGGCCCTGCGCGGCCCGGATGGGGTCCAGACCGCCAATGCCCTGGGCCTCGCCCGGACGGACGATGCTCCCGTCGGGCATCTGCACGCACGGATAGGTGGGCAGCAACTGGTACGCCGAGGGCAGCGAGCGCACCATCTCCGTCAGGTCGAAGAGATTCACCGGCCCCAGATCCTTGCGGAAGCCCAGCGCGAGCGCCTGCAGCGCCATGAACGAGCCGCGGTGGGGCGTACCGAAGGTGATGAGCGCGCGGGTGTCCTTCCATCCCCCGAGGCACTCGAGGAAGTAGCGAGACACGACGCCACCCATGGAGTGGCCCACGAGGATGAGGCGCGCGTCGGGATGGCCCCCGTGGCTGTTGCGCCACGCGTGGAGCCAGCGCGGGGCCTGCTGGGCGAGCCGCTTCGCGGTGAAGCGGATGTCGCGCCGCCAGTCGTAGGGGAACTCGAAGAAGTTGGCGCCCGGGATGAGGCCGAGCTGACTCACCAGCGTCTCGGCCACGCGGGTGTAGCCATCCACCTTCCAGAAGCCCGGAAGGAGGTGCGTGTCGGGCAGCATGGCGGTGGCTTCCACCCCGTCATCGGCGAACTCGCCCCCGCTGTCGGACTTCAGGGTGAGGGACTTCACACTGCCAGCGCCGCTGAAGAGCGCGCGGAAGATGGCGCTGCCCGACAGCCCCCAGATTTCCTTGCCGTCCCGCTTGAGCACGCTGCCGAGCAGACCCGGCAGCAGAACGACGACATCCTTGATGACGGCGGCCATTGCTTCCTCCAGAGAGGGACACCCACCCCCAGGCGCTCTACGCTCGAGCACCTGGAGAACTGACGATAGCCGGGATTCTACGGTTCCCTCCCCACGTGCCGGATCACGGCAACGGTACGGGACTGAACGCTTGGAGCACCTGTGCGCGCTTCTGAACACCGGTTCAGGCGGCTCATTCCTCGACGCCGCCGTTGCGAGCCTCCGTTCGCTCTGTAGGATGCCCGCCCCATGAGCAATCGACTCCTGAAGACCGGACTCCTGCTTCTCGCCCTCACCGCCTGCTCCAAGGACAAGGAGAAGCAGGCCGAGGGCACTCCTCCCACGGGCTCGACGCCCCCCGCGGCCCAGCAGACGCCGCCCACCACGCCGCCCGCGCCCGTGCCCGTGATGCCCCCGGCGGACCCGCCGACCGCCACGGAGCCGAAGGTCCATGGCTCCAGCCCGGCCCCCCGCTCGCGGCCTCCCGCGGAGAACCCGGGCCCCTGGCAGCAGAAGGCGCTGCAGGGCCAGGAGCTGTTCGCCACGATGGACACGAACCAGGGCACCATCGTGTTGAGGCTCTTCTCGAAGGACTCGCCGCTCACGGTGGCGAACTTCGTGGGCCTGGCCACCGGTGAGCAGACGTGGACGGACCCGAAGACGAACGAGGTGAAGAAGGGCATTCCGCTGTACCAGAACATCATCTTCCACCGCGTCATCCCGGACTTCATGATCCAGGGCGGAGATCCCCTGGGCGTGGGCATGGGCTCGCCGGGCTACACCTTCGAGGACGAGTTCCAGAACGGCCGGAAGTTCGACAAGGTGGGCCTGCTGGCGATGGCGAACCGGGGCCCGGAGACGAACGGGAGCCAGTTCTTCATCACGACGTCGGTTCCCGAGCACCTGACGGGCCGGCACACCATCTTCGGTGAGGTGGTGAAGGGCTACGAGGTGGTGGAGGCCATCTCGAAGGTGCCGACCGCCGAGCGCAACAAGCCGCTGAAGGACGTGGTGGTGAAGAAGGTGAAGATCAGCGCCGAGCAGCCCAAGTAATGAGACACGCGATGCGACGTGTGAGCACGCGCCTGGGCGAGCTGGACTGCCAGGTGGTGGATGCGCTTGCCGAGGGAGCGAGCCCGGAGCTGGCGGTGGTGCTGTGCCACGGCTTCGGGGCGCCCGCGTCGGACCTGGTGCCGCTGGCGATGGAGTTGGTGGAGCTGAAGCCGGAGCTGGGCGCGAAGGTGCGGTTCGTGTTCCCGGCGGCGCCGCTGTCGCTGTCGGCGATGGGGATGCCGCACGCGCGGGCCTGGTTCCACCTGCCCCAGGAGGTGCTGATGGGGCAGGAGCGGGACTGGGACAAGTTCGCGGTCGCGACGCCCGAGGGGCTGGCCCAGGCGAGGCGCGGGCTGATGAGCCTGCTGTCGGCGTTGTCGGCGGCGACGAAGCTGCCGTATGGGCGGATCGTCCTGGGCGGGTTCAGCCAGGGCGGCATGGTGACGACGGACGTGGCGCTGCGGCGGGAGTAGGCACCGGCGGGGTTGTGCATCCTGTCGGGGACGCTGATCTGCCAGGACGACTGGAAGCAGCGGGCGGAGAAGCGCACGAGCCTCCCTGTGCTGCAGAGCCACGGGCGCGTCGACAACGTCCTGTCGTACGGCCAGTCGGAGCGGCTGCGGGATCTGCTGACGGGCGCGGGACTGTCCGTGGAGTTCATCCCATTCAACGGACCGCACACGATTGCCCCGGAAGTGCTGGAACGGATGGCGGAGTTCCTGCACACCCGGCTCACGAGCCGTTGAGTCACAGCCCGGCCCCGAGGAGGCGAGCCATGTATCGCGCGAAGGAACTGACGGTGGCGACGCGGGGCCGGGGCTTCTACGACATCACGGGCGAGGTGCAGCGAGCGGTGGAGGAGAGCGGTGCGCGGGAAGGCCTGTGCACCATCTTCCTGCACCACACGAGCGCCTCGCTGCTGTTGTGTGAGAACGCGGACCCGGACGTGCGGAAGGATCTGGAGTCCTTCTTCTCGCGGCTGGTGAAGGACGGGGACCCCCTCTTCCGCCACGACGCCGAGGGCCCCGACGACATGCCGGCGCACGTACGCACGGTGCTGACGCAGAACTCGCTGAGCGTGCCGGTGAAGGGCGGCGAAGCAAGCCTGGGAACCTGGCAGGGCATCTACGTCTGGGAGCACCGGACGTCCCCGCACCACCGCCGAGTCACCGTCTCCGTGCTGAGCTGAGCCCTACTCCGCGGGCTCCTGGGCCTCGAGCAGCTTGTAGAGCGTCTTGCGGTCCACGCCGAGCAACCGCGCGGCCTCGCTCTTGTTCCCCCCCACATGCTGGAGCACATGGGCCGCATAGCGCCGTGACAGCTCAGCCAGACTGGGCATGTCTCCCGCCAGGCCACTGAGCTTCTTCGGCGCATCACCGATCGGCTCGGGAAAGTCCTGGGGCCCCAGCACGCCGGTGACGTTGAGCGCGAGCGCCCGGGCCACCACGTTCTCCAACTGCCGCACATTCCCCGGCCAGTCATAAGCGGTGAGCCGCGTCATGACCTCGGCCGTGACCACGGGTGCCACGCCGCCCCGTGCATGCAACGCGGCGAAGTACTCCACCAGGGCGGGGATGTCCTCACGCCGCTCGCGCAGGGGCGGCAGGTGCAGATGCACCACGTCCAGCCGGTACAACAGGTCCTCGCGGAACAGGCCCTCGGCCACCCGCGCCTTCAGGTCCTTATTGGTCGCGGCCACCACGCGGACGTCCACCTTCACTGGCGCGCTCTCTCCGACGCGGCGGATTTCCCCTTCCTGCAGCGCGCGCAGCAACTGCGCCTGCACCTTGGGCCCCACATCCCCGATCTCATCGAGGAACAGCGTGCCACCGTGGGCCTCCTCGAACACGCCACGCCGGGCGCCCGAGGCCCCGGTGAACGAGCCGCGCGCATGGCCGAACAGCTCGCTCTCCATGAGGGACTCGGCGATGGCGCCACAGTCCACGGGGATGAAGGCCCCACCCGAGCGCGGCGAGCGCCGGTGCAGTGCGCGCGCGACCATCTCCTTGCCCGTGCCCGTCTCGCCGGTAATCAGCACCGGCACCGAGGTGGCCGCCGCCCGGGCCACCTGCTTGTAGACCTCCAGCAGCGCCGGGCTGCGACCCACCATGGAGCCGCGCTCCACCTGCTTGCGCAGCGAGCGGTTCTCCTCCACCAGGCGCTTCTGCTCCAACGCCCGCTTCGCCACGCGCACGATGGCGTCCACGTCGAAGGGCTTGGCGAGGTAGTCGAAGGCGCCCTGCTGGATGCTGTCCAGCGCGCCCTCGATATTGCCGAAGGCCGTCACCACGATGACGGGCGTGTCCGGCAGCTGCGCGCGCACCTCATTCAGCACGGTGAGCCCATCCCCCGCGTTGGGCATGGCCATGTCGGTGAGCACCAGATCGAACGGCCCCTCCTCGGCGAGTCGTGTGCTGGCCTCCTTGGGGTGCGAGGCCTGGAACACCTCGCCGAGCATGCCGAGCAGGCGTTTGAGCAGATCCCTCGCGTGGGGATCGTCATCGACGATGAGGATACGGGCGGGACTCATGTACCGGCTCCGCGAACAGGGGGCGCGGCCTCGGCCGCGAGAGGAAAGCGGACCGTCACCCGGGTGCCCGCGCCCGGCGCCGAGCGCACCAGCAGCACGCCACTGTGGGCATCCACCAGCCGCTTCGTGGTGGCCAGGCCGAGCCCATGCCCGGGAATCCCCCGGGTCTCCGGGCCCCGAAAGAAGGGCTGGAAGAGCTTCGCCTGCGTCTCGGGGCTCATGCCGGCGCCGGTGTCGGCCACCTCCAGCACCGCCTCGCCCCCCTCGCGCGCCACCTTCACGGAGACACGCGCTTCGGGCCGGCCCGCCGTGTACTTCACCGCGTTGGACAGCAGGTTCTGCGCGATGAGCTGCAAAAGCTGCGAGGGGCACGTCACCTTCACGCCGGACTCCAGCGAGCGCTCCAGCGCCACGCCTTGCGCGGCGGCCGTCTGGCTCACCTCCAGCAGCAGCGTGCTCACGGCCGTGTCCAACTCGCCCACCATGGGCTCGCCCCGGGTGCCGGCGCGGCAGAAGCGCAGCAGCGCCTCGATGAGCTCGCCCATGCGCACCGCGCTGGACTCGGAGAGCGATACCAGCTCCAGCGCCTGCGCGTCCTTCACCGCACCCGAGCGGCGCAGCAGCGTGAGGTACCCCTTGAGCGGCGACAGCGGCCCCATCAAATCGTGCGCCACGCGCCGGGTGAAGGCGTCCAGCTCCTGGTTGCGCCGGTCCAGTTCCGCCAGCTGCGCCTCGATGGTGGCCGCCTGCCGCCCGAGCACCGAGGTGATGCGCCAGCCCACTCCGAGCGACACGAGCACCGCCAGAAGCGTCACCCCGCCGCCGAACGCGAGGTTGCGCGCGCGCAGCGAGGCCAGGTGGCCCAACAACAGCCGGGCCTCGTCCGCGTTCTCCCGCGCGAGCTGCCCCGCCAATCCGTCAATCTCCTCGGCCAGGGGGCGCACCTGCTCCACCAGATGGTGCCGGGCCTGCTCGGCCTCCTGGCGATGCGAGAAGACCGCCGCGGCGCGCACCTGCTCGGCCAGCCGGGTACAGGCCATGTTGAAGCGCTGCCACACCACCAGCGTGTCGCCCCGAGGCAGGTCGCGCGTGTACTCCTGGGTGGCCTCGCGGATGTCCGCGAGGATGTCCTCCATCACCTCGTCCGCGGCCTGCCGCTGTGGATCATCCGTGGCACGGATGTGGGCCTCGATGGCGGACTCCAGCGAGAGCGCGTCCACCCGGATGCGGCCGATGAGACCGGCCCGGTCGAGCGCCTCCTGGACGCGCTCGGCCACCTGACGGCTGGTGCGCACCTCCGTCCAGAGCGTCACGCCGGCCACCGCCGCCAGCAACATCACCGCGAACAGGAAGCCGGCGCGGTAACCCCGGATGGATGCGGGAGAGCTCACGGACTGCCGGCGGGCATCGTCGGGGACGGCGCCTGCGAGGGCTCCTGCGAGGGCTGGGGCTGACTGCGACGCCGGGCCCGGGAGAGCGCCGTCTGGTACCACACGTCCGCCGACTCCTCCTGCAGCGCCGCCAGCTCACGCTGCCGGGACACCAGCTGCGCGTTGTGCTCCACCAACGAGTGCCGCACCGCCGCCGCCCGGCCCAGCTCCTCCTCCAACAGGTGGGTGAGCAGCACGGACTCGGCGCGCTCCTGGGCCGCCGCCTCGAGTGCACTCTCCGCTTCGGCGAGCCTGACCGCGAGTGATTCCGCACGTTCGCGCTCTTCCTGATACTGCCGCTGCCAGCGCTCCACCTCCACCGACATCTGGGGTTGAGAGGATACCCGCGGGGTCGCGCATCCCCCCCCCAACCCGCCCGCTGCCAACGCGATGAAGAGGTACCGCATGCCTTCGCTCCCGTCCTCCGGACACGCGGCATGCGCATCCGGGCTAGACCGGGCTCTACTGTCTCCGGCTGACATGACCAGCATCCCCAAGACAGGCGATGCCGTCAAAGACCTCCGGCGCTTTCTGGGGAGGGCGCCCCCAGGCCGGGCAGGCGGAATGGGGAGAATCTCCGCAACCCCGCGGCGCCGTCCCTCGGGAGAGGCCCTGGCACGGCGGGTGCTCAGCGTCCATCACGCAACGCCGCAATGCCGCGACGTTTCGTTGCTGCTCGGAGAATCCACATGAAGAACATCATCGCCGCCATCGCCCTGACCGCCTCCATGTCCGCGTTTGCCTCTGAGCCCGTGAAGGCCGAGGCCAAGCCGACCGCCCCGGCCGCCGCCCCGGCCGCCGCCCCGGCCGCTCCCGCCGCCGAGATGAAGGCCGAGGCCAAGCCGGAGGCGATGAAGGCCGAGGCCAAGCCCGAGGTGAAGAAGGCCGGCAAGAAGGCCGAGAAGGCCGCGGAGACCAAGTAGTCCTTCCGCTTCGTCTCGATGCACCGAGGGCGCCACCCTTCGCGGGGAGGCGCCCTCGCCGTTTTCCGGGGGCACGCAGCTGGAAGACAGCGTCTAGCCTGGAGGCGGATGCGCCTCGTGCTCCAGGAGCTCCCGCTCGCGGATGCGCGTGTAGTGCACGACGGCCTCCGCGATGGCCCGGTTGAAGCACTGCACGAGGACCCGCACCTCCTCCACGCGAATGAGCGCGTGTCCCCGCTCCTCCACGAAATCGTAGATGCAATCGTGCAGGGCCCCGTACTCCCGCACGACGTTGGAGAGCTCGAAGCCGACGCGGAAGCGTTGCTCGCCGTGCTCCCAGCCCAGGGGGCCCACCCGGTGCGTCTTCGGCGCCTGTCCTTCCTCCTCGCGGCGCAGGGCGGCCACCACCTCGCGCAGGAAGTCCGGGATGTGGTCCGACAGCTCCGGCCTGGAGAGCTGACCGGGAGCATGGTCCCGCTGAACCCGCTCCAACCAGCGTTCGAAGATGTGCTCCGAGCCGGCCTCCATCATATCGGCGATGGTCTTCATGGGTGCTCTCCCGCGAGTGCCTGAGAGAACGTTGGTACCTGTGAGGCGTTCTGTCCCGGCGGACGGCCCTGCTCCAGAGGCCAATCCCAGGCTGGAGGCCTGGCAGGCAGGGAGGCAGGGGCCCTCCGGCTCTTTCGGTCTAACTCCCGCCCTGGACGGTGACTACGACGGAGAGCGCGCTCGGCAGTGCTCCGGACGGACCCCATTGTTCCGCCGTCCAGGCGGGCTCCCGTGGGGGAACCCGGCCCCCTACCTTCAGGGACGCCATGGGCACTCCCGGAGACAGAGACGAGGCAGGAGCGAATCACGGCCAACCCCGTCCGAGCTGGAAGCAGCTCATGGCCGAGGCCCGGGAGCACTTCGGGGTGGAGGAGCTGCGGCCCGGCCAGCAGGAGATCATCGAGGCGCTGCTGGACGGCGAGGACGTGCTGGGGGTGATGCCCACCGGCGCGGGCAAGTCGCTGACCTTCCAGCTCCCCGCCCTGCTGCTGCCCACGGCCACCGTCGTCGTCTCGCCGCTGCTGGCGCTCATGCAGGACCAGCACGACAAGCTCTCCGAGGCGGCGGTGGACGTGGTGAAGCTCGACTCCACGCTCACCGCGCGCGAGGCGGACCAGGTGGCGCGGGAAGTGCGCCGCGGCGAGCACGAGCTCATCTACGTCACGCCCGAGCAGCTCGAGAAGCCCGAGCGTCTCGAGGCGCTGCGCAAGGCGGGCGTCTCCCTCTTCGTGGTGGACGAGGCCCACTGTGTCTCGCAGTGGGGGCACGACTTCCGCCCGGCATTCCTCGCGCTGCGCGACGCCGTGCAGCAGCTCGGCCGGCCTCCCATCCTCGCGCTCACGGCCACCGCCACCCCGCAGGTGCGCGAGGACGTGCTCGAGCAGCTCGGCATGGAGCGGGCCCGGGTGGTGAACACCGGCATCCAGCGCGACAACCTCTTCATGGAGGTGGCCCGCACGGTGAACCCCGAGGCCAAGAAGGCCCGGGTGATGAAGCTGCTCCAGGAGGAGCCCGGCACCGGCATCATCTACACCGCCACCGTCCGCAAGGCGGAGGAGGTGTGGCAGTGGCTCGAGGCCGCCGGCATCCCGGCCGCCCGCTACCACGGCAAGATGAAGACGTCCGAGCGCGAGGAGGTGCAGCAGCGCTTCATGGAGAACAGCTACCGCGTCATCGTGGCCACCAAGGCCTTCGGCCTGGGCATCGACAAGCCGGACATCCGCTTCGTGGTGCACTGGCAGTTCCCCGACTCGCTGGAGAGCTACTACCAGGAGGCCGGACGCGCGGGCCGTGACGGCGAGCCGGCGCGCGCGGTGCTGCTCTACCGGCTCGAGGACAAGCGCATCCAGAGCTACTTCCTCGGGGGCAAGTACCCCCGGCGCGAGGAGTCCCAGGCGCTCTACTCGGTGCTGCGCGAGCTGTGGGCCCACCGCCAGGGCAAGCCCGTGTCCCTCAAGGTGCTCACGGAGGCCTCGGGACTGCCGGCCAACCGGGTGAAGGTGCTGGTAGCGCAGCTCGCGAGCGCCGGCATCCTCGAGCGCGGCACCCGGGGCCTCCAGCAGCTGCGCGACTTCGAGACCGCCGAGGAGCTCGCCGACTACCTCACCGCCTACGAGACGCGCCACCAGAGTGATCGCCAACGCCTCCAGCAGATGATGCGCTACGGGCAGACCACCGGGTGCCGCTGGCGGCTGCTCGGCGAGTACTTCGGTGAGCCGGAGCACGCGGAGTGCGGACACTGCGACAACTGCGAGGAGCGCGCCGCTGGCCACTTCGACGCAGCCAGTCCCACACGCATCGCCACACCTCCCGCACCCGCGGCGAGCCCGGGCGGTACGGTGTAGTTGGAAAACGGCACGTCCCCTGCCCGTAGCACCATGGAGCAACCTGTACGCCGGGAAGCGGAAGGTTCTGCTAGCCTGACGGCGGCCTTCCGCCCCCCGCCCTCATGTCATCGCTCGACATCACCTCGACCGCCATCAACCGGACGCACGCGCCGGATCTCATCCCTGGCTACCGCTTGGAGAGCCTCGTCGGCGCTGGCGGCATGGGAGAAGTGCACAAGGCCATCCAGCTGTCCCTGGGCCGCACCGTCGCCGTCAAGCTGCTCAACCAGCAGCTCGCCCTGGACGAGAGCTTCGTCGCCCGCTTCCAGAAGGAGGCCGCGGCGCTCGCCACCCTGCACCACCCCCACATCGTCTCCATCGTCGACAAGGGCAGCACCGCGTCGACGTACTACCTGGTGATGGAGTTCGTGGACGGGCCCTCGCTGCGTGAGCGGATGCGCGCCCCCCAGGAGGACTACCAGGAGACGCTGCGGGTGATGCTGCAGATCTGCCGGGCCATCGAGTACGCGCACGGCCGCGGCGTCATCCACCGGGACCTCAAGCCGGAGAACATCCTCTTCGACGAGCAGGCCGGCGACATCCCCAAGGTGACGGACTTCGGCCTGGCCTCCTTCCTCGAGGACACCAGCACGCGCTTCGCCCTCACCGGCACCCATATGGCCATGGGGACGCTGTCCTATATGGCGCCCGAGCAGCGGGTGGACGCCAAGAACGCGGACGGGCGCGCGGACATCTTCGCGCTCGGCCTCATCCTCTACGAAATGCTGGTGGGCGAGCTGCCCGCGGGCAGCTTCGAGGCCCCCTCGCGCCGCAAGCCGAAGTTGGACTCGAGGCTGGACGGCATCATCGCGCGCTGCCTCAAGCAGCAGCCCTCGGATCGCTACGCGAGCGTCACCGAGCTCATCCGGGACCTGGAGCCACTCGCCCCCCACTACAGCACCATGCGGCCGGCGAAGCTCAGCGGGATGCAGCGCGTGGGGCGGGCGGTGCGCAAGGCGGTGCGCGTCCTCCTGCAAGGGGTGGCCACGCTGCTGGTGCTGGCCGCGATGGGCGTGTTGGCCCTGGCGTACCATCAAGCCACGCAGAAGCTCGTGCCCATGACGCCGGGCAAGGCACTCACCAGGGATCTCGGGCCGACCGATACGCAGCTCCTGGCGGGAAGATTGACGTCCTCGGACGGCGAGCCGCGCAAGGTGACGCTGGGTGAAGGGCCCGACAAACCCTCGCTGCAGTTCTCCGGCCGTCCCTTCGCGCTCAAGGACAGGAAGCTCGTCTTCCCGGCCGTGGAGAGTCAGTCGCGCGTGGGTCTCATGCTCGTGGACCTGCCGGGGATGAGGGGTGATACCGCCCGATTCACGGCCCGCGTGGACGTGCAGAGCAACGAGCCCAGGTTCCTCGAAACGCTCGCCCAGGCCATGATGCTCGACACCCGTCGGCCAGACGCGAATGTCGCCCTGGTGTTGACGGCGCACGATCCGCACGACCAACGGTACGTGGCCCTGGTGTATGGCGGTGCGGATGCCCCCATCCGGCTCGAGTGGAACCTGGGCGAGAAGCAGGGCACCATGCTGGGGCCCAACGCCCCTGCGGGCCCCGTGGAGTTGGAGCTGACGGTGGATGAGGAAGGTGTCCTGGTCGCCTCGTTGGGCAGCAAGGACAACAAGCGCCCCGTCCTCGAGCCCCTCCAGCTGGGGCTCAACTGGCAGGAGCGGCGCTTCGGCGGCGCCCCCGTCCCCGCCATCGGCTGCATCGAGGGCATCTGTCAGGCCGAGAACTTCAGCTACCAGGTGAAGCCCGCGCCGCCCAAGACCGCCACCGCCGGCCAGGCGCCGCCCTCCGCCCGGGCGGAGGCGCCCAGGCCCGTGGCCCCGCCTCCCGTCAAGCGGCCCGCGCCCAAGCCCGCCCCCGCGCCCAAGGGCAAGCGTTCGAAGTGAGCAGGAGAGAGGCCAATCGCTGAAACTGGATGTGGCCTCACCCGGGGGTTTGAATTATCCCTGTGCGCCCCATGCGCACGCCCACTCACCGCTTCTTCGCGCTGCTGCTCGTCGCCGGCCTCGTCGTGGCCGGCTGTGCCCACTCCACCTCGCCCACCGAGGTGCTCGAACGAGCCGCCAACGCGGCGCAGAAGGGAACCAGCGAAGCGCGCACGCTCGCGCTCGCCGGCTTCCACGCCTGGTTGATGACGGGAGACCCGGCCGCCGCCCAGGCCCGCTTCGACGAGGCGGGCGCCAAGGATCCGGCCGATCCCTATGCCCTCTATGGCCAGCACCTGCTCGCACGCCGTGCCGCCAACCCGCGCCGCGCACTCGATGCCGCGCTGGCCGTGGCCACCCGCGCACCGCGCCATCCGCTCGCGGTGCCCTCCGCCCGCTATGTGCTGGACCTGGTGGGCACCTCCCCCGCGCTGGATGAAGTCATCCTCACGGGTCTCCAGGCCGCGCTCGACGCCGGAGCCGCGGGCGAGGCCGCCCAGCTGCTGCGCGCCAGCCAGGTGGCCATCCTCGGCCTGAGGGACGACCGGACCGCCCAGGCCCGCGCGCTCAAGGACATGGGCTCGGTGGACACCGCCACCCTGGTGGGGCCCTTCTCACCCTGGCACCTGCTCGCCTTCGACGAGACCACCCCGCCGGAGAAGGACGGCTCCCTGTCGGGCCCCTTCACCGGCCCCTTCGGCCCGCTCGTGCCGCGCACCCTGCGCGCGCCCGACAGCCGCCTGGACGTGGCGGGCGAGCCGGCCAGCGGCGACATCTACCTGATGGCCGTGGACGCCGAGGTGTCCGAGGCCGGCGTCTACCTGGTGCGCGCCGTCTCCGCCTCCTCCTTCAAGGTGATGGTGGATGGAGCGCCCCTGCTGGAGCGCCGCGACTTCACCCGCGCCGCCTCCACGGTGGCCGCGCGTCCCGTGCAGCTCGCGGCGGGCCGGCACCGCATCCTCATCAAGCTGCTGAAGGACCAGCAGCGCGGAGCCAACGTGTCCTTCGCCCTGGCGCGCGCGGACGGGCGCCCCTCGGCCATCCGCTACAGCCCGGCCACCGGACCGGCGCCCTCCTCGTGGGGCTCGGCGCCCCGGGAGGCGAAGGCGGAGCTGGTGTACCCCCGCGCGGAGGACCTGGCCGCCGCGCTCGCCGGTGAAGCGGGCCCGCTGCTGGCGGACTTCGCCGGAGTGCGCGATGGAATGGGCAGGGACTCCGACGGCGCCTGGCGGCTGATGACGCGCCTGCAGAAGAGCTCGCAGGTGGCCGCCGTCCTGTCGCTGCGCGCCGAGCTGGCCTCGCTGGACCGGAGCATCCCCACCAAGGTGGCGCGCGGGCGCGCGACGCGGGACATCGAGGCGGCGCTGACGAAGGACCCGGGCGACGTGACGGCGCTGCTGCTGCGCGCCGAGCTGTCGCTCAACGACGGGCAGAACGCCGCGGCGATGGAGACGCTCAAGAAGGCGCGGGCGGCGGTGAAGCAGCCGGGCTGGCCCCTCTACCTGCTGGAGGCGCGCACGGCCATGGCCCTGGAGGTGGAGAGCGCGGCCGAGGAGAGCATGGAGGCGGCGCTCCAGGTGCAGCCGGGGCTGTGCGATGCGCTGGGGCTGCGCTACGGGCTGGCGCGGCGCCGCGACGCGGTGGCGCGCGCGGACGAGCTGATGGCCTCGCTGGCGGGCTGCCCCGGCGCGCTCACCCGTGCCGCCGAGCACGCGCGGATGCGGGGAGACCTGGAGCGCTCCGCCGCCCTCTACCAGCAGCAGCTCACGCGCAACCCGGGTGACATCACCACGGGCCTGTCGCTGGCGGGCGCATATGTGGCGCAGCGCCGCTTCGACGAGGCCTCGGCCACGCTGAAGAACCTGAGCGCGCTCTGGCCGCGCAATGCCCGGGTGGTGGAGAAGCTGGCGGACGTGCGCGAGCTGGCCGGGGACGCTGCCGGGGCACTGGCGCTGCGCGAGCAGGCCCTGTTGTTGGAGGGAGGCAACCTGGCCCTGCGCCGCGCCGTGGTGCGCGCGAAGACTGGGCAGGAGATTCTGCAGGCGCACGCCATCGACGGGCGGCAGGCCATCAAGGACTACGAGGCCAACCCAGGCCCCCAGGAGAGCGCCGCGGCGTTCGTGCTGGACGCGGCGGCCACACAGGTGTGGCCGGACGGCTCGCAGGTCACCCGCATCCACACCATCCAGAAGGCGCTGGAGCAGAGCGGCGTGCAGGAGATCGCCGAAGTGAATCTGCCCTCGGGCGCGCAGGTGCTGGCGCTGCGCACCCTCAAGGCGGACGGCACGGTGCTGGAGCCGGAGAACATCGCGGGCAAGGACACCATCAGCCTGCCGGGCGTGCAGGTGGGCGACTACGTGGAGGTGGAGTACCTGGTGGCCGAGGCCTCGCGCGGACCGGCGCAGCCGGGCTTCACCGCGTCGGACTTCTACTTCCGCGTCGCCAGCCTGCCGGACCACCGGGCCACGTACACGGTGGTGGCGCCCAAGGGCACGGGCATGAAGGTGGACGCGCACAACCTGAAGGTGCCGCCGCCGGTGGTGAAGGGGGACGAGGAGCTCTTCACCTTCGAGGCGAGGAACGTGCCGCCCTTCATCCCCGAGCCGGACGGTCCGCCGTCGAGCACGGAGTACATGCCCTTCGTGGTGGTGGGCGCGGGCACCACGGGCAACGACAAGCTGGTGACGGTGTACTCGGACGCCTTCCTGGACCGGGGCGCGCTCAACTGGGAGCTGGAGGCGTTCGCGCGCGAGGCGGCCGGAGACAAGCGTGGGCTGGAGGCGGTGCGGGCGCTGTACGCGGCGGTGATGAAGCGCTTCATCGGCCGGGACGCGGGGCTGACGCAGTCGGCGGCGTCGTCGGTGGCGCAGGACCGGGGCAGCCGGCTGTGGGTGCTGAAGGCGGGGCTGGAGTCGCTGGGGATTCCGGCGCGCCTCGTGGCGGTGCGCACCTTCTCGGCGGACCCCGCGGACTACCTCTTCCCCGAGGAGTCGCTGCTGCCGTACGTGGCGCTGCGAGCCGAGGTGCCGGGAGAGGCGCCGGTGTGGCTGGACACCACCACGCGCTTCGCGCCCTTCGGCGAGCTGCCCGAGTCCGCGCTGGGCGAGCGGGACGCGTACCTGCTGCCCGAGCCCGGCCGCGCGCTGGAGAAGGTGAAGACGCCGCCGGTGAAGCAGCAGCCCGGCAAGCTGGTGAAGCTGGCGCTGGAGGTGGATGGGAGCGGCCAGCTGCTCGGCAAGGGTGAGGAGCAGTACACGGGCTTCGACGCGGCGCAGCTCGCGGAGGCCTTCGAGGCCATCTCCGGGGAGCGCCGGCGCCAGGCGCTGCAGAGCGCGGTGGGCCGCTACTTCAGCGGGGCGGAGCTGACGGACCTGAAGCTGGAGCGCTCGGAGGAGGTGGGAGCGTCCTTCACGGTGCGCTACGCCTTCAAGGCGTCCGGCTTCGCCCGGGTGGACAAGGACAAGCTGGTGCTGCCGCCCATCACCATGCCGGCGAGCCTGGGCCGCCAGTACGTGCAGCTCAGCACGCGCACCACGCCGCTCTACATCGACGACTCGGAGGCGAGCCGCACGGTGGTGACGCTGACGATGCCGCAGGGCCTCCGGCTGGCGGATCCGCAGGCCCAGTTGAAGGTGGAGAGCCCCTTCGGGCGCCTGCTGCGCACGGAGAAGCAGGAGGGCCGCACGCTCACCATCGACGAGACGCTGCGCGTGGAACGCGCCCGCATTCCGGTGAAGCAGTACGAGGACTTCTCGCACTTCGCGGGCGAGGTGGACCTCGTCCAGGCGAGGGACCTGGTGTTGGTGAAGTAGGGAGCGCCATGTCCCTGTCCGAGCTGTGCCGCGGCTGCGGCCTGTGCTGCGACGGCAACCTCTTCAGCCACGTTCCGCTCCAGCCCGCCGAGGTGGGCGCGGCCCGGCGGAACGGGCTCGACGTGGTGCCGCTCGCGAATGGCGCTCCAGCCATCCGCCAGTGCTGCACGGCCCTGAAGGGACGCCTGTGCACCCTCTACGCCGAGCGTCCCGAAGGCTGCCGCCGCTATGCGTGCCAGCTCTTCAACGCGCTGACGGGTGGGACGGTCTCGTTCGAGGAGGCGCGCTCGGTGGTGGAGCAGGCCCACGCGCTGCTGTCGGCCGTGGAGCGGGGCCTCCCGCCCGGCACGGACCCGCGCCCCGGCTCGGTGCTGGAGCGCGCTCGCTTCGCGGCCTGGGGTGAGGAGGGGGAATTCTCGTCCGAGACGAGCGCCGCGCGGGAGCGGGCCGAGGCCTTTCTCGACCAGCACTTCCACGGCGGCCCGAGGCGTTTCGAGAACCCGGCCTGAGGTACGCCACACGCGGTGGACCACGTCCACCGCGTGCGGGTGCTTCCGCTTACGGAGCCGCCGGGCCAGGGCTCGGGCTGGGAGCGCTCGGAGCGGCTTCCTGCGGGGCCGCTTCGGGAGCCTTTTCAGCAGGAGTCGGCTTTCCGGCACCCGCGGCACTCGCCGGCGGAGGGGACTTCTTCGCGTTGGCCGCGGCCTGCTTGACGGCCTCGCGGGCGCGCTGGGCGACCTTCGGCGTGGGCGCGAGAATCATGAACATCATGCGCCCTTCCATGCGGGGCGGCATCTCGACCACCGCCACATCCTTCAGGTCGTTCGCCACGTCCGTCAGGATGGCCGTGCCCTGTTCCTTGTGGGTGATTTCACGGCCACGGAACTGGATGACGACCTTCGCCTTGTTGCCATCCTCGATGAAACGGCGCGTGTTGCGGACCTTGAACTCGTAGTCGTGCTCCTCGGTCTTCGGGCGCAGCTTCACTTCCTTGAGCTGGACCACGACCTGGGCACGCTTGGATTCCGAGGCCTTCTTCTTTTCCTCGTACTTGAACTTGCCATAGTCCATGACCTTGCAGACAGGCGGCTGGGCCATGGGACTGATCTCGACGAGGTCGAGTCCTTCATTCCGGGCCAGCGTCAGGGCGGCCTCGAGGGGCATGACGCCAAGCTGGCCGCCATCGGACCCCACGACGCGAACCTCGCGAGCGCGGATACGGCGATTCGTTCTCTGGTCGCGGCTACCGCCACGAGGACTTCTCTGTTCGCGAATGATGTGATCTTCCTCCGAAAGGGGTTTTCAGGCCTGCGCCCCGTAAAGATGGGGCAGGCCCCTGCGGTACGGCATCAAGTGGGACGTGGACGGCAGGCGGCCCACCTGGCTGGCATCCTCATGAAGCGGGGATGCCTCGACACGCCCCCTCGCCCCAGGGGCGAGAGAGCGTACGAACGGGCCTTTTCTGCCCGTAGCTGTCAGGTCACCCTAACACCAAGCCCGCCGCCCCGCCTTGGAATCCCGCGCCTATGGCGTGTAGACGACGGTGAGCTTGGCGTTTGCCCCATCCTGGACGAACAGATAGGCCGTCACGGCCTGGTCCTGGGTGAAGCGCAGCCGCAACTGGGTCTTGCCCGTCTTGTTGATGGCCAGGAGCCCGGCGCTGCCGAAATCCGCCGAGTTGGCCGTACCGAGAGTGAACTTCGGGATGCTCGCCACGGCGCTCGCGTTGGCGGCGGCGGCCCAGTCGATGGTCTCGGTCGCGTCCGCGTTGAAGGTCCCCGTCTTCACGTCGATGACCAGGGTGTTGCCAGCGGGGCTCGCCCACGGGTCCCCCGAGCCGGACGAGTAGCCGACGGTCAGCCAGGCCCGGGTGATGGTTGCCCCATCCGGCAGGCCGGAGGTGTCGAAGGAGAGGAAGGAGCGGTTGAGCTTGGCGTCCGTGCCGCGCCCGAGCGCCAGGCCCGTGAGGGTGCCGAGTGCCGGCAGGCTGCCGTCCGCGTTGGCCTTGAGGTAGCCATCATCCGCGAGGACACTCGTGAAGCTCACCGTGACGGGCGTGCTCGTGCCGCTGTTGCTCACCGTGACGGACGTGTCCGCGTCCGTGGCCGAGTTGCCCGCGGCGTCGAAGGCCTTGGCGCTGAGCGAGTGGCTGCCGTTGGCCACGCTGGTGCTGCTCCAGGCCAGCTCGAAGGGGGCGGCGCTGTCGGAGCCGGCCAGGGCACCATCCACGTAGAATTCCACCCGGGTGACGCCCACGGCGTCCGAGGCGCTCGCGGTGAGGGTGACGGTGCCGCTCACCGTGGCGCCGTTGGCGGGCGCCGTCAGGTTCACCGTGGGCGGGGTGGTGTCGCCCGTGCCGCCACCGCCGGTGATCCCGAAGAACTTCGCCTGGTAGTACGAGGCGCAGAGGTTCACGTCGGACAGGTACGAGCCCGTGGTGCCGCACACCGTGGTGCTGCCCGGGAAGCTGTACTGCGGGTCGATCGCCACCGCGTGGCCCATGCTGGTGAGGTCGTAGGTCTCCACGAGCGCCGTGCCCGCGCTGTTGCGGTACACCTTGTGCGGGAAGCCCGCGACCGTCTCGGTGAGGTCCGCCGTCTGGTCGATGCCGTGCACGTTGGTCCACTGCTCCATCGCCTCGGTCGCGTTGGAGTTCTTCACCGTGAAGTCGCTGGTGCCGTGCCAGATGGAGACGCGGGGACGGGCGCCCGTGTAGCCGGAGTAGGCGCCGCGCACGAGGTCTCCCCAGGCGGTGGGCGTCTTGTCGATGCCCGGGCTCATACAGGTGAAGGCCTCGTTCATCGAGAGGGCGCACTTGTAGGGCCCACCCGCGTTGATGGCCCCCGCGGAGAAGACGTCCGGGTAGGTGGCGAGCATGACGGGCACCATGTACCCACCGCCCGAGAAGCCCGTGACGAACACGCGCGCCGAGTCGATGGAGTAGGCGGACTTCATGGCGTCCACCATCTGCTTGATGGAGAGCGCCTCACCCGCGCCACGCGCGATGTCACCCGGCTCGAACCAGTTGAAGCAGCTGCTGGAGTTGTTGCTGCTCTGTTGCTGCGCGTAGACGACGTAGAACTTGTAGACGTTCGCCGCCGCCGTCCAGCCGGTGTTCTCCATGGCCGCGGCCGTCTGCGTGCAGCCGTGCAGCACCACCACCAGCGGCGCGCTGGCCGGCATGCTCGCGGGCACGTGCCGGTACATCAGCAGGTTGCCCGGGTTGGTACCAAAGCCCGTGACCTGCGTGAGCGCGTGCTCGACCTGCGCCACCTCGGAGCCGGACTGATCCTCGGGAGCGTCTCCCTCGAGCGGACCACAGCCCGCGGTGGTGGCGAGCAGGAGCGCCGCGAAGCGCATCCCACGAAGGGGAGTGAACAGCGAAAGACGGGGGGAGCCTCGACCGAACATGGTGCCTCCGGGGCCGCCAGGGGGGTAGGTGGGCGGCCACGGGGCGAGAACAGACTTTTACTGGCTGTCGCAGTTCAAGACGCGGCGCGTTAAAACCAGGTGAAAACTGAACCAGTCTTCAACACCCGAACGTGCCGTGTCGGCCGGCGCCCCCCGCGCTACTTCTTCTCCCCCCCCTCCTTGATGCGGATGCCACCGATGGGAGTGCGGATCTCCCGCTCCCTGCGCTCCGGGCGCGAGACCCCCGGCGGCAGGCACTGGGCGTGGATCTCCTCTCGCACGAAGCCAAGCGGGGTGTAGACCTCGGACTTGCCCTCGGTCTCCTGCTTGGCGACGACGGTGTTGTCGCGCAGCAGCAAGCACTGCTCATCGCCGTAATACCAGGCGGAGTATCCCTCGGGGAACTCCTCGGTCCGAGAGGGCCCGGACGTCATCACTTCAGCGACCTGCTGCCCCGTCATCCCGGGGTAGAGCTGTTTGAAATGGTTCGCGCAGCCGCTACAGACGGCGAGCACGAGAATCGCGAGGCTTTGCTTCATTTGAAACCTCCCCTTCAGCGCGAGCAGTCTGCATGGCACCTCGGCCAATCGCTACCCACTCCGAAGCATGAGACTTCCACCATGCACACCCAGTGTGCGGTTTGCGCCACTGCACCTCCCGCTGGAGGTTCCTCATGACACATGGACAAGCACGATCTGCTGTTGGATGGGCGAGGCCTCCCACGCGCGCTTGTAATCAAACCGGATCTCCACCTCGCCCGACTCGAGCGCCTCGAAGGTGAAACGCTCCACTCCAGCGGTGCCGAGGTGGGCGCTCGCCGGCACGGCGACACGCTGTACCAGCCGCAGCTTCCCGGCCGGGAAGCTCGGGTTCCACTGGTAGCCCGTGGTGGGGTTCGCCTCCAGGTCGATGACGAACGGCTCACCGTTGCGGACCTGGATCGACCGATGGGTCTTCTTCATGTTACTCATCGAAGGACAAGGTGATCTTCAGCCCCGGATTGTGCCGGACGACGTCCACCAGATCCTCCAGGCTGGGGGTGCGCTTCGCCTTGAAGGCGGCGAACATCGCTTCCTCCTCGGGGGAGAGCGTCTGCTGAATCCGCTCCTCCCGGAGTTGCTCGAGAGCATCGTCGAGTTCCCCCAACGAGACGTCCTCGGAGCCGGCGACCCTCGCCTCTGCAGACATGTCCAGAACGCCCTTCGCCATGTGCGTCTCCTCCTGCGTCTACAACACGTCACAGAATGGCTGCTGGAACCGCGGATACTTCGCGAGGATGCTCAGGACCGTCCGGACGACCTTCATGTGTGTCTCGGAGCATTTCGGAGCCGTTCCCCGCTTGCCACCGAGGTGATAGCGAAGACAGGCGCGGAGCGCCTTGTTCTCCATGGCCTCCAACAGGACGTCCCGGAGCGCCGCCAGGTACTGCGCGGCATCCTTGTCCCGCTCCCTCTCCTCGCCGTCCTCCTCCTCTTCTTCTTCCTCCTCTTCCTCCCCGTTGGGGCAGGGCACGTCCATGTCATAGAAAGCGAAGCTGGTGTCGATGAGCGCCTCGCCATAGGCGATGCGGAAGTAGCCGTTCTCGCCGAAGCCCTCGCCCCAGCTGTTCTTGCAGATCCAGCACCCCTCCTCGTCGTCGTACCCCACGATGCAGATGGCGTGGTGGCCGACGAGCGCCCCCGAGACATGCCGGTAGATGCCACTGCCGTAGGAATAGAAGTCCTGGAAGATGGCCATGCCGCCCACCATCGGGCCCTTGGACGCGAGCAGCGACTTGCGTTCCTCGATGGCGAGCACCTCCGACCAGCCATTGATCTTGATGTAGGGTTTGAGCCCCGACTTACATGGCTGATCCTGCGGCGTGTAGGGGAAGCTCTCCTCCTTCGCGATGCCCGTCTCCGCGCAGAAGCCGAGTGCGGCGTTGAAGTTCCACCCCTCGTCACAGCAGTTCTCGCAGCCGCAGAAGAAGAGGCTGGACTCGGAGAGATCCACCGGCATCCCCGCGTTCTTGCAGGCGATCCGGATGCGCGCCTCGATGGCGGCGACCGTGGAGAAGGCCACGCAGCTCCCGCAGGAGCCCTGATCCTTGACGGGCGTCAGCCAGTTGCCCGGGTTGTTGCGCCAGTCCGCGGAGGCCGGGGGAGCAGCCCGCTCGGTGCGCAGCGCCCGCAGGGCATTGGCGGCCTCGATGGCCCGGGCAGTAGCCGCCACCTCCTGGTCAGACAGCTTCAATCCCAGGCGGCGCCGCTGTTCCGGGAGGCTGAGCGCGGAGAGGGGCGTGTTCGCGGGCTCCCATTGAAAACCCTTCTGCTGGATGGCGGCCTTCAACTCACCCACGGACACGTTGGCCATCGGTCTTCTCCTTGCCTCGAATACAGCTGGAAAGGCGCACGACAGACTAGGCGCCACCGCGCGCCCCGCCCATCCGTGCCCCGGGGAGGTGGAAAGTGCCTGCACCTGACAGCGCCCCCCACCTGCCAAGGCATGACCTCCCCTCCTGGATGTGGGTTGCCCACCGGGCAGACGGGACAGGTGTCGCTCGCGGCGGCCAGGGGCATTCGTTAGCCTTTGCGGCACCATGCCATCGCCCGCCTCGGCGCCCCGAGCACATGACACCGCTCCCTCCCTCCCGGCGTTCGCGCTGCATAGCACCACCATCGCGTTCCTGGCGAGCTCCGCCCAGCAGTTCCTGCATGAGGCGCTCCATGGCCTCGTCGCGCTGCTCGTGGGCGCACGCTGGGAGAAGTGGTGGTTCCAGGCCACCCAATGGAGCCCCCCGGGCGCCGAGGAGCTCAGCCCCCTGCGCGTCGGGCTCATCAAGGGCACCCCCGCCCTCGTGAACATCCTCTGCGCCTTCGCCTGCATGGCGTTGCTCGCGCGGCGCCGGAGCCCCTGGCCGCCCAACCTCCGGCTCCTCGTCTTCTACTTTGGCGCCTACTCCCTCTTCTCGGGCTTCGGCTACCTGATGGTCGACCCGCTCTTCGCCGGGCCGAAGTCCGTGGGCGACTGGGCGCGCGTCGTCATGCTGCTGGGCGGGAGCTGGGCGGTGCGCCTGCCCATCATCCTCGTGGGCGCCGCCGGGGTGACCTACGGCTTCTTCTGGATGGGAAACCAGGCGCTCCGCTTTTCGGTGGGGGACGCGGCCGGCAGGACACAGCACCTCCGGCTCGGACTGGCCCTGTGCATCATCCCCTACCTCGCAGTGAACGCGCTCAGCACCCTCATCTTCCTCACCAGCCCCCTCTCCCCGGGCGTCTTCTGGGCGAGCGTCCTCAAGTACTGGTTCGGCTACATCGGCTTCTTCTGGGCCTATATGATCAAGTTCGTCTGGAAGAAGTTCGAGGGCCCCGCCCCCGGCGCCGTCCAGCTGTCCGCGCGCCTCGACACCGCCTGGCTGGTGGCGGCACTCGCCGTGCTGCTGGTGGACCTCTTCCTCCTGGCTCCCGGCATCACCATCCAACAGGCCCCTCCCGGCTGACCAGGACGAGCGTCCATTGCCGGACGTCCCCGCCGGCGAGCCTCCACCTACCCGACGCTTGTCCCCGCACGAAGAGAGGGATTGGGGAGGGTGCCTTGCCCTTCACGAGAAGTCTGGGTAGAGGCTCCCATCCAACAGGACTGGCGGGGGGCTCCGTGAATGATGGCCAAGAGAATGACGGAGGATTCGCGGCTGCCAGAGTTGCTGCCGCTGCTGGAGCAACTCCTCGCGGCGACCCGGGAGTGGGCACGGGGCGGTGAGCCCGGCCCTGACACCGAGGACCTCCGGCGGCGGGCCCTCCTGCTCAACCATGCCCGCTACACCGCGTTGATTCCCGCCTACCGGCACCTCGCCGAGGAGCAGGGCCTGGAGGGCGAGGCCGGGCTTGAGGCGCTCGTCCAGGAGCTCATGTTCTCCGACGGGCTCTTCAAATCCTATCAGGTGGAGTGGGTGGAGCAGGGTGACTTCACCGCGATGACGGACTGGCTGGGGAGCATCTTCGCGCGCGAGCCGCGCATCGACGCCCGCGAGGTGAGAGACCTCCACGCCTGGAGGGAGCGGCTCAAGAGGCACGAGGTGTTCCTCACCACCTCCAGCGGAACGAGTGGCCGCCCCTCCTTCGTCCCCCGGGACCGTAGGACGCTGGATGCGCTGCGCTACAACGGGAGTGCCTACCCGCATCCCGTCTGGCCCATGGGGCCGGGAGGCCTCCAGCACTTCGCCTGCCTCGTCCTCGGCCCGCGAGGCCGGGGGCTGGGCCTGCAGGCGGCGGGCAGCGGCCTGGCACGCATGGCGGTGCGCTCGCACTACCTCGATGACACGGAGCTGACGCTCAATGCCTTCCAGCGGCCGGGCGGAGAGGGCTCCGGACGCCCGGGGGCCCCGGAGGCCGCCCAGGACGCAGCCCATGAGCGGGCCCTGGAGTTCCTCCAGCAGTGCACCGCCGAGGCGTTGCCGGTGCTCGTCTTCGGCCCGCCCTTCCGGCTCCGGCAGGCCTGCGAGCGCATCGCGGCCCGCGGAGCGCCGCTCCCCCTCACGCCCCACAGCATCGTGGTCTCCGGCGGAGGCTGGAAGTCCTTCGGCGGGCAGAAGATTTCCCAGACACAACTGCTGGAGCTCATCGAGGTCACGCTGGGCATCCCCCGGCAGCGGGTCATCGATACCTACTCCACCGCCGAGCTCAACTGCGTCTTCATGAGCTGCGCGGAGCACCGCCACCACATCCCCCCGCTCGTCGAGCCCGTCGTCCTCGACGAGGCCCTCACTGGCACTCCGGGAGCCGAGGGCCAGGGCATGCTGGGCGTGCTCGATCCCTTCGCGCTGTCCTACCCGGGATTCATCCTCACCGGAGACCAGGTGTGTCTGACCCGGGAGCCCTGCGCCTGCGGCCTCACGGGCTGGTCGCTGGTGGGGGACATCGAGCGAGCACCCGGGCAGACGGTTCGGGGCTGTGGTGGCGCCCTGGCCTCGGTCCTGGCCTGAGGAGGACAGCGCATGGCACCGCACCTGTTGGACGAGCTGGCGGATGTCCTCGCCACGGGAGACAGCCTCGTCGTCCGCCTTCCGGCACTGCTCAAGGGGCGGCTGCTGCTGCCTCCCCGGTACACACGGGACGAGCTGCTCGCGGCCGTGCGCGCGGCCCCGGGCGGAGGCGCCCTCGCGGAGAGTGGCTGGCTGCGCCTGGAGGGGGCCCAGATCCTCCATCGGCGCGTCCACGAGGGCGCCACCCGCGCTTCCCCCCAGGAGCGGCGCTTCCTGGTCCTCCCCTCCTTCGAGCCGCGGGAGCTGATTGAAATGGACCGCCTCGCGCTCGCGCGGGAGCTCCACGCGCTCCCCTTCCGCGAGGTGTTGGACTACGCCGAGGCCCTGCGGGAGGCACTCCGGGAGACGATCTCCTTCCTCGGCGGCATGCTGCGCCACACGCACACCTCCCACGTGGACGAGCGGGGCCAGCACCTGCTGTGGGAGCTGCTGCCCGAGCTGCTGGATCCGCGGGCCCTTGGCGAGGCGGTGGATCGCGATCTCGCCGGCCCCGAGGCCCCTGGGCGCCATTACCTCGACGGGTGGATCCCCGTCGAGGCACCGTCCCAGCGGGGAATGAGCGCGAGGATGGCCGAGCGCATCTCCTCGCGACCGGCGAGGGCCAGCATGGTCCGGCCCACGCTGCGGGCCATCCCCACGCGTCAGCTCCACATCACCGCGGGCAACTCCCCCCTCGTGCCCTTCCTGTCCTTCCTGCGCGCGCTCGCCACCAAGGGCGCCGCCGTCATCAAGAGCCCCGCGGATGCCACCGCCATCCCCGCGCTCCTGGCCATGGCCATGCGGGCGGTGGATGCCGATCACCCCATCACCCGCCATACCTCGCTCGTCTACTGGAAGGGCGGAGACCGCCACGTGGAGGACGTGCTGCTCTCGCCCTCCGCCTTCGACCGCCTGGTCGTCTGGGGCTCCGCCCAGACGGTGCGCAGCCTCGGGGAGAGGGCCGGCCACATGAAGTCCGTCTTCCTCGAGCCACGCTACGGTTCGAGCCTCATCGGACGGCGGGCCTTCCCGCACCACCTCGAGGAGGCCGCGGAGCTCGCCGCCACGGACAGCATGATCGCCAATCAGCAGGCGTGCACGGCCTCCCTGGTGCACTACGTGGAGGGCACCGAGGAGGAGGCGCTCGCGTATTGCCGCGCCCTGCAACGGGTGCTGGCGCGGTGGGATGAACTGCTGCCGCACCGCTGGCCTCCGAGCGTCCAGGGCCGGCTGCGCCAGCTCCGGCGCGGGGAGTTCCTGCGGGGCACCTGGTTCGTCAACGGGGGGCCGCGCGAGACGTCATCCGTTGTCATCTCCATGCCCGGCCCCTTCGACATCACGGCGCACCCGGCGTGCCGCTGCATCGTCGTCCGCCGGGTGGAGCAGCTCGGCCAGGTGCTGCCCCTCATGAGCCGCTCGGTGTCCACGGTGGGCGTCTACCCCGAGGAGACGCGGGAGGAGTGGCGCGACGCGCTCGCCGCCGCGGGCGTCAGCAACATCCTCCCCCTGGGCGAGTGCGAGCGGGCCCATGCCGGCATGCCCCATGACGGCATGCGGGTGATGAGCGAGCTCGTCGAGTGGACGAACGGCTGAGGCGGGACACCGCGCCTCACCCGGGCGGAGGGACCTGGGCGGCGTGCGCCCGCAGGTGCGCGTCGATGGGACCACGGGCCAGCTCCGGCGCTTCCAACATGCACAGGTGGCCGACACCCGGCAGGTAACGCCGCTCGCACCGGCCGACGGAGCGGCGGAGGATCTCGGCGCACCGCCGGTAGGCCGGCAGCTCCTCCTCGCCCAGCAGCACCAGGGTGGCGGACTGGATGCGCCGCAAGCCACTCTCCCGCTGCGGGCGCGCTGTCAGGCTTTGCATGGCGCCACTGCCCAGCTCCTCCCAGCGGTGCCGCTCCACCAGCTCGGATAGGCCGTGCCAGAGCCCAGGCCGCCGCTCGGCCCCCTTGAAGAGGTACGGCGGGGAAGTCATCCACAAGGTGCGCAGGTGCGGGCCGGGTCCGCGCTCGCGGTAGAGCCGCCCCAGCGCCACATAGACGTTCTCCACGTCCGGATCCATCGGCCCGCCCGCCAGCGAGGGCGCTCCGAGGGTCAGCGAGGCGAAGGCGGTGGGGTGCTCGATGACCATCTGGGTGGCCACGAGCGTCCCGAAGGAGAGCGCGACGAGGTGGCGCACCTGCTGCTCGAGGGCCAGCTTCACCAGCCGCCGCGCCAGGGAGGGCAGCTCCTCCCCCGCCTCCAGGGGCCGCGACGCCCCATGTCCTGGCAGATCGATACCGAGGTGATGCCACCCCGGCAGCAGCTCCCACAGCTCGCCGAAGGCGCTGGAGTCGATGGTGTAGCCGTGGAGCCACAAGACCTTGTCACCGGGGCCCGGCATGCTGCGCGCGGCGATGCCCTCTCCCAGGTGGAAGACAGCGCTCACGGCCGCTCCTCCCGGCTGAACCGGCGGCAGAACTCGTAGAACGCCAGGAGGATGCGATCCTCGGGGGTGTACCGGCTGGGGAAGTCCCGGGCCAGGTGCTCCCAGATGGCCTTGTCCTGCTCGATGGCGGCCCTGCTGTCGCGCAACAGGGCGCGGATGGGCTCCTCGGCGGGCGGCGCACCCGCGGGACCGGCGGGGGCCGCCACCGACACCCGCAGCACGCACTCCTCGGCGGAGACCGGCGTGGCCGCGGTCAGGACGGCGTACTCCCGCTCTCCCGCGCCCAGCTCGGTGACACAGAGGGTGGGGCTGTAGACGCGCGCGAGGAAGTCGATTCCTCCTGGCGCCCCGCGCCCCTTGTCCTGCCAGGGATTGGCACGCGAGGTGACGAAGCGCCCCAGCACCGCCAGCTCCCCTCCCCTGCTCTCGACGAGCTCCAGCACGGGCGTCTCGTCCAGGCCATGCACCTGCTGGAAATGCCTCACGTCGAAGGCGTTCTCGATGACGTGCTCGGGGCGGGTGCGCAGCCGCAGGGTGAAGCCAGGCACGAAGAAGTGGCTCTCATCGAGCTGCTCCATCCTCCGCGCGAAGCCATGGTCGTGCGCCTCCGAGAGCAGGACGAACACCAGCCCTCCCACCACCAGGGTGCGGTAGCCCCGCACGAAGAAGCCATCCTCCGCCGGCCTGTCGAGGCCGATGCGGCGCCCGTGGAATGGACAGACGATGGCGCCCTCGCAAAGCCTGCCACCGCGGCGGAGATCCGCGCCCCGGTGGGGGCAGTAGGCGTCATACACGCTCAGCCCCCGCTCCGTCCGCACGAGCATGAGCTCCCGCCCGGCGAGGGACACCGGCGTCAAGGCGCCAGTGATTTCACGCTCATACGCAACCTGATACCAGCCGCCACTCATTCACACCTGACCTCCCTGACCAGGCAGCGTGGCCTGACGTAAGCGACCGTTGTGCCATGCGGTCCCGGCACATGTCAGCACCCCATCCCCGCGGGGCGATTCGCTGTTCCCCACCGGACGGGACCTCGCTCACAGCGAATGCAATCCCTGTCGGTTTTGACACAGCAGCCCGGGCATACACTAGGCGGCCTCGCGCTGGCCTGTACATTGCGCGCCCATGAAGGTTCTCTTGATATATCCAAACGCGCGCAAGGAATTGATCGGCTATGGCGACCTGGGAGCCATCGCCGAGCCGCTGGCGCTCGAATACCTGGGCGCCGGGCTGAGGCCCGATTCCCACGACGTCCGCATCCTCGACCTGCGCCTGCACCCGGACGAACTGGACGGCACGGTGCGCGAGTACGCCCCCGACCTGGTGGGCGTCACCGGCTACTCGATGCACGTGCTCCGGATGCTGGCCATCTGCAAGCGCGTGAAGGAGTTGCGGCCCTCGTGCCGGACAGTGGTGGGCGGGCACCACGCCACGCTGCTCCCCGAGGACTTCTTCGAGCCCCAGGTGGATTTCGTCGTCAGCGGCGAGGGCGTCGCGCCCCTGCGCCAGCTCGCCGCGCGCCTGGAGTCGGGCGCCCCCGTCCACCCCATCCCCGGGCTCTGGTCCCGGGTGGAAGAGCGCTTCGTCAGCGGCGGCCCCCCGGAGAAGTTCTCCATCGAGGATCTCCCCCCTCCGGACCGCAGCCTGACGGCGGGGGACCGGAACTCGTACTTCATTGACTGGATGCGGCCCATTGCCCTGCTGCGGACCACCGTCGGGTGCCCCTACCGCTGCTCGTTCTGCTCGCTCTGGAAGATCATGGACGGGCGCTACTACACGCGCGACATCCAGCGCGTCGTGGAGGAGCTCGCCTCGGTGCGCGAGGAGTGTGTCTTCCTGGTGGACGACGAGGCCTTCATCAATGGAAAGCGGATGATGGCCCTGGCCCAGGCCATCGAGGACGCCGGCATCCGCAAGCGCTACTTCGCCTATTGCCGCATCGACACCCTGCTGCGCCAACCCGAGCTGATGAGCCAGTGGCGCAAGGTCGGCCTGGAGCGGCTCTTCATCGGTATCGAGGCGCCCTCCGAGAAGGGGCTCGCCGAATACAACAAGCGCATGCATGTGGCGCAGATAGAGGAGGGACTGAAGGCCGCGGGCAAGCTGGGCATCCAGGTGTTCGGCGGCTTCGTCGTCAACACCGACTACAGCGCGCGGGAGTTCACGCAACTGGTCCGGTTCATCCAGCACAACAAGATCGACTACCCCTCCTTCACCGTGCTCACGCCGCTGCCAGGGACGGAGGCGCTCTCCACCTTCGACCCCATCCTCGAGAAGCAGCCGAACGGCCGGCCCTACTGGGAGCTCTTCGATCTGCAGCACGCGGTGACCCGGACGGCGCTGCCCCGGGAGGAATTCCAGCGGCGCTACCGGGATCTCTACAAGGTCTTCACTGACAAGTACGCCCTCCACCGGGAGCAGGTCCGGCTCCGGGATGCCTCGGGGGCGGTGCTCTCTACCTGAGGTGCTCGCATGAAGATGGAACTGTCGTCGGAGCGGTACAGGGCGGTGCCCATTCAGATCATCGGCATGGAGGACGGCCTGCTGCTCAAGCGGGGCCTGGTGGAGCTGCGGGTACGGGGGGAGGGAGCGGTGGCCGTGCAACACCTGCTCGAGGCCACTCCCGGGGAGGGGCGCACGCTGGAGGAGTTGCGCACCCCCTTCCCGGAGAACGTGCGACCCAACGTGGACAGGCTGCTGGAGCACCTCATCCGCCGCCGGTTCCTCGTGCCGGTGATGGACGGCGGCCAGACACCCGAGGAGACCGAGAGCGCCACGGACATCTTCTATTGGCACTTCGGCGAGCAGCGCGAGCAGCACCTGGACGATCGGCGCCTCCTCCTCATCGGCGTCAACAGCATCTCGAGGCGGCTCGCGGCGAGCCTGCACGCCAGCGGGCTGCGCTCCGTGGAGGTGAGGGACTACCCGCTGTTGCGCAACCTGAGGCTCTTCGATGAGCAGGGGGCGCTGCGCCCCGGAGCCTGGCCCTCGGAGCTGGAGGCACCGGTGCCGCACACGGGGGGCGTGGAGGCCATCGACCCGCAGGGCTTCGACTGCCTGGTGGCCACGTCGGACTTCGGCGGCATGCAACTGCTGCGCGCGTGGAATGAGTTCTGCGTGCTGCACAAGCGGCCCTTCCTGCCCGTGGTCCTCCAGGACATGGTGGGCTACGTGGGCCCGCTGGTGATGCCCGGCGAGACGGCCTGCTACGAGTGCTTCCGCCTGCGCCGCAACACGCACGTGGCGGACCCCCAGAGCCGCCACCTCATCGAGTCCGCGGCCTTCCAGGGACAGGCCACGGTGGGCTTCCTGCCCCCCATGGCCTCCATGCTGGGCGACGTGGCCGCGGTCGAGCTGCTCAAGCTCTTCACCCTGGCGCCGCCCCTGTGGCGGGTGGGCACCGTCCTCGAGGTCAACCTCATGGCCCCGGACCTGAGCGCCCGCGCCGTCCTGAAGCTCCCGCGGTGTCCGGTCTGCACGCCCCTGGCGGAGCGGCCCTCCATGGTGGCGGTGCGCAGCGGCACGGTGCGGCCGGGAGGGAGCGCGTGATGCGAGCGACCTCCTCCGCGCGGTCCATTCCCTCGCTGGCCGGACTGCTCGTCGACCCGCGAGTCGGGCTCATCCGCGACGTCACCCCCGTGCGGCGCCAGGCGGGGGGGCCCGCCTTCTTCCACTCCTCGGCGCGGCTCTGCAACATGGCGGCGCTGGGCTGGCAGGTGCCCCCCGTGCGGCTGGATGGGGCCGCGGCGGACCCGGAGCGGGCCACGGAGAAGGCCATCTCCGAGGCCCTCCGCTTCTACTGCGCCGCCTTCTACTCCCCGGAGGAGCTGGTGCTGACCACCAGCGACGAGGCGCCCTTCCCCCACGCGCCTCCGGCGGCCTTCGCCCTCTACGCTCCGCAGCAGTACCAGCAGCCGGACTTCCCCTGGGCCCCCTTCACCGGCCAGAGCCGCATCCGCTGGGTACCGGCGATGGACCTCGACACCGGCACCCCCTGTCATGTGCCGGCCGCCATGGCCTACCTGCCCTACACGCAGCGGCCCGAGTCCGGGGAGGCGCGCATCGTCCCGCACTCCTCGACGGGCCTGGCCTTCGCCAGCGGCCCGGACGAGGCCGCCGTCACCGCCCTGTGTGACGCCATCCGGGATGACGCCCTCTCCATCACCTGGCTGGCGCGGCTCGCCCCTCCCCATATCCGCGTGGAGACGCTGAGCGACCAGGCCTACGAGCTGGTATCCCGCTTCGAAAGCAGCGTGGGCTCCCTCACGCTGCTCGACCTGAGCACGGACCTGGGCGTCCCCGTCGTCCTCGCCGCCCTGCGCAGCACCTCCCCGGGCTCGCCGGCCCTCGTCTTCGCCGGAGGCGCGGCCCCCTCGCCCGAGGACGCGGTCCTCTCGGCCCTGGAAGAGCTCGCGGTCGTGCTGCGCTACAGCCAGGAGATCTCCACGCACCTCCCCCCGCTGCAGCCCGCCGAGGGCCACGTCAACGTCACCCACCAGGTGGCCCATCTCCTCTTCTGGAGCGATCCCGCCCACGCCCCCCTCGCCGACTTCCTCTTCTCGTCGCGCGAGCGGATCGAGTTCGACGCGCTGCCAGGGCTGCCTCCGGCACCGCCCGCGGAGCTGCGGCGGCGCCTCGCCGACAGGCTTCAGGAAGCCGGCCTGCGCGCGCTGCTGGCGGACCTGACCACGCCGGACCTGCGCGCCCTCGGGCTGCGCGTGGTGCGCGCCGTGGTGCCGGGCCTGCATCCCCTGCTGATCGGCCACACGCACCGGGCGCTGGGTGGCACCCGGCTCCAGGAAGTCCCCCGCCTGCTCGCGGGCCGGGGCATCACCTCCCACGGGGAGAATCCCGCGCCCCATCCCTACCTCAACAAGGGGGTCCTCTGATGGCGCTCAAGAACTGGCTCGCGATGCACTCCCAGGCCCCCGAGGGCGAGGTGGCCTGGGAGTCCTTCCACGAGAATTCGAAGACGCGGAGGCACGAGGCGCTCGACGCCCGGCCCTGGCAGGCGGCCCCGGGCAACCCGGGCGGCCCCCTCTCCTTCGAGCAGTACCCCGTGGTGGCGCTGCCCCACGTCCTGGCGCCGCTGGAGATGCCCCTCTCGCAGGCCCTCCAACAGCGCGCCACTCCCGCCCACCTGGAGCGGCGGCAGCTCCGCCTGGAGGAGCTGGCCACCCTCCTCTACTCCGCCTATGGCGTCACCCGCGACAGCGAGGACTCCGGCCTCCAGCGCCCGCTGCGGACCGTGCCCTCCGCGGGAGCGCTCCATCCCCTGGAGCTCTTCTTCCACACCCGCTCCGTTGAGGGGCTGCCCGGCGGCCTCTACCACTACAACCCCGTCGAGCATGAGCTGCGCAGGCTGCGGGACGGAGATCTCTCCGCGAAGCTCGCCGCGGGGCTGGCCCCCAAGCAGCTCGCGGTCACCAGCTCGGTGATGCTCTTCATCGTGGGCCTGTTCGAGCGGAGCACCGCCCGGTATGGGGACCGGGGCTACCGCTTCGTCCTGCTGGAGGCGGGACATGTCGCCCAGAACGTGGCGCTCGCCGCCACGGGGCTGGGCCTGGGCTGCGTCCCGGTGGGCGGGTATGTGGACCGGAGCGTGGACGAGCTGCTCGGGCTCGACGGGCTGCTGCAGTCCACCGTCTACATGGCGGGCATTGGCGGCCTGCCCACCGCTCCGGAGCAGGCCCCGCGGGAAGAAAAGGCCTGAGGAGGCCGAGGGGGGCGGGACCGCGCCGCCCCCCGCCCCGGAGCGGCGGCGACCTACCGGCCCAGCAGCAGCGCGTACACCACGGACTCGGAGAGCCCGTCCACTCCCAGGTAGCCATCCCACTCCCGGTCCACGTAGCCGCCCAGCGGCACGGCGGCCAGCCCCATCTCGCGGGTGGTGAGGATGACGTTCTGCGCCAGATGGCCCGCCTCCAGCAGGACGAAGCGGTAGCCCCGGTCTCCGTACTTGAAGGTCGAGCGCATGAAGACGGCGGAGACGAGGAGGATGGCCGCGGCGTCCTGGACGAGCTCCGGCTGGAAGGCGGAGCTGGCGAGAATCCCGGAGTCGTCCCCCACACGCAGCACGTCCAGCGAGGAGTCCTCTGGATCGTAGTGGTAGAGCCCGGGTTCCAGCCCCTGCACCCGCGTGGCGTGGACGTAGATCTCCAGCGGATAGAGCGCCCCGCCGGAGGGAATGGTGCGGAAGGGCCGGGGGAAGTGGGTATCGCTGTTGTCGCGGGTGATGCCGTAGCCCATGAACAGCGCTTTGGCCAGCTCCACCAGGTGGAGGTCCCCCTGCTGGAAGCGCCGGGCCGACTCCCGGCCGACGAGCACCTCGTCCAGGCTCTTCTCCGAGGCGGGCAGCTCCTGGGGCAGGGCCACCTTGGGGAAGTCTTGGTAGGGCTTCACCGTCCGCAGCTGGTTCATCGCCCGGACGACCGTTTCATCCGACGGCGGCAGGGCGAAGGCCGTGTGCCGCTCCCGCCTGCTCATCTTCGAATTCTCGTGGAACAGCTCCCAGACAGCGGACTCCCCTGTCTTGACGAATTGCTGCTCAATGGGGCCGAAGGCCATGGTGCCTCCTCAAGGAAAAGGGTGGGGATAGGGGTTGTCGGGATGGCCTCGCTCGATGCCCCGGTGGCCGAAGCGCTGGGGCACCTCGTAGAGGCGCCTTCCGCCCAGGGCCCTGTTCTTGTGGCCCATGAAGAGCGGATTCATCCCCGGCACCACCACGCGCACCACGTGCAGGCCGAGCGCGGCGATATCGGGAGTGGTGAGGTCGCACACAATCACATCCATGCCGGCCTGGCCGACCTCGCGGACCAGCGCCTTCAACGCCTCGTCCGGCCGCAGGTGCCCATGGTCCACCACGTCCGGGAAGCGCCGCAGCTCCGGCGAGGCCCAGGCGAAGGAGATGAAGGGCTTGGACTCCTGGGGACAGTAGAGGCGCAGGTGGTGCTTCTGGTCCTCGACGTGCGGGTGCCCCTGCTCCAGCTCGACGGGCACCGGCGGCGTGTACTCCATGAGCTGTTTGGCGAACTTCCGCGTGTGGGCCAACTCCTCCAGGCTCTTGATGAGCGCCACCTCCGCGGAGGGGTCCGTCGCCGCCGCGACCGCCACCGCGGGAGAGGCCGGTGACTCGCCGAGCGCGATGCTCATCACCGTGGGGAAGCGGATGTCCAGGGTGATGTCGAGCAGCTGCACCTCAAGCCCCACCTCGGCATAGCGGCGCAGCAGATCCTGCCCCGAGGGCGGGAGTGTGAGGGGATCAATCCGTGGCGCGCTGAGCCGGGCCTGCCAGGTGAGGGTGAAGGCATCGCGCTCGACGACCTCACACAGGCCCGAGAGCGCCGCCTCCTCGAAGGAGCAGCCCGAGGCGAGCCCCGTCGAGATGGGCTGGACGATGGCCGCGTCCCCCCGCGAGGTGACGTAGTGGTAGGGCACGTACACCATCGCCGCGGGCACCAGCACCTCGTCGCCGCTGCACAGCGAGCGCCCCCGGGCCCAGCAGACGCGGCTGTCCTCCGTGAAGGGCGCCCAGGGCAGGTTGCCCCGCCGGTGCTGCTCCGGCAGGTAGAGCGCGAAGGCGTCCGGCGCGGTGGCCTTCTGGCGCAGCTCGCGGTAGGGCGCCAGCAGCAGGTCGCCATAGTCGAAGATGGCCGAGCAATAGCGCTCCACCGCCTCGCCCATCGCCTTGGCGATGCCCGTGGGACGGTCGGTGGACACGCCCCCGTTGTTGCGGAAGTTCTGCAGCGGGGTGAAGCGCGCCGTGTTGCAGGAGGTGGAGAGATAGTGGAAGAAGTTGGGGTCGTCCTCGTCGATGGGCAGCTCGTAGACCTCGTTGATGACGCCCACCTTCGGGTCCACCAGGTGGTTCCACAATCCGAGGAGCCTGTCCAGGCGCAGCCGCCTCGACTCCCGAGCCGTCATTCCGGGGCTCCATGACGGAGCCATTCCTGTCAGAGCCATGGTCAGCCTTTCTGGGTGATTTGCGGTCCACGCATCAGCGCCATGGGCGCGCACCGTGTCTGCTCACTGCAGTCGGGGCACCGGGGAATCTTCAGGACCCGCCGCACCATGGAGCTGAACGACACCAGGTTGATGTCGATGACGCGCCCGATGGAGTCGGCCGGGAGGTACTGTCCCAGCGCCTTGGAGATCTCCACGGTGGCGATCTCCCCCAGGACGCCCGGCATGGGGGAGAGCAACCCGACGGACTGGCGGGCTTCGGGCTCGGAGGTCATCCGGGCCCGGATGGCCCGGGCGAGCTCGTACTTGGGATGGTTCGAGTCGGAGCGCAGGCGGTAGCAGCGCAGGCAGGCCGTCTCACGGGGATAGTTCAACGGGCCGATGGCGCCCTGCATCTCCGAGAGCCAGACGGGCAGGAAGGGCTTGCCGTGGCGCAGCGCGAGCCGGTTCATCTCCAACAGGGCCTCGGCCTCGCCGAAGTCGCAGGTCGCGCACAGCAGGGAGACGCCGCGGAGCGCCGCCTCTTCATCGGGGATCGCGTCCAGCAGCTCCACGTTGCCCAGGGCGCCCAGCCCTTGCACCCAGCGCGACGGCGCGACGTGGTTGTCGAGGATGGGATGGCCGGCCAGCAGGACCCGGCCCACGCCACACTCCAACAGCCCGCGGACGAGCGAGCGGGAGATGAGGTTCACCCCCACCACCAGCACCGTGGACTGGCGCAACAGCTCCGGGGCCGTCTTGCCCATGGGCCCGAAGTTGTCGAAGAAAGCCCGCTCGAGCACGCCCTCGGCGGGCGCCTCGGCCTCCCCGGCCGGCTCGGCGGAGACGAGCCCGCGCCGCTGGAGCACCTCCAGCAGTTGCTGCACGTCCGGGCGCAGGTCCGCGGAGAAAGAGTCGAGCAGCTGCCGTGTGTCGCGTGTCCCATCGAGCAGGGTGAGCAGCGGCTCGACCACGGTGTTGACGGCCGTGCCGCTCACCACCAGCTCGTGGATCCCCCGCTTCAGGACACACCGCTCCGGGTTGAGACGAATGACTTGAAGACCTCTGGCCTGCATGTGTCCTCCTTGGATGCGAGGGTCTGATTGGTGGCGGGTCCGGTCTGGGACCGGGCCGCGCCTGGGTTGGGTACCGCGCTCACTGAGCGGAGAACGGAGAGACTTCCGTCGCCGCGCAGCAGCAGCACGGGGTGCAGCAGCAACACGACACATCCACGCTCGAGGCCGCCAGGGTCGACGTGTCTCCCAGCCGGACGGCCGCCGTCGCCAGCGCCTG
>DASQMW010000018.1:0-21613 GCA_035645295.1 Archangium sp.
CTGGACGCGGTGCTCATCGTTCCCGAGGACTACGGGAAGGACTTCACGGCGGGCCGCTCGGCGAAGGTGCAGCTCGTGATGGACAACTCGCGCAACAAGGCGCGTTTCACCATCCGGCGGGCGCAGTCGCTGCTGGGCCAGTACGCGGGCGTGCTGGGCACGCAGCGGCTGATGGCGCGCGGGGTGGCGCCGGAGCTGGCCTCGCCTGTGCGGGTGGAGGAGGTGGACCTGGCCACGCCGGAGCGGCTGGCGGCCAGCATCCTCAACATGATTCCGCTCTTCCTGGTCATCGCCTGCTTCATGGGCGGGTTGAACGTGGCCATCGACACCATGGCGGGCGAGCGCGAGCGTGGCTCCCTGGAGCCGCTGCTGCTCAACCCGGTGCAGCGCGGGACGCTGGTGGTGGGCAAGTGGCTGGCCACCACGGTGTTCTCCTGCACCATGGTGATGGTGGTGGCGGTGGCGTTCGTGCTGGTGGCCAAGCGCGTGCCGCTGCAGGACCTGGGCGTGAAGGTGAGCCTGGACGCGGTGGCCGCCGTGGGGATGATGGGCGCGGTGCTGCCGCTGGCGCTGCTGGCGTCGGCGATGCAGATGCTGGTGGCCACCTTCGCGCGCTCCTTCAAGGAGGCCCAGACGTACCTGCAGCTCCTGATGATGCTGCCGATGATTCCGGGCATGATGCTGGCCCTCTCCCCCATCCAGAGCCAGATGTGGATGTACATGGTGCCGGTGCTGGGCCAGGAGCTGCTGGTGTCGGAGCTGATGCGCGGCGAGCCGCTGGGCCTGCTGCCTTTCGTGCTGAGCACGGTGGGCTGTGTGGCGCTGGCCGCCGTGTGCCTGGCGGCCATCTCCCGGCTGCTGAGCGATGAAAAGATCGTCTTCGGCCGCTCCTGAGCCAGCGATGTGAGGGGCGGCGCCTGCCTGGAGAACGGGCGGGCTGCCCCCTTTAGTGCCTGGGCGTTCCTCACGAAACCGGCGGGCGGGCTCCATCCCCGCGGTGCCGGTCTCGCGGGGCACCTCCATCCAGCACGAGGGGGCGCGCATGAGGGTCCTCCATGGGGTCCTCCATGAAGGTTGAAGGCCTGTTCCCGCGCACGTGGCGCGCGCTGCTTCGTCGGCGGGGACGGCCGGTGCTCTGGTTGCTGCCCGTGGGGCTGCTCGGCATCTGGGCCATCTGGTTCCTCCAGGCACGGGTCACCGTCTACGAGCGCAGCGTGCAGGCGCGGCTGGAGGCCCATCGCGAGGTGTATGCGGTGGAGGCCCCCGTGGATGGGCGGGTGGTGGGGACGCGGGTGGAGCTCCACCGTTCCGTGCGCGCGGGGGATGTCCTCGTCGAGCTGGAGCGTGACCAGGAGGCGCGGCAGGTGGCGGAGGCGGAGGCCGTGCTCCAGGGGCTGGGGCCGCAATTGGAGGCGGCGCGCGCGGAGCTCGAGGCCGAGCAGCTGGCGCTGGTGGAGCAGAAGGGGCAGGGGGCCGCGGGCGTGGAGGAGGCGCGGGCCCGGCTCACCGATGCCGAGGCGGTGGCACGCCGCGCCCAGAAGGAGGCGACCAGCTTCGAGCAGCTCTGGAAGCGCGGGGTGGTGAGCGAGATGGAGTGGAGCCGGGTCCGCACGGAGCTGGAGCGCTCCGTGGCCGCCGAGCAGGCCGCGCGTGCCTCCCTGTCGCGGGTGAGAGCCGAGGGAACGATGCAGTCCACGGATCGGCGCACCCGCCTCGCCGCGCTGCGGGGGGAGATTGCGCGGCTCGAGTCGGAGGAGCGTGTCGCGCGCGCCACCCTGGAGCGCCTGCGCGAGGAGCTGGAGCGCCGGGTCGTGCGAGCACCCGCGGAAGGAGTCCTCGGTGAGACGAGCTCCGTGCGCGTGGGCGCGCGGCTCGCGGCGGGCGCTCCCATCGCGACGGTGGTGGCGGGTGGGCCCGTGCGTGTCGTCGCGCAGTTCACTCCCGAGGCCCTGGGGCGGATCCGCGCGGGACAGCCGGCACGCATGCGGTTGGAGGGCTTCTCCTGGACGGAGTTCGGCATGCTCGAGGCCACGGTGGTGGCGGTGGCGAGTGAGGACCGCGAGGGCCTGGTGCGGGTCGAACTCTCGGTGGATGCGCTGCCGCCGGGCATTCCGCTCGAGCACGGGCTGCCGGGCACCCTCGACATCGTGGTGGGGCAGGCCACGCCGATGCGGCTCGTGCTCCGCACCATGGGGCAGGGGCTCGAGGGCCCGGCCCGGGCGCCGCCACCGAAGGGCGGGAGCTAGTCCATGGCGGGCACTCCACGGCTCTTCATCCCGGAGGTCATCCAGACCTCGGCCATGGACTGTGGCCCGGCGGCCCTCAAGTCCCTGCTCGGCGGCTTCGGCGTGCCCGTCAGCTACGGACGGCTCCGCGAGTCCTGCCAGACCGACGTCGACGGCACCTCCATCGATATGCTCGAGGAGCTGGCCGTCACGCTCGGGCTGGACGCCGAGCAGTCCATGCTCCCCAGGGATCAGCTGCTCCTCGACGAGACCCAGGCCCTGCCGGCCCTCGTGGTGGTGAGCCTCGGCAACGGCAACCTGCACTTCGTGGTGCTCTGGAAGCGGTGGGGCCACTTGGTTCAGGTCATGGACCCGGCGCTGGGGCGGCGGTGGGTGTCCGTGAACGAGCTGCTCGACGAGCTCTTCGTACATGCGATGCCCGTGTCCGCCGAGGCCTTCCGCGAGTGGGCCGGGACGGAGGAGTTTCTCGCGGGCCTGCGCAGCAGGTTGTCCTCGCTCGTGGGTGGGCCCGTTTCGGAGCGGCTGGTCGCCGAGGCCCTCGGGGACGCCTCCTGGAAGAGCCTGGCCTGCCTGGATGCGGCGGCGCGGCTGGTCCGGACGCTCGTGGACGGCGACGGCCTCCGGCGGGAAGAGACAGTGGCGGGGTTCCTCGAGCAACTCCTGCGCGAGGTGCGCTCGGCCCTGGAGGAAGGGCGTGCCGAGGAGGTCATCCCTTCCTCCTATTGGACGGCGGTGGGAAAGCCGGACGCCGGGCAGCTCATCTTGCGCGGCGCCGTGTGCGTCAAGGTTCGCGGGCTGCGCGGAGCGCGCGGGGTGGATGAGCCCCCGTTGTCGCCGGAGCTCGAGGCCGCCTTGCGCGAGGCTCCCACTCGCCCGCTGCGTGAGCTGGTGGGCCTGTTGCGCCGGGATGGCGTGCTCACGCCCGTGGTGCTCGCCGCCGTGGGGCTGACCGCGGCCGTGGGCGGCTTCCTGGAGGCCCTGCTCCTGCGCGGAGTCATCGACGCGGGGCGCTATCTCACGACCTCGGGGCAGCGGCTCGCTGGCGTCGTGACGCTGCTCGGCTTGCTGGGGGTACTGCTCATGCTCGAGCTGCCCCTCTCGCTCGGGACGCTCCACCTGGGACGGCGGTTGGAGCTTCGCCTCCGGCTCGCGTTCCTCGACAAGATTCCCCGCCTGGGGGACCGCTACTTCCGCAGCCGGCTCGTCTCGGACATGGCGCAGCGCTGCCATGGCATCCACCAGGTGCGCACCGTGCCCACCCTCGCCGTCTCGGTGTTGCGGGCTTCCGCCGAGCTGCTCGTGACGCTCGTGGGGTTGTTGTGGTTGGCCCCCGGAAGCGCGTTCTTCATCGTCCTGGCGGGTGGCCTGTCGCTCGCCATCCCCGTGCTCGCCCAGCACTCGCTGCTCGACGCGGATCGCCGGATGCGGGACTTCGACGGGGTGCTCTCGGGCTTCTACCTCGATGCCTTGCGCGGAGCCGTGGCGCTTCGGGCGCACCGCGCCGGGCCCACGCTCCGCCGGGCCCAGGAGGAGCCGCTGCACGAGTTCACCTCCGCGGCCCGCACCCTGCTGCGCCGTGGCATCACCGCCGAAACCCTCGCCTCCTTCGCGGCGACCGGGGGCGCGGTGACCATCGTCATGCACGCGCTCTCGCGAGGGCTCCCGCCCGGTGCCGTCCTGCTGCTCGTCTACTGGGCACTCGCCCTGGTGACGCTGGGCCGGCAGATCTCCGAGGGGTTGCGCCAGTACCCCGTCGCGTCGTCATTCACGGGCCGCATGATGGAGCCGCTGCTCGCGCCCGATGAGGTGGACAAGTCCGTCGCGTTGGCCACGCAGCCGCGCATGGCGGAGGTGGCCCGGGGCGTGGCCCTGTCGCTGCGTCAGGTGGACGTGAAGGCCGCGGGCCACCTCCTGCTGAGGGGAATCGAGCTCTCGGTCCGGCCCGGTGAGCACGTCGCCATCGTGGGCGCCTCGGGAGCGGGAAAATCATCGCTGGTGGGACTCCTCCTGGGCTGGCACCGGGCGGCCGCGGGGCAGGTCGAGGTGGATGGCGAGCCGCTGGAGGGAGAGGCCCTGTGGCGGCTGAGGCGGGAGACGGCGTGGGTGGATCCGGAGGTGTCGCTCTGGAACAAGCCGCTGGTGGACAACCTCACCTATGGCGCCGACGCGAGCGAGGTGCTGCCACGGGTGGGGCAGGCGCTGCACCAGGCCGACCTCGTCGAGCTGCTCGACAAGCTGCCCGACGGGCTCCAGACCCGGCTGGGCGAGGGGGGCGGCCTGCTGTCGGGTGGTGAGGGGCAGCGGGTGCGCCTGGGGCGGGCGTTGCTCCGGCCTGGGGTGCGGCTGGTCATCTTCGATGAGCCCTTCCGGGGGCTCGAGCGGGACCGCCGCACGGCGTTGCTGGCGCGGGCCCGGCGGAGCTTCGAGGGCGCCACGCTGCTCTGCATCACGCATGACATCTCCGAGACGCGCTCGTTCGACCGGGTCCTGGTCATCGAGGGAGGACGGCTGGTCGAGGACGGCGCGCCCCGGACGCTCGCGGCGCGCGAGGGCTCCCACTACCGCGCCTTGCTGGAGGAGGAGGAAGGAATGCAGCGGGCGCTGTCCGGGCGGGACGGGTGGAGGCGGCTCGTCCTGGAGCAGGGCGTGCTCACCGAACGGCGTGGGGAGGAAGGGTGATGCGCGGGGGGGGAGACCTGGAGGCGGTGGCCTGGCCGCTGGAGCGCGCGGGCGAGGCCATGGAGGCGTTGGCGCGAGCGGCGCGGTTGCCGTTGCCCCCTGCTCGCCCGGCGCTCCCGCGCGCGGTGCCCGCGGAACCGGGCCGCGTGGGCGAGTGGCTGGACGCGGCGGCCCAGGCGCTGGGGCTCGAACTGCAACCGCACTACACGCGCCACGGTGAGGTCGAGCGTGCCCTGGGCCGCGCGGCTCCGGCCCTCGTGGAGATGACGAGCGCCCGGGGGGCCTCGGTGGTCGCGCTGCTCCGCCTGTCTTCCTCGGGACGGACCGCGCGGGTCCTCGCCCCGGATGAGTCGGTGCACGAGGTTCCCCTCTCCTCGCTGACCGCCGCCGCACAGGCCCGTGTCGAGCGTTTCCAGGGGCCCGTGGCCGATCGCGTCCTGGAGCGGACCGGACTGGAGGGGCCACAGCGGCTCCAGGCACGGCGGGCGTTGCTGGGCGCGCAGCTCTCCCAGGTCCACCTCTTCGCCGCGCGCACGCTCCGGTTGCCACCGGGAGCCCGCATGCTCCAGCACCTGCGGGCGCTGCGGACCGGGCGGCGGCTACTCCTGCTCCTCCTGCTGGCGACGGTCATCCAGGTGAGTGTGCTCTCCGGCTGGTGGTTGGTGGGTCGGGGCGCGTTCGAGGGGCAGTTGGACCAGGGATGGCTCTGGGCCTGGGCCCTCATGGGGTTGACGATGGTGCCGCTCCAGGCGGCGCTGGCCTGGGCGCAGGGAAGCCTGGCGATGGAGCTCTCCGCGCTGTTGCGCAGGCAGTTGCTGGCGGGGGCACTCGCGCTGCCCGTGGACGAGGCCCGGCGCGGGGGAATGGGCGAGTTCGTCGGGAGGACCTTCGAGAGCGCGGGGATGGAACAGCTGACGTTGACGGGAGGCTTCGCCAGTCTCCTGGCCGTGGTCGACGTGGTGCTGGCGGCGAGTGTGATGGCGACAGGCCCCGCGGGTGGGTACGGGCTGGTGGCCCTGGGGGGCTTCTGCTGCGTGCTGGCGGTGCTCGTCGCGCGCCAGTCGTTGCGCTTCCGCCAGTGGACGGAGGCACGGGTCGCCATGACGCATGGCCTCATCGAGCGCATGCTCGGCCACCGGACGAGGCTCGCGCAGGAGCGGCCGGAGCGCTGGCACGAAGCGGAGGACCAGGAGCTGGCCCACTATGCCGAGGTCTCCGAGCAGTTGGATGGGGCCACGGCGCGGTTGTCGGCGCTCTCCCGGCGGGGACTCCTCCCGGTGGTCATCATCGCGACACTCCCCGCCGTGCTCGCGGGGGCCTCGACCGCGAGGATCGCCGTGGGCGTGGGGGCCGCGCTGATGGCGGCGCGAGCCGTGGGGGCGTTGTCCGTCGGGGCCCTGGCGCTCTCCGGTGCGCGCGTGCTGTTCCGCAATGTCCGTCCCATCCTGGAGGCCGCCCGGAGCGCCAGCTCCAACGCTACGGGCGGGGTGGCCGCTCCCGTGGCGCCCGAGGCGGCTCCCCCGAAGACCCAGGCCCTGCTCGAGGTGCGCGACCTGGTCTTCAAGCACACGGGGGCTCCCCGGGCGGTGCTCGAGCGGGCCTCGCTGGCCGTGCGCTCCGGAGATCGCGTGCTGCTCGAGGGACCGTCTGGCTCGGGCAAGTCCACGTTCGCTTCCATCCTGACGGGGTTGCGAGGCCACGGGTCGGGGCTGTTGCTGCTGGGCGGCCTGGACATGGCCACGTGGACGCGGGATGGGTGGGGCGCGCAGATCGCCGGTGCTCCCCAGTTCCATGAGAACCATGTGGTGTCCGGCACGCTGGCGATGAACCTGTTGCTGGGCCGGCAGTGGCCTCCCACCCCCGAGGACCTGAACAGCGCGAGAGCGCTCTGTGAAGAGCTCGGGTTGGGCGAGCTGCTGGCGCGGATGCCCTCTGGCTTGATGCAGCTCGTCGGGGAGCGCGGTTGGCAGCTCTCGCATGGGGAGCAGAGCCGGGTCTTCGTGGCTCGAGCGCTGCTTCAGCGGGCCCAGGTCGTGGTGCTCGACGAGGCGTTCGGTGCGTTGGATCCCGTGACGATGCGCAAGGTGATGGCGTGTGTGGAGGCCCGGGCGTCCACGCTCATCGTCATCGCGCATCCCTGAGCGGAGTGGGTGCTCATGGGGCGGGCGGACGACAGCGTCACATACGTCCCGAGGCAACTCCATCCCTCTTGAAGTGTCTTCTCCATCCGGAGAGGGCCAGCCAGGAGGACAGCATGCGAGCAGAGACCATCATCCGTGCGTGGAAGGATCCCGCCTTCCGCGCGAGCCTCACCTCGGAGGAGCGGGCAGCGCTCCCCGAGCTCCCGTCCGGCAAGCCGGTGACCGAGCTCGGCGAGGATGAGCTGTCGGACGCGGTGGGGGGCGCGCGCCGTTGCCCTCCCCGCGGCAATCCCCACCAACAATTCACCGACTACCCGTGCAGCGCGATCGACGCCTGTCCCAGCGCCCTGGGCTGCACGTTCGTCACCCCCTGTTGAGGGCCGTCACCACGGGGTGTGGCGGTAGTCCTTGAAGAAGTTGCCCCACACGAACTGGCGGGTGTTCTCCGAGGTCATGACGGGATCCACCACGCGGGCCGCGCCGTCGACGATGTCCAGCGGCGGATGGAAGTCGAGCTCATTCTGCTTGCGCTCGGAGTGCTGTGCCGGGTCCTCGTCCGTGACCCAGCCGGTGTCCGCCGCGTTCATGAAGATGTTGTCCTTCGCGTAATCCGGCGCGGAGGTCAGCGTCATCATGTTCAGCGCGGCCTTGGCCATGTTCGTGTGGGGATGTTTGTCCGTCTTCGTCCCGCGCGAGAAGCTGCCTTCCATCGCCGAGACGTTCACGATGTGGCCGGGCGAGGAGCGGTCGCGCAGCATCAGCGGCTTGAGCTTGCCGCAGAGGATGAAGGGCGCCACCGCGTTCACCAGGTGGACCTCCAGCATCTCGGCCGTCGACACGTCCGCGAGCTTCATCCGCCAGGAGTTCATCTCCCGCAGGTCCACCTGCTGCAGATCCGCGTCCAGCCGACCCTGGGGGAAGAGAGCGCTCGTGTCGCCCTCCTGCTCGAGGGCATACGGGAGCAGCGACAGCGCGGCGGACGAGTGGATACCGATGGCCGGATCACTGCTGCGCCACGTGGGCATGAGCGACGAGGCGTCCACGCCCGGTCCGAGGGTGGGCTGCACCGACGCGACGCACTCCACGTGTCCGGCGAGCAGCGGGCGCAGCTCCGGGCGGAGCTCATCGATGCGGCGCTGCTCGCCCGCCAGCAGGTGCGCGTAGAAGCCGGGCGGACGGCGCACGGTCTGCGCCGCGTTGTTGATGAGGATGTCCAGCCGGTGATGCGCCTGCTCGATGTGCCGCGCGAACAGCTCGACGCTGGGGGCGTGCCGCAGGTCCAGCCCGTGGATGTGCAGCCGGTGCGACCAGTCCGCGAAGTCGGGCTCGCGCGCGTAGCGCTCCGCCGAGTCCAGGGGGAAGCGGGTGGTGGCGATGACGCGCGCCCCCGAGCGCAGCAGCATCAGCGACGCCTGATAGCCGATTTTCACGCGCGCGCCGGTGATGAGCGCGACCTTCCCGGACAGCGGCGCCCGCTGGGTCCGCTTCGCGTAGTTGAAGTCCCCGCACTCGACGCACAGCGTGTCGTAGAAGAAGTGCAGCTTGCGGTACTCCGTCTTGCAGACGTAGCAGCGGCGCGGGACCTCGAGGAGCCGCTCCGGGCCCTGCTCCGAAGGGGGCGGCGGAGGCAACTGCGGCACCGTGAAGACGGGGGAGCGGCGCAGCGAGCGGATCTCCGTCGTCGCGCGGATGACGCGGTCGTGCTCGCGCTTCGTCTCCTTGCGCTCGCGCCTCAGCGCCTTCTGGAGCCGCGACTTCTCGTCGCGATTCGGGTGCACCAGGCGGCCGGCCGCGGCCAGCAAGGCCTTCCGATCCTCCTCGGGGACGCCGTTGAGCAGGATGCGGTGCTCGGCCATCGCCTCCAGGAGGCGCGTGACCTGGTGCACCTCTTCCAGCGACAAGGTGGAGCGGGGTTCCCTGGAGGGAGGCAGCTGGGCTCGTTCAGCGTTGTTCATCGCACCGGTGCATACCTGCCGGGGCGGTGAGAGGGAAGGGCCACGGAGGGGCCGGGCTGGGCGGGCGGGAGGGGGGCCGTGTAGCCAGGCTCTCGCATTAAGTCTTCCCAGGCAGGCTCAGGGCGCATCGCTTGCCGGATGAAGCGCCCACTGCCGGACGGCAGCCAGGACGGCGGAAGCGCTGACGAAGGAGTTGGAGGTCTCGCGGCCCGCCTCACCACCACCGTGGGACGCATGGAGGAGCCGCCCCCGGTGGGCTCGCGCTAGCTTCAAATCACACGCAGCGGGCAGGCCACAGGCTCCTGGACGTCTGTTCGCCTTGTTTTTGACCTGGAATGCTTCACAACCGGGGCACGGCGCCGTCTCTTCCCCGAGGACAGCGAGAGCCGCCCTCTCCCTGGTCCCGCTGAGATGTCCGGCCCGGTGATTGGGAGTCTGCGAGGCCACGGCCCCTCCTGAAGGGCTCCAGGCAGGGCTGGAGCAGCCGATGACAGACGTCTTGCACCTCGACCGGGATGAGTGGGTGGACGGCTGGTACACCTACTACGGCTGGGACTTCCTCCCGCGGGTCGTATCCAGCGGCATCATCGCCAACGCACGACTCGTCCACGGCGAGCAGTACTACGGAGGGCCCTTGAGGGGGCACCCGCGGATTGGCTTCCGCTGCTCGCGGTGGCTGCTCCCCACGGCTGCCGGTGCGGGACCGACTCGACGCCTCGCCGGCCTCTTTCACGGCTCGTCGGACGTCACGAGCCAGTAAGGGTGTCTGCGGGATGTGGCAGCTGGTGCAGCAGCTTCCAGAGCCACTGCGGGCCCCCCTCGTCATGCGTTTTCGCGAGGGCAAGTCCTACCCGGAAATCGCCGAGCGCCTCAAGTTGACCCAGTGCAACACCCGGAAGCGGATTCAGCTCGCTTGCGAGCGCATGCGCCATACGCTCGGCAGAGCGCCATGACGTCGCTGGCCGGCGCTCCCCTCCGGCTCCTCCGGTGCGCAGCATTTGAAGCTGTCCGCCTCGCCCGGAAATTGAATTCACAACACTCCGCCCGGCGCTGTCTTCGAATCAGACACTGGGACAGAAGAAGCGAGGGCCGGGAGACTCCCCGCACGGGAGCGGCCAGCCAGAGTCGCACGATTTTGGATTGAAGCAACAAGGCTTCAAAGAACTCAGAAAAGAGAAGGGTAGGGACAAGAAGCAATGGCCGGTCCAATTGGTCTTCACCATCTCGTCGAGGCAATCGCCAGCTCGGTCATCGAAGCGCAGGACGAACTCGAACAGTACCAGCTTGCCTCCTTGCGGAGGTATTTCGACGAAGACAGCCGTCCCAAGCAGGTCTCCATGCTGGTGCCGTCCCTGTCGCACGGAGATGACAAGGACATCAACATCCGGGTTCCCTGGCTGGCGCTCATCAGGCCCAATCAGCTCGCCATCAAGGACATCCAGATAGACATGGAAGTGGGGCTGTTGGAGTTCGACCCTCATGCGGCCAGAGCGCCCGGAGAAACCCAGGACTCCGTCGAACTTCCGGCCCTGGAGGGGAGCGGCACTCTCCAGGTCGACGTGGCCTCCCTGTCGAGGAATGACAAGCGCAACAGCGCGAAGATTGTCCTTCGTGTCGAAGGGCATGAACCGAGCGATGGACTGGCCCGGATGGTCCATGAGCTCGTAAAACGTATCCGGGCTGAGGAGTAAAACATGGCTGAGAAGATGGCTGACAATTTCAAGGGACTTCCGATGGGGGACCTCATCGGAGGGCCGCTGATGGCGGCATGCGACGCCCAGGTACGCATGGCGAACGCCACGGCGGACTTCATCAAGGTGGTGGGCTTCCTTCCCCCCACCGAGAAGGGGCAGGCCTACGGCGCCGTCCGGACCGCGACGTTCAAGTTCACCCGGCCCACGGGGGCGGCTCCCAAGGAGGATGGCTCCGCCCCCACCGAGGACGTGACGCTGGATGTGCCGCTGCTCGCCATCGTCAAGGTGCCCTCGCTGGCCATCAAGACGGTGGACGTCACGTTCGACATGGAGGTGAAGAGCTCGGAGACCTCCAAGGAGTCCGAGGACAAGTCGCTCACGGTGGGCCTTGAGGCCTCGGCTGGCTGGGGGCCCTTCAGTGCCAAGCTGAGCGTCTCGGGGTCCGTCGCCTCGCACAAGGAGAACACCCGGTCCACCGACCAGTCGGCGAAGTACCACGTCGCGGTCCATGCCTCCGACGACGGAATGCCGGAAGGCCTGGCGCGCGTGCTGGACATCATGAACTCCGCCATCGCGCCGAAGACCATCAAGGCGACCGCCTAACCACGCCGGACCCCTCGCAACTCGATGACTCGAGCCGCCCATGTTCGACCTGACTGACGTTGGCTACGTGCAGCGAATCGTTGTTGGCAGCATCAATCCCGAGCAACTCCAGCGGGAAGATGAGATCCGGGCATCCACCGCGTTGCTGAACCGGTGCCTGTCTGACTCGCCCAAGGGCCGCATCGTCGGAATCGAGAAGACCTTCAATCTTCTCAACATCGGCGAGCACCAGGTGGTGTTGCAGGCGATGATCTACCACATAGGCTTCTCGCGAAGGCCGTTCTGGCTCGAGCCAGCGAAAGACGGGCAGTCCTGACCCAGGGGCTGCCCTGCGCTCCGAGCGGGTGCAGGGCAGCCACGAGGTGGGGAGGGCCTGTAGGAGCACGCAATCCCGGAGACGCGCATGCCTACCCATTCATTTGATTCCTTCTTGAGGACCCTCCAGACGGCGGTGGGCCACGCGCAGCGCGCGGCGACCGAACGGCATCGGCTCATGGTGGAGCGCATGGCTGAGGTCGGAGAGGATGGGGTGGTCAGATCGCGGAGCTGGAGGGTCCACGTCCCGGCCATGCCATCGGGCTTCCGCGACTCCGAGACCCTGACTCTGCCGCTGCTCAGCCTGCGGCGTATGGTCCTGCCCCAGGTGACTGGCTTTACCTTCGAGGTCGATGTCGAACTCGAGACGGAGCGCAGGCGCTACCCTGGCGGCCTCAGGAGGGTAAACCTGCTCATCCACAAGCACCCGCGGAGCCCCCGTGAGTTGCGACGGTTGCGTATCACCCTATCGGGCTCCCAACCCGGAGGTGGCGAGGCCTTGCTCGATGGCGCGCCGCTCAAGCGGCTCGACGGATGGCCAGGGGATGACGCCACGGGACGTCCGCCCTCCCTTCTTCGCCGCCTCCTCGGATTCCTCTTCCCATTCTTCCTGTTTCGCCGCGGGGTCCTCCGCCTCAATCTCTCGGAAGAAGACGCCAGGCGCCTGCGGGACACCTTGCCTGAAGGGCAGAGGTGAGCTGAATCGCCGTCCACCTGTTTCACCGAGCTGTCGTCAACCCGCTTCAATCACAAGGAAAAAGAAAAGAATGCACCTGTTCAAGCTGCTCAACCATTCCCTCGGAACGAGCCTGCGCACCACCACCAGGCTGGCGCTGGCCACGGGCGCCATGCTCGGCCTGTTCGCCCAGCCGGCCTTTGCCAGTGATGCCAATTGCATCGTCGGAAGCTGGGAGGGGACCATCAAGGAGAAGGACAACACCACCGGCCAGCTCCGCATCAACCCCGTGGTCCTGGACATCACTTCCCTGGAGAAGGACACCGACAAGGGCCGCGCGGGCGTCCTCCGCTTCCCTCCTCCGCGAGCCTGCAGACTGGCGCTCTCGTATTCGGGGGAGAACGAGAATCAGTACTACCTGACGATGGGTGAGCCCAATGGTGGCTTGTGCGCCCGGCTCCTCAATGTCCAGCTCCGTCTCGAGTGCGTGGGGCCGACCATGAGCAGGTGCAACGCCAGCTCGACCGCTTCGTCGGCTCGCTCGTTTCGGGTTTGGAGAGCGGGGAGCCCTGGTCCCCCCCCCCAGGCCGACGCGGTGGGGAAGCAGAAGCCTGGCAACGGGGAGACTCTCCCCCCGCTTCCTCCGCTACCTGCAGGGGACGAGGCGCCGATTTCATCCTGAAGGCACTCTGGCTCCAACTGGAAGCGAGTGGACATGTTCATCTCGAGAGCAGACGTGCGCGCCATGACCCGGTTCGCTTCGCTCCTCGGCCTTGTGCTCCTGGGGGGGGCGTGCTCCAGGACTCCTCCGGCGCCCCATGCCTTCGATGCAGGCAGCGGCGACCCCATTGAGCAGCTTGACGGCTCCACCTGGACGCCGAGGTTCGAACCGGATTTCAACAACCTGCGGGCACAGCCCTGGGTGGAAGTCGTCACCGCGCAGCAGGCGCGAACCGTCGTCGTCACGCCGGACTCCTTGCGCTTCCCGCGGCAGGCTACCCCAGAGGTCCTCCAGTGGGAACCAGGCCGGGTCGTGGTGGCTGGCCCCAGCGAGGGGTCCGGCGCGAACCTGCTGGGTTTCGCCCGCAGGGTGACGTCCGTCAGCAGCGCCGGCTCGACCATCGTGGTACACACGGAGCCCGTCGCCCTCCAGGACATCATCACGGGTGACCTACAGCAGACGCTCGACTTCTCTCGGATGAAGGATGTCGATCTGTCGAAGCTCGACCTTCAGTGGGCGGCCAACCGCCTGTACGTCGACGCGGGTGTGCTCTCCTCGGAGATAGACAGCCCTCTCCATGAGGACGCGGCGCCCGACAGTGCCGCCAAGGCGGTGGCCAGAGCCGCGGCGGACGCGTGGCGAACCGTTACGTCCGCCAGTTTCGAGAAGAGCGTGAGCATCAGTCCAGAAATCAAGGTGAGCCAGCAAGTCCGCCTGTTCTCCCTCGAGCCCTACACGAAGAGTTTCAATGACAGCGGACATGTGCCCTTGGAGCTCACCCTCCAGGGGGTGGGTGACATCGCCGCGGATGTCACCTTCAAGCCGGGGGCCCAATTGGGCATGCGCATTCCCAACGTCGGCCAGGACGGCACGTTGGCGACATGGATGAACGTGGACAGTCAGTACCAAGCCAACATCCGCATCGAGGTCGCTCTGGAGGCCAGGGTGGGCCATGCGAAGGACAAGCATGGGAGTGCGCTGGAAGAAGCGCTCTCGAAGCAAGCGGACGTGGCCGGCGCGGTTCTCAATGAAGCTCGCGAGAAGCTCATGAATGATCCGGACATGAAGCCCGTTGGTGGATGGAAGCGCACCCTCTTCATCACCAAGCCCGCCACCCAGGTCGTCATGGCGGGGCCTGTGCCGGTGGTGTTCACCCAGACATTCCAGCTCGACCTGGAGTGTGGATTCGAAGCGAAGGCGGGCATCAAGGCGAAGATGGAGTACAACCACGCCACGGTTCTCAAGTTCAGCGCCCGCTACGAAGATGGAAAGGTAACGGGAAGTCCGCCGGTCTTCGAGAGCCACAAGGACAGTCGGGTGGAAGTCACCGCAGGTGGTGGTCTCTCCGTGTCCTGTGGACTCATTCCACGCGTCAACGTATTCGTGTACGACACCGCCGGCTTGAACGTTGGTGTTCGCGGGTCGGTGGTGGCGCGTGCGGACTATGGGGCGCGATGCGCTCCGGGTTCCCTGGGTACACCGCCAAAATCGGAGGTGACGCTCGGGCTGTATGGAAATTTCGGCATTCAGGTCGGTGGGCGCTTGCAGGTGCCCGGCTCGAGCTACGCCCAAGAGGCCGGCGGGGAGAGCGGTTTCGATATTGGCCCGCTCGAGGTCTGGAACAAGGAGATAAGCATTTCTTCGCAGGTCTGGAGCCTGGAAGGCGGGCTGGGGTACTGCATGCCCCCCTGCCACAACACGTGTGGCTATAGCTGCCCGAAGTGCGCGGTAGGCGCTCGCAGCGCGGTGGCCGCCCATTGCGTGAGCGGCGTCACCGATGGACAGTTCTGTGTTGCCGGAACGTGCTGGGACCGTGTCCTCTCGGGCGAGGAGAGTGATATCGATTGTGGGGGCCCCTTGCGCGTGTGCAAGCGCTGCGACGCGGGACAGAAGTGCGGCACCAATGCCGATTGTTCCGAGTCCGCTCCGGTCTGCGACCGGGCCACCCTGGTCTGTTCTCCCCCGCGGTGCTCCGACAACATCCTCAACGGGGATGAGACCGATATCGACTGTGGGGGGAGTTGCTCGGATTGCAGCGTGCCGGCCGCGCCGTGCAACCCGGCGCGGGAGGGCTGCATCGACGAGTCCACTCTGCGACTCGCTCCTCACAGCCAGACGCCGAGTGCCCTGCTCAGGCCCAGTTCCCTGGACGCACTGGCCTCCATGAAGTCAGCCGGTGCTGACTTCGCCCGGGTCCTCTCCGTCCCGGTCGACCTCAAGCTTGAGAGCACGGCCCCCTGGAGCAACAAGCCGGCATCCTGGGAGGTGCAGTCCGAAGCGCTGGGAGATGGGCAACTCAGATCCTCTTCCAGCCAAAGCGGATGGAACCAGGTGCTGGTTCCCGTCATCCGGTGGGGCGCCTCCAAATAGACGTCCTCGTGCCTGTTCCAATGAGCTTGGCTCAGCCGCGCGCACATCCATCACAAAACGAGCCGCTCGTCGTCATACCCCGCACCACCCCTGTCCCTCGTGTCACTGACATCCCATGCCCTTCGAACCACAGCGACTGTCACTGCTTCTCTGCCTGCTGTTGGCCTGTGCCCAGACCTCCGCCCCCCTGGGTGACAAGGACCAGGAGGGGCAGGAAGAGGTCGCCGCGCAAGGTGTTGTGAATGACGCGATGGCCTCCTCCCCTGCTTCGGCCTGGAGGACGACGGGGAGCATGGCGGACACACGCACCGGACACACCGCCACCCTCCTGCCCGATGGCAGGGTCCTCGTGGTTGGCGGAATCTCCAGCCGAGGGTATCTCGCCACCGCCGAGGTGTACGCGCCAGCCATCGGAACCTGGTCCTCCACGGGTTCCTTGAAGGAGGCCCGCGCTCACCACACCGCCACCCTCCTGCTCGAGGGCAAGGTCTTCGTGGCCGGCGGGTTCAGCGGGCTGTATCCCGCCATGACCGAGGTGTACGAGCCAGCCACCGGAACCTGGACCACCACGGGGAGGCTGCATCAGGCCCGGGCCGGACACACCGCGACCCTGTTGCCCCATGGCAAGGTCATCCTGCTCGGCGGGGGTAACGGCTCGAAGCATACCCCCACCATCGAGGTGTATGATCCGTCCGTCGATCGCTGGGATGCCTTGTCCTCCGCGGGGGAGCTGACCAGGTCTCGCACCCAGCACACCACCACCCTGCTGGCCGATGGCAGGGTCCTCGTGGCCGGCGGGGGCGAAAGCGCCACGGCCGAGGTGTACGAGCCGGCCACCGGCATCTGGTCCCCCACGGCGTCGATGACCGAGACCCGTCATGACCACACCGCCACCCTGCTGCCCGGCGGCAAGGTCCTCGTGGTCGGCGGGAACAGCAGCAACTCAACGCCTCTGGCCACCGCCGAGGTGTACGAACCACCCCTCGCGGCCTGGTTCTTCACGGATTCGCTGGGTCGCAGCCCCAGCCACCACACCGCCACCCTGCTGAGCAATGGCAATGTCCTCGTGGTCGGCGGGTACGCCAACACAGGTCCTCTCGCCAACGCCGAGCTGTACGACCCAGCCACTGGCACCTGGTCCTCCGCGGGGGAGCTGATGACGGCTCGCACCGGCCACACCGCCACCCTGCTGAGCAATGGCAATGTCCTCGTGGTCGGCGGGTACGCCAGCCCAAGTCTCCTCGCCAACGCCGAGCTGTACGACCCAGTCATGGGTACCTGGTCCTCCGCGGGGGAGTTGGGTCAGGCCCGGAGAGGACACAGCGCCACCCTGCTGTCCGATGGCAATGTCCTCGTGGTTGGCGGAGACAGCAACTCAGGCGCTGCCGCCACTGCGGAGCTGTACAACCCAGGCACCGGTAAGTGGTCTCTCACGGGCGCGCCGAGTCGGGTCCGGAAAGGACACACCTCCACGATGCTGCCTGACGGCAAGGTCCTCATCGCGGGAGGGAGGAACGGTGGCTCGCTCTTCGCCACCGCCGAGGTGTACGACCCAGACACGGGTGCCTGGTCCTCCACAGGCTCTCTGAGAAAGGCCCGTGCCTACCACAGCGCCACCCTGCTGTCCGATGGCAAGGTCCTCGTGGTGAGCGGCGCGTCCGCCGACGGCTCCGCCGAGCTGTACGTGGAGGATTCAGCGGGAGCCAGCGCCTGGCGCCCCAGCATCACCGTCGTGAGTCCTCACTCGTGGGAGCCTGGCTCCCTCCTCAGGGTGACGGGCAACGGACTGGGTGACCACGGGACGAACTTCTTCCCCTCGTTGTCCTTGCTCTCCGTCGAGAACGGGTTGTGGGTGACCTTGCAAAAGCAGCACGCCTCGAGCACTTCCATGACGGCGACCCACCCCCTCTCGCTCCCGAGCGGCTACTATCTGCTCAACGCCACCCGCGAGACGCTGACCGCCAGCTCGATACTCCTCGTCAGCAACATCACGCCTCCGGAGACCGTGCTCGGGTCTTCGACTCCCGCTCCGGTGACCCTGGACACGATAGCCATCTTCTCGTTCAAGTCCGCGGCCGTGGACCTCGCCTCCTTCGAGTGCAGCCTGGATATGCAGGCCTTCCTCCCCTGCACCTCCCCCCATCACTACAACCCCCTTCTGGAGGGCAAGCACACCTTCAAAGTGCGTGCGAGGGACATCGCGGGCAACGTGGACCCCACCCCCGCCGAGTACCACTGGACGGTGTCCTCGCCTCCCGCGAACAAAATGGGTTGCACGGCGGGTGGCGCTTCCGGGTGGGCCTGGCCATGGACCCTGCTCCTGCTGGGGCTCCCGCGGCGCGGACGCCGACACTGAAGAGCAGTCGATAAATCGAGGAGGTGGCCAGATGAGGGCGCAGCACGGTCCTCGTCGGCCGACACGCGGGCCGGGCGGCCCTGGCCACCCTCCCAGGAGGTGCGCGGCAGGGGCCTGGCTCTCTTGGCTGGAGCGGTTCGAGCCTCAACAGGGTCCACCCCCGCACACTCCCGGCGGCGTTCTGTGCGCGAGTGATCCGTCGTACCCCGGGGCCGGGTGGCAGATGGGAAGGAGAAGGCCCACCCTGGGCATGAAATGACACCGGAGCGAGAAATGGATCTCCTTCCGGCGCCGGCCTCCGTGGCCACGGCGTCCGGTGAACCGCGATTCGGCACCTACCAGGGTGAGCTGCCCGAGGTGGATCTCTCCCGGCTCAAGGGCCGATGGGCTCCCGCCGCGGCTCCCGCCCGCCTGCTCAAACGCAAGCGCTGGCACTACACCCTGGCGGCCACGCCCGAGGTGCTCGCCCTCTTCGCGGTGGTGGACGTGGGCTACTCGGCCAACGCCTTCGCCGTGGCGTTGGATCTCAAGGAGCAGCGTCCCCTCTGTGACGTGAGCTTCCTGGGGGCCCCCGGCCCGCTGGCCGAGGTGGGCGACAAGCCCGGCGCGGGGCTGACGGCCTCGTTCCGCACCCTCGGCGGGCGGCTCACGGCGCGCCGCGGCGAGGACGACGAGCGCTACCACCTCCATGTGGATGTGAGCCGGCTGCGCACCGGCAGCCTCCAGTCCTTCCAGTGGAATGGAGATCTGCTCGTGGCCGGTGGCCCTCCCGCGCTGACGGTGATTGCCCCCGTGGAGGGCGACGGCTTCGTCAACGTCACCCAGAAGCGCTGCGGCATGCTGTCCTTTGGCAGCCTCGAGGCGGGCGGCAAGCGCTTCCGGATGGACGGCGGTGTGGGCGGCACCGACTACACCCAGGGTTACCTGGCGCGGCATACCGCCTGGCGGTGGGCCTTCCTGGCGGGCAGGCTGGCGGACGGCACGCCGGTCGGCATCAACCTCGTCGAGGGCTTCAACGAGAGCACCGGCATCAACGAGAACGCCCTCTGGCTGGGCTCCCGGCTCTTCTCGCTGGGCCGGGCGCACTTCGAGTATGACCGGAAGGAGCTGATGAGCCCCTGGCGCATCCGGACGGAGGACGGAGCGGTGGATCTGCGCTTCCAGCCCCTCTACGTCCACCGGGAGGACCACGACTTCAAGGTGGTGGTGAGCCACTTCGCCCAGCCGCTCGGCCTCTTCGAGGGCACGGTGCGGGTGGAGGGCCAGACGCACCGGCTGTCCGGGGTGCCCGGCGTCACCGAGGATCAAGACATGCTGTGGTGATAGGCTCGGGGGGCCTTGTCCTCCATCGAGCCTGGGACCACCGTTGGCCGTTACCGCGTCATCCGCCTTCTCGCGCAGGGCGGCATGGCCGAGGTCTATCTCGCCGAGCAATCCCTCACGGGGGGCATCGTCCGCCCCGTCGCGCTGAAGGTCATCCGGCCGGAGTACTCGGAGTCCGAGGACTTCCGCGAGATGTTCCTCGACGAGGCGCGCACCGCCTGCACCCTCAGCCACCCCCACATCGTCCACATCTACGAGGTGGGCGATGCGGACGGGCTGCTCTACATGGCCATGGAGCTGGTGACGGGCGTGTCGCTCACGGAAGTGGAGCGCGCGCTGCGTCAGCGGGGCGAGCGTTTCACGGACGAGGCGCTGCTGGCGGTGGGCATCGCCACCTGCGCGGCGCTGGAGGCCGTGCATGAGCGGCCCAACCTGGTGCACCGGGACGTGTCGCCGCAGAACCTGATGCTCTCGGCCGGCGGCACGCTCAAGCTCATCGACTTCGGCATCTCCAAGGCGGCCACCAACCGCAACCTCACCCGCGCCGGCTCCACCAAGGGCAAGGCGGGCTACTTCTCGCCGGAGCAGGCCAAGGGCAAGCTGCTCGACGGGCGGAGCGATCTCTTCTCGCTGGGCGTCACCCTGTACCAGCTCGCCGCGGGCGTGGGCCCGCTGGATGCGTACCCCACCCTCATCTCGCGCAACACCGCGCTGGTGCGGGGTGACTGGGAGCCGCTCTCTCGCGTGTGTCCGGAGCTGCCGCGCGGCTTCGTCTCCGTGGTGGATCGGGCCATGCGCGTGAAGCTCGAGGAGCGCTACCCCGACGCGCGCACCATGCGAGAGGAGCTGGAGTCGGTGGCCTTCGCGGCCGGCCTGCCGGTGGGCCCCGGCTCGCTCACGGGCTACGTGCGGGCCGAGGGGGAGTCCGCCTCCGTCTCGAAGTCCAGCCCGCGCCGGGCGGCCCGGGGCAGTGCGCCCGCGGCGCCCGCGGTCGTGACGGCCTCACGTGCTCCGGTGGCCCGTGGCCTCCCGGGAGGCCGCAAGGTGTGGGCCCCCGTGGCGGGCGTGGTGGTGGGGCTGGCGCTCTCGCTCGCGGGAGGCGCCTTCGTCTTCTCGCGCCAGCAGCCCGCGCCCGCGCCCGCGCCTCCCGTGGCCACGCCCGCCCCCGTGCCCGCGCCGCCCACGGCCGTGGCCGAGGCGCCCGCTCCCGCTCCCGCTCCGGACCCCGAGCCTTCCCCACCTTCCGAGCCCCTCGCGGTGGTGCCCGCCCCCGAGCCCAGGCCGGAGCCGCCGAGCACTCCGGTGGCCGCCGTGTCTCGTCCGAAGCGCGAGCCCAAGCGGTCGCGGGAGCAGGCCCACGCGGTGGCGGCTCCCGCGCCCGCCCCCGCCGAGGAAGTGCTGTCGGGCGTGGGCTCGCTGCGCATCGGCCCGGCCCCCGGCTTCCAGGGGCAGGCGCAGGTGAAGCTGCCCGGGAGTGGGTTCGAGGAGATACCGCTTGGCCGGCGGAGCTGGAACGCGGGCCGCTACTCGCTGCAGTTCCTCTCCTCCGGGAAGACGTCGAGCTGCGAGGTGAAGGTGCTCCCCGATCGCCGCGCGTTCGTCCTCTTCGACGGCAAGGACTGCACGGTGAGCTACCGCGACTGAGTGGGGATCCACCCGGTCCGCTCTGACTCAATACCTCCGGCGAAAACAGGGGGACGTGGCGGACGAGGTCCCGCCGGTCCCGTGGGAAAGACGCATGCGACTGACGATGTTCCGATGGACCGTGGGGCTGTGCGTGGGACTGCTGGGGGTGGGGTGTGGGCGCGGGGCGCCGAACACTCCGTTCTGGAATGAGGAGAACCCGGCGGTGGCCAACAACAACCTCCCGCGCCTGCGGGCTCGCACCTATGAGAAGGGCACCATCCAGGTCTTCACCCAAGCGGACTGCAAGGGGACGCCGCGCCTGCAGGCCGACACGAACGACAAAGGACTCGTGGAGTTCGAGCTCTCCGTCGAGGACGACTCCACCACCACCCTGAGCCTCCAGGCCGTGCGGGCCGAGGACGGGCGTTCCTCCGACTGTTCCAAGCCCTTCGTCTACACGGAGGACAGCCGCGCGCCCGAGGTGCCCTCCTGGGCCGCGGGCAACCCCGTGCTGACCAACGCCTCCTCCCCCACCCTGCGGGCCTCGGCGGAGCCCGGCAGCCGGGTGGCCGCCCACGCCAGCGCGGACTGCTCGGGGCCGGAGCTGGCCACCGGCCTCGCGGATGCCTCGGGCGCCGCCACCCTCAAGGTGCCGGTGACGGCCAACGCCACCAACCGGCTCTTCCTCCGCACCCGGGACGCGGCGGGCAACCCCTCGGGGTGCTCGGACGTTTTCACCCTGGAGCATGACGGCACCCCGCCTTCCGACGTGCGATTTCTGGGCTTCACCCCGGAGTCCCCCGCCAACCACAATGAGCCCGTGCTCGCGGGTGCTGCCGAGCCCGGCACCCGGGTCGAATTCTTCGGCAACTCCTTCTGCTCCAGCCCCGCGCTCCTCACCGTTGCCC
>DASQMW010000019.1:0-12940 GCA_035645295.1 Archangium sp.
TCGTCGCCCCGCGGCTTCGTTCCCCGCTTCCTTCACGTCGGCCTCGCGGTCCGGCGCTCTGCGGTTCCCTTCGTTCGCGGTGACCTGCTTCCGGGAGGACTTTCACCTCCATGTCGATGCCCATGCCGGGCGCACAAGAAAACCCCGGCTCGCCTGATGGCGGCCGGGGCCTTGCTACATCCAGACGATCCCCTCCACCGTTCCCGCCCCCAGCAGCCGTGCCGCTGGAGCCATCTAGCGCCCCAGGTTCGCGCCTCACCGTTCCACAAGTCCGGCAGGCGGGTGCATGCAACCTAGCGCCCTGGAGCCTGCACCGTGCCCGAGCATGGGCTGCCGACTGCGTTGGCGCTCTCTCCTGGCCCGAGCTGCGGCTGCTGCACCCCGGCACCCTGGCGTGCTGGTTCGTGGCTGGCGGGACGCGCTGGCGTATAAGAAGGATGGAAGGCCTGTTGAAGGCAAGGACGAGAGCGCAGGGACCCAGGAGGGCTGCGGACAAAGGCCGGTCGAGCAGTGCGCCAGGCGGGTGGAGAGGCCGCGCAGTCCCCTTGAGTACACGCCAGCACAGGCCGCCCTCCCATGAGGTGCGCGGCAGGCTCAGCTCCGGTACTCCTGTCTGTCCGGCCAGCGGAGGCGCCTTTCGTGTCAGCCCCCGGCCGGAGCGGGCTATGGGTGCTGCGCCGCCTGGGAGGGGGACGCAGGCAAGCGCAGCGGCGTCTCCTTCCCCATGGCGAGGAAAGGGGCCCAGTAGTGGGGGTGCGGCTGCGTCCGCCGCAGCTCGCGCATCGCCTCGCGCAGCGCCGTGGCCCTCCCCTCCCCCGCCAGCAGGTGGCGGTAATAGCTCCCCATCAGCGTGCTCGTCGTCTCGTCATTCACCTTCCACAGACTCATGACAACGGTCTCCGCTCCCGCCACCAGGAAGGCCCGGCGCAGCCCATACACCCCCTGCCCCAGCTTCACGTCGCCTCGCCCCGTGTCGCACGCCGAGAGGACGACGAGCTGGGTGCCCCACAGGTTGAGCCCCGCCAGTTCCAACGCCGTCACCAGCGCGCGCTCCGTTGCGGGGATGGCTCATGCCCGCGGTCGCTCCCCGGATGGCCAGCACGCGCTCGTAGAGCGGCCTGGCCCGCCCGTACAACCCCTGCGCCGAGAAGAGGTTGGCCAAATCTTGCAGCGCGTCGGCGACGTCGGGATCCACCTTGCCATAGGCCCCTTCCGTGATGGCCAGAGCGCGCTGAAGCAGCGGCTCGGCGCGCGCGTACAACCCCTGCTCCAGGTAGAGCTTGCCCAACTTGCTGAGCGGCTTGGCGACATTGGGGCTGCTCTTGCCGTAGATGGCTTCCAGGGTGGCCACGGCGCCTTGCAGGAACGGCTCGGCGCGCGCGTACAACCCCTGGGCCAGGTACAGGCTGCCGAGGCTGCCGAGCGCGAGGCCAACGGGGGCGGACTTCTCGCCGTAGGCCGCCCGCCGAATGGCCAGGGCGCGCAAAAGGAACGGCTCGGCACGCGCGTACAACCCCTGGGCCAGGTAGAGGTTGCCCAGGCCAATGACCGGGAAGGACACGGAGGCATGGTTCTCGCCGAGGACCGCCTCCCGGATGACCAGCGCGCGCTCGTAGAGCGGCTCGGCCCGGCCGTACAACCCCTGCAACGCGCAGGTAAAAGCGTACTGGTAGAGCGTCTCGGCGAGGAGGGGATGGCTCTTGCCGAGGGCAGCTTCCTGAACGGCCAGGGCGCGTGCGTAGAGCGACTCGGCTCGCGCGAGCGCCCCCTGCACCATGTGGGTTTTCGCGAGTCTCAGGAGCGCCTCCGCGACGTTGGGCGGGTTGTTGTCGAGGGCGGCTTCCAGCATGGCCTGCACCCGCGCATGGAGCGGCTCGGCTCGCGCGGACAACCCCTCGCTCTCGTAGACTAGGATGAGGAGCCCGAGCGGGCCCACAAGGCCCGGGTGGTTCTTGCCGACGGCTGCCTCCCAGATGGCCACCGCACGCAGAAGGAGCGGCTCGGCCCGCTTGGCCCCCCCTGGAGCATGAAGGACTCGGCGAGGTCGGTGAGCGTTTGAGCGACGTCCGGGTGGTGCTCGCCGAGGGCTACCTCCCGGATGGCCAGCGCGCGCACCAGGAGCGGCTCGGCCCGCGCGGGCGAACCTTGGAGCAGCTGGAGTTGGGCCAGGTGGTGGAGCGACTCGGCGACGAGGGGATGGTGCGCGCCGAGGGCCGCCTCCCGGATGGCCAGCGCCCGCGAATGGAGCGACTCGGCCCGCGCGAAGAACCCCTGGGGCCCGTAGAGGGTGGCCAGGTGCGTGAGCGTCTGGGCCACGTCCGGGTGGCTCTGGCCGAGCGCCGCTTCCTGGATGGCCAGCGCGCGCTGAAGCAGCGGCTCGGCCCGGACGGGGTTGCCCTGACGCAGGTGGTGAGTACCGAGCTGCACCAGACTCCGGGCCACGTCGGGATGGGTGCCCCCGAGCACGGCCTCCCGCAGCGCCAATGCCTGCTCACCCCGCGCGGTGGCCTCGGCGTACTGGCCCTTGTCCCAGAGCGTGTGCGCCTCGTCGAAGGCCGTCTGTGCCTCCCGCAGCCGCGCGTCTGCTTTCTCCTGCGCCACCGCCGCGCCCGCCACACACCACAGCACCACCATCATCCCGCGAATCCATTGCATATCGGTTCCGGTCCCCTGTCCGGTGACAATACCCCGGTCCTGTCCGGCCAGCAGGTGGCGGTAGTCGCTCTCCAATTCCACAGGCTCATGACGACGGTCTCCGCTCCCGCCACCAGGAAGGCCCGGCGCAGCCCGTACACGCCCATGGAGCGGCCCATCGGCGCACTGTCACTCTCCTCCGGCATACTGCCCGCTGCCCCCACTTTCGGGGTGCGGCATTCACCGACCGATAGGATCCCCCGTGCACAAGCTGTCTTGGAAGAACCTGCTGCTCTCCACCAGCCTGGCTGTCTTCCCCGCCTGCGGAGGCTCGCCTGTTGATGAGCCCCAGTCTCCGGAACCGAGCGATGGCCTCTTGAAGGCGGGTGACCCGGCCAACGCCGTGATTCTGGAGCCCGCGGGCGTGCTCGCTGATGGCACCGTTCGTGCCGCGGCTCTGACGCCGGGTGACCGCGACTCCACCTTCGCTGGAGGCGGAGTCAGCACCTACCCCGTGAGTGGCGTCTCTTCCGTGACCGTCAATTCGACACTGTTCCAGACCGACGGGAAGATCGTCGTCTCCGGCATGCTCACGGGCTACGGGTGCCATGCGTACGTCAGCCGCTTCACCTCGAACGGAATGCCCGACCCGACCTTCGGGGACAACGGCATGGCGAAGTTGCAGATCAGCAACGGCCCCAACTGCCATGGGGCCTCCGCCGCGCTGCTGCCCGATGGCAAGATCATCCTGGCCACCACGCGCGAGAACTCCTCGGTGAGCCCGGCCACGAGCGACTACGTGGTGGTGCGCCTCAACGCCAACGGCTCTCAGGATTACGCGTTCAACCCCATCATCTACAATGTGTCCGAGGTGGATCGCGCCGTGGACGTGAAGGTCACCTCGACGGGAGTGATCGTCCTTGGGGGCTGGTCGCGCCTCTCCAACGGCGGCAATGACTTCATCATCGCCCGCTTCTCGAGCACGGGTTCCATGCTCAGCATCGCGCACTTCGATTTCCAGGGTGGCAATGACATCTTGAATCGCATCACGCTCCAGCCAGACGGGAAGATCCTGGCGGTGGGGAGGACGTCCGCGAGCACGGGCTACACGGACTTCGCCCTGGCGCGCTTCACCTCGGCGGGAGCGGTGGATACGATGTTCGGCTCCGGGGGCGGCAGGCGGCTCGATGCGTTCGGCCACAATGACGTGGCCCTGTCCGTGGCCGTCCAGGGGGATGGGAAGATCCTGGTGGGCGGATCCGCGTACCACCCGAGCTCCAGCACGACCATCCTGGCGCTGTTCCGGCTGAATGCCACGGGCACCGCGTTCGACACGGCCTTTGGCAACTCGGGCCAGGCTTACGCCAACCCGGGTAACACGGCAGGCCGCGGCACCACCTCCCAGGCCCTGGCCATCCAGGCCGATGGGAAGATCGTGTCGGCAGGGAACTCCCTCTACGGGGGCTCCCAGGATGTGTCCCTGGTGCGGTTCACGCCCAGCGGGACGCTGGACAGCACGTTCCTGGGCGGCGGGGGCTACTGGTTCGAGCCCTCCCCCAACAGCGCGGACTCGACCTCGAGCGTGCTCCTCCAGACGGACGGGAAGATCCTCGTCGGGGGCACGAGCGCGACCGCCATCCGGCTGTCGCGCCACGTGCCGTAAGTCCGGCGCGTGAGCATCCCTCCGCCCGGCCCTCTCCCTCGCTGGGCGGGCCGGGTGTCATCGTGGTGTGCGCTCCTTCTTCGGCGCCTCCATTGTCGCGGCAAAGGACGGGCTCTTCTCCTGCTACCCGCCGGGCTCCTCCGCCGCCGTCGTGCTCGAGCCCGACGGCAACAACATGGAGGCGGTCTTCCGCGGCTGAGCCCACCGCCCTGAAGCAGCTGGAATCAGGAAATCGACGTTTATCGTGCATCATTTTCCTTCTCAGGGGCTCCTTCGATTCTGAAGGGGATCCTCCGAATGTCGTTCATGACTCGTGCGGCGCGCAGCGTCGCCTTGCTGGCCGTGGTGTATCTGGGGTGTGGCGGAGCTGGAGACGAAGCGCCCAGGCCTTCCACCCGGCCTTCCACCCGAAAGCAGACCCTGGCGAGCACGTGTGACAGCGCCCTGCAGCCCAAGCTGCTCGCGCTTCGCGAGGGGGACACCGCCGAGCCGGTGGTGAACCTCAAGGGCAAGGATCTGAACTGTGGGGAGACGTATGAGTTGGTCATCTCCCGGCCCGACGGGACGAGCACCTCGGAGGCACTGACCGCCGACCCGTGGGGCCGGGTGCGAAGCACCTACGAGCTGGACAGTCAGCAGGCAGAGCATCACGCCCGGCTGCAGGACAGCAGTGGCGAGGAGGTGGCACATACCCTGCTCTACAGCCCGGTCCTGCGCTACGGCCACCTGACGTGGCGCACGGTGGGGCCGAGGACCGCGGAGTTCTCGGTCATCAACGTGTTCCGCCGCATGTACCCGGGCAGTGGCCCGGATGGCCTGGCCATCACCGGGGATACCTTCCTGGAGGACGCCGGAGGCACGAGGTTGTGCTTCGGCGATTCCAGCTGCACCGGCACGCTGCGCTACGAGGTCATCAGCTACGACGCCGCGCAGGGCTGGCTCAGGGCCCGGGCGATCAACAGCGGGCAGCCGCAGAAGCTGCCGGGCACAGGCATCACCGTGGTGGAGACCGAGCCCAACGATACTCGCGGCACCGCCAACGTCATGCAGGTGGGGGATGACTACTCCAGCACCATCGGCACCGCCTCGGAGTCGGACTATGTCCGCTTCACCCTCTCGCAGAGCACGCGCCTGGAGCTGCGCACCGTCCTTCAGACGCTGTCGGACTCGTACCTGTACCTGTATGACGGCGCCGGTGGGCTCCTGGCCTCGGATGACGACAGCGGCGGGGGGTTCTCCTCCCTCATCTCCACCACCCTGGGCGCGGGCACGTACTACATCCGCGCGGCGGCCTTTGGCTCCGCCACCGGCCGGCAGACAGTCCAGCTCCGGCAGGTGGTCACGCCGCCCGCCGGGCCGCTGACCCGCACCTACGCCTCGGACGGTCCCTTCACGGCCGCGATCACCGGCTGCTGCCGCATCAACACCGTGAGCAACTCCAACCCGGACTACCGGCTCCAGACGGAGGTGCGCTTCAGCGCCTTCAACAGCTCGCCGGTGAGCAGCCTGCCGCCCATCGTCGAGGCGCCCGCCAATCTCCCGGGCTTCACCTTCCAGATCCCCGCCACGGACGCCGAGGGGGATCAGCTCACCTTCCGGCTGGCCACCGGAAGCGAGAGCTCCCTCTGGACCATGCCTCCGGGCCTGGGGGTGAGCAGCTCGGGCCTGCTGAGCTGGAGCACGGTGGGCAGAACGCCCGGACAGCTGTGGGCGGCCCAGGTCGTCATCGAGGAGCGCCGCAACGGAGTGCGCATCGGCTCGAGCGCGGTGGACTTCCTGCTGCACGTCACCCCCGCTGCCTCGGGCACGGCCCCCACGTGCCTGCCGCCAGCGCAGACCAGCTACACCGTCCCGGTGGGCCAGCCGGTACAGTTCACCGTGGGCACCCGGGATCCAGATGCGAGCGACGTGCTGACGCTCACCGCCTCGGGCCTGCCCTCGGGCGCCAGCATGCTGTCGGCCCTGCCTCTCCAGGGCCGCAGCGGCATCAGCTCCACCTTCTCCTGGACCCCCCCCGCCTCGGCCGCGGGCAACACGTACCCGGTGAGCTTCCGCGTCACCGACTCCACCGGTCAGCAGGGGCAGTGCACCGTGAACCTCACCGTCCCGGCGCTGCCCGTCAACCAGCCACCCGTGGCCAACGCGGGCCCGGCGCAGGATGTCTCCGAGGGAGCCCGGGTGACGCTCGACGGCAGTGCCTCGAGCGATCCGGAGGGGCAGGCCCTCACCTACCAGTGGCGCGTGCTGAGCAGCACCGGGCCGGAGGTGGCGCTGTCGTCCACCACCTCGCCCACCCCGAGCTTCACCCCGAGCGATGATGGCACCTACACCTTCCTGCTCACCGTCACCGACAACCCGGGAGCCTCCAGCTCCGCCACGGTCGTCGTGCGTGTACGTGGGGTGGCTCCCCAGGTGAGCGCCCTGGGCGGAGAGCTCGACGAGGGACAGGTGTTCACCTCCTCGGGCTCCTTCACGGACCCGGGCGCGGACTCCTGGAGCGCCCAGGTGAACTACGGCGACGGCTCGCCCTGGGAGCCGCTGGCGCTGGACAACGGCACCTTCCACCTCAGCCACCTCTACGCCGACAACGCCTCCGGTTTCTCCCCGGGGGACTTCTTCCAGGTGGAGATCCTCATCACGGATGACGACGGTGCCGAGGGCCGGTTGGTGGTCCCGGTGAGGGTGCGCAACGTCGCGCCGGAGATCGTCCTCGCGCCGGACAGCCTCTTCGTGCAGGAGCACCAGCCGCTCTCCGCCTCGATCACCTTCACGGATCCGGGCACGGACTCCTGGCAGGTCTCGTTGGACTACGGCGATGGCATCACCGAGGCGCTGGTGCTCGAGGGCCGGGAGCTCGTCGTCTCGCACAGCTACGCGTCACCCGGCTCCTACACGATCTCGCTCACGCTCATGGATGACGATGGCGGCCAGGCGACGCTGTCGATCCCGGTGGAGGTGCAGAACGTGGCGCCCATCGTCCACGTCGAGCGCTTGTTCGGGCAGCAGGAGGGCCGGTTCTCCTATCTGTACGTCTACTGGGATGACCCGGCTTCGGGAGCCGAGAGCTTCACGGTCACGGTGGATTACGGCGACGGCACCGGGCCGCAGCCGGCGCAGCCCGTGGGGTACGACGGCCCTGGCTTCTACCTCGAGCACCTCTATGCCGACAGCGGGACGTACCCGGTGACCGTCACCGTGACCGACAACTTCGGAGGCGTGGGCACGGCCACGGAGTGGATGGTCGTCGCGAACGTGGCTCCCTGGGTGGATGTGGATCAGTTCCAGAGGGGCTCCAGTGTCGAGGGCAGCCCCACCGAGTTCTGGGGCTCCATCGTGGATCCCGGGCCGGACACCTGGACGATCGAGGTGGACTACGGCGACGGCACCGGCATCGAGACGCTGGAGTCCACCACCCCCGGGTTCCAGCTGAGCCACACGTTCCCCAGGAGCGGTGCGTACTGGATGACGATCACCGTCAGGGATGACGAGGGCGGCTTCTTCAGCTTCCATCCGTGGATCTGGGTCGAGAACGTGCAACCCGAGGTGAACCTGCCGGAGAACGGGGAGCTCCTCGAGGGCTCCACGTTCCGTGCATCGGGCTCGTTCACGGATCCAGGTCTGGATAGCTGGTCGGCGTTGGTGGACTACGGTGACTCCAGTGAGGAGTGGGATTGGCAGCCTCTGACGCTCCAGGGCAAGACCTTCGAGTTGGAACACGTCTATGCCCGGAGTGGCTGGTACCGGGTGCGCGTCCTCGTCATGGACAGTACTTCCGGGTTCTTCGGGATGAGGGAAATGAGCGTCTTCGTCCACAACGTGGCGCCCGAGGTGCGCCTCACGGGCGGAGAGGGCCTGGAGGGATCGCCGCTCACCCTCTCGTACTCCTTCACCGATCCGGGTGAGGAGTCGCAGTGGTGGGTATCGGTCGAGTACGGCGATGAGAAGTGGATCTCGCATGGCTCCCATCCCGGCGAGATCCACCCGCTGGAGCACACCTATCGTTCGAGCGGCGTCTACACGGTGACCCTCAGGATCTGGGACGGAGAAACCGAGAGCACGGCCACGGCCCAGGTGGTGGTCCACAACGTGGCCCCCGTAGTGACCGCCGAGGGGAGCGGCATGGTCGACGAGGGCGCCGATTTCGGCGTGTTCGGCTCCTTCTTCGACCCGGGCGACGAGAGCCGTTGGGTGATCACCGTCGATTACGGCGATGGCTCGGAGGTGGAGACGTTCCTGCCCTATCCGCACGAGCGGAACTTCTGGCTGGGTCACCGCTATCGGAACGCCGGCACCTACCTGGTGACGGTCACGGTCATGGACGATGAAGGCCAGGGGAGCACCACGGTGTCCGCGGTGGTCCACAACGTCATGCCGAGCCTGGACTGGTTCTGGGACGGCGGCGAGGAGCACCACGAGGGCGGCACGTACATCGGCCATGGCGTCATTATCAATCCAGCCTTGGACACCTGGACGATCACCGTGGACTACGGCGACGGCTCGGCCCCGGAGGCGCTCGCTTCGGGCAACGACTACTACGGCAACTTCGAGCTGTCCCACGTCTATGACGACAGCGGGCTGTACACGGTGACGTTCACCCTCACGGACGACGACGGAGGCGGCGTCACGCACGCGGTGGCGGTGGAGGTGCTCAACGTGGCGCCCACGGTGACGGCCACCAACGACTCGCCGCGGTACTGGGGTATGCCCATCAGCCTCGTGGGCACGGCCACGGATCCGAGTCAGGCGGACACCCTGGCGGGCTTCACCGCGCACTGGACGCTGGGCGATGGCACGACGGCCTCGGGCCTCGCCACGGCCCATGCCTACGCGGCTCCGGGCACCTACCTGGCGCAGCTGAGCGTGGCGGACAAGGACGGAGGGCCCGAGGGGACCGCTCTGGCGTCCACCCCGGTCACGATCCAGGCGCGGCCCGCCGCCCTCACCTGCGAAGACACTGCGACGGTGTTCGGCTTCCCGACGGCCTTGAACGCGCGGTTCATGGATGGGTTGCCGGGAGGGATGTTGGGCAGCAGGAGCCTGAGCTTCCGCATCGGGGCTTCGACGGCCCCGGGCTCGGCCACCACGGACGCGCTGGGCCTCGCCGGTGTGCAGAGCCCGGGCGAGCTGTTGCCGGGCAGCTACACGATCACCGTCTCCTTCGCGGGGGATTCGCATTACGAGGCGGCCGAGGCCCACTGCACCATCACCGTCCTCCAGTCCAACGGGAACATCATCGGCGGCGGCCTGCGCTTCGCCAACCGCTCGCGTGGTGGCTTCAACGTGAAGCTCACGGACGGGAGCGACCCGACGGGCGAGCTGCGGTTCCACAGCGACACCACCTCGTTCCATGCCCACACGATGACGGTGCTGGGCGTCTCGGCCGACAAGCGCCAGAGCTGGTTCATGGGGATGGGGACCGATGGCCGCGCCTTCACCGCCTACGTGGAGGACAACGGCGAGCCGGGCAACGCGGACGTCTTCAAGCTCTGGATCGACAGCGTCTTGCAGACGGGTGACGGGACGATCAGCGGCGGCAACGTCCAGATTCACTGACCGTCATGGAGTCCGGCCGGAAACCCCTGCTCTTCCAGGGGAGCGCCGTCACGGGCAGGGCCCACCCGCTCGAAGAGAGGGTGGGCCCGGTACAGAGGTGCGCGGCAGGGGTCCTGGGTTTCTTGGGTGTCTCGAGCTTCAACACCAAGCAGCCTTACGTGGCCCTCGCGCAGGGGCTAGGCGCGCACTGGCCAGGGGCAAACCCAGGTGCTCCACCATCGCTTTCTCCCCTCCTGCTCCCTTCACGGCCCGCCAACACCCGCCTCCTGCCTCCACACCTCCAGCAAGCGAACACGTCCAGGGCGAACGTCCTGCGGAGCAACCCGGCGAGAGTCCCATCGTGGTGTGCGCTCCTTCTTCGGCTCCTCCATCGTCGCGGCAAAGGAGGGGCTCTTCTCCTCCCACTCCGGCCTCGCCCCTGCTTGGGGGAGCTCGTGGCCTCGGAGGCGCTGCGCGACGGAGAGCGCGTGCCGGTGACGGTCTATTTCGAGGACGGTGCGGCCCCTGCAGACGCAACCTTCGTGCTGGTGATCCACCCGTCCTAGGCTGAGCGCCAGCGCGCCGGCCAATACGGCCACCTGCCCGCTGGGGGTCTCCCACTTGGCCCAGGCCCCATCCGCGTGTAGCAGGTACAGTGTGGAACCGCTCGATTTTGGAGGAGTGTCATGTCGCAAGCCGCAGGCTCACGGGGAGCGTGGTTGAAGATCCGATTCGCACGCGAGGGTGCCGGAAAGTCCCTCGGCGCGATTGTCGTGGGAATGCTGGCGGTGGCGACCGCGATGGGGGGCTGCGGGCACGGGAGCAGTCGGCGGGAAGCGGCGCTCGAGACGGCCCAGCCCGCGGCACAGGAGGCCGAGCGGCTCCGAGCCCTCTACCTGCTGACAGGTGCACGGGAGTTGAAGGAGCGGGGTCAGCCGCACATGGCGGCGAAGTTGCTGCTGGCGATCAACAGGCCCGAGCAGCTCCGCGACTGGGAGGCCGTGGTCCATGCCGTCCTGGCGCAAGCCATGCCAGAGGTGGCATGGGATGCGGACAGCGACGGGTTGTTCACGACCTTCAGCCCGGACGGCACGCGGGGAGCGACAGGCTACCCCGACGGGACGCTGCGGGTGTGGCGCTCGGACGGAAAGGGCGAGCCCGTGGTGCTCCGGGGAAAGGAGGGCTCCGTGGAGTCCGTGACCTTCAGCCCGGACGGAGCACGGGTATTGACCACCAGCATCAACGGGACAGCGCGGATATGGCGCGCGGATGGCCAGGGCGAGCCCGTGGTGCTCCAGGGGCACGAGGCCGCCGTGGTGTCCGCGGCCTTCAGTCCGGACGGCTCGCGGGTGGTGACCGCCTCCATGGACGGGACGGCGCGGGTGTGGCGCGCGGACGGCCAGGGCGAGCCCGTGCTGCTCCAGGCGTATGGGGCGGTTCCGGCGTCGTCCGCGGCCTTCAGCCCGGACGGCTCGCGGGTGGTGACCGCCCATGAAGATGGGTCGGCACGGCTCTGGTTCCTGTCCGTTGACGGACTCCGGCAGCAACTCCGGAAGAGCAACCACAACTGCATGCCGCCCAGCATGCGGCAGACCTACCTGGGCGAGCAGGAGGAGGAAGCCCGGAAGGGTCATGAGGCGTGCGAGCGCTCCTACGGGCGAGCTCCACGCCTCCCCCTCCCTCGATAGAGAAAGAAGCGGGTCTTCCACGGCCGGGGACGGAAGAGCGATAGCGTCTGGCCCCCCCGTGTCGAGGCCCACCAGCACCAGGGCCGGCACGTCGAGCCCCCGGACCCGCAGGGCGAGCGGCTCGGGGTTGCGGTGAGCGGCGAGGGCCCGCCATGAACGATGACGAGGGGCGTGGTGCCCCGCTCCGCGCCCGCGATGCGGTACCAGTGGCGGATGCCATTCAAGGAGGCGTGGGACTCGCCATCCTTCAAGCGGGGGGCCTCCGCCGTGGCGGGCCGGGAGTGGCCGCACGCGGTCTGCAATCCCAAGCAGACGATCCAGAAGCACAGGGCTCCACGGAAGAAACGAAGCATCGACGTATTCATGCGCGGGGGTATTTCAGAAAACACCGAGGCCGGAAACCGCTGGGCTTCTTCTCCGATGGACGAGGAGGTGCCGATCGGCGTATTCGGCCCCGATGGACGTGCGGATGCACCGCATCCGCTCCGGCGAGCAGTCCAGCCGGGGGACCGCCGCTCTTCTCCGCGCGGAATTCCCGCAGCCCGTCTTATGTCACAGGCGTCACAGTCGGCCTCGCCAACGCGCTTCGAGCCCTGCGGCCATTGCCAGGCCTGCAGGTCCACGGCCGCGACGCCAGGTCGGCATGCAACCATGCCGCCATCCTCTCGCCCCCGCGCCCCCCTTGCTCAATCCACGCTCATCCGGATGGGCGTGCGCATCGCGGTCGTCATCGCGCTCAGCACCCTCTTCAGCTACCTCCACATGCTCCACACCCTGCGCACCGAGGCCCTCTCGCGACTGCGGCAATATGTGGAGGAGCGCAGCCAGCGTGAGCAATCCATCTTCCTGTTGGCCGAGGACAACCACGCCGTCCTCAAGACGGCCCTGGAGGAGAAGATCCGCGCCTACCAGCACGAGGACGTGAGGGCCCGCTTCGACAGCCTGTTCGCGCTGATGCCCGATGGCGCGATCCGCAACCGTCCCGAGGTGTTCGACGGAACGAGGATGCCCTGTCTCTTCGTTCCCAGGGGAGTGCCCGTCGACCTGGACCAGCGCCGCCGGCTCCTGGCCGCGTACGACGTGCTCCTCCAGTACGGGCCCGCCTTTCATACTCGCTTCGAGGACTCCTTCATCACGCTGCCCGAGGGGTCGCTCGTCATGTTCTGGCCGGACCGCCCCAACTGGATCTACGAGAGCGCTCCCGACACGTCGATCATCACCCAGGACTTCTTTCCCGGCAGCCTGCCCGAGAACAATCCGCAGCGGCAGACGACCTGGTCCCCCATCTACGAGGATCCGGTCTCACATCAGGCGATGTCCACGATCACGACTCCCCTGGACATGGAGGGCCGCCATGTCGCATCGATCAGCCACGATGTCATGCTCGAGGAGTTGATGGCCCGCACCATCAACGACCACCTGC
>DASQMW010000020.1:0-2571 GCA_035645295.1 Archangium sp.
CGGGCGGCACGCTGCTGGGCGTGGCGAGCGTGCCGGACGCGCTGCCGGTGGGGGGCTCCTCCATCGCCACCATCTCCGTGGCGTCCACGGCCTACGGCGCCTCCGAGGTGTGGGCCGTGGTGGATGACGACGGTACGGGCACGGGCACCACCTCCGAGTGCCGCGAGGACAACAACGGCTCCTCCGCGATGGGCAACCTGTCGTGCGTGACGACCCCGGCAAACCAGCCGCCGGTCGCCCTGTGCCGCGACGTCACTGTCAATGCCGACGTCTACTGCATGGGCAGCGCGAGCGTGGACAACGGCAGCTACGACCCGGACAACGGGCCGTCGCCGCTCTCCATCTCCGAGGTGCCCTACACCTCGCTGCCCCTGGGCACGCACCCCGTCACGCTGACGGCCTCGGACGGTGAGCTGAGCGCCCAGTGCGTGGGCAACGTCACCGTGGTGGACACCGCGAAGCCCGCCGTCAGCTGCCCGGCCTCGCAGGTCCTCGAGACGTGCTCTCCCGCTGGTGCCCCGGCCACCTTCGCCGCCTCGGCCACGGACAACTGCGGCCCGGCGCCCGTGAGCTGCTCGTACGCCTCGGGCTCCACCTTCCCGGTGGGCGAGACGGCCGTCTCCTGCTCCGCCACGGATGGTTCCGGCAACACGGCTTCCTGCGGCTTCAACGTGACGGTGACCGGCGACACCACGCCTCCGGTGCTCAACTGCCCGTCCTCTCCGGTGGTGGTCAACGCGTGCGGCGAGGGCGGCTCCACGGCCAACTTCTCCGTCTCGGCCACGGATAACTGTGGCGAGGTGGCCGTCACCTGCTCGCACGCCTCCGGCTCCGAGTTCCCCGCGGGCAACACCGAGGTGAGCTGCTCGGCCACGGATGCTTTCGGCAACACGTCCTCGTGCGGCTTCTCCGTCCAGGTGAGCGGGGCCAGCCCCTCCACGCCTCCCACTCCGGGCGCGGACCTGGGGACGGAGCTGTGGGCGCCCAACCACAAGTACGAGTACGCGCCCCTGCTGCTCTCCGAGTGCGCGGCGCCCGCGACGGATGCGTGCGGCAAGCCCCTTCCCCTGGAGAAGTACGGCCGCATCCTCCGCGTCACCTCGGACGAGGTGGAGGACGCCAACGGCAACGGTGACGGCCGGACCTGCGAGGACATGGTCATCGTGAGCCCCACGTCCGTGAAGCTCCGCGCCGAGCGTGAGGGCACGGGGAATGGCCGCGTCTACACGCTGCACTACGTCGTCACGAATGACGCCGGTGTCTCCACCCAGAGCAGCTGCCGCGTCCACGTGCCGCACGACCAGTCCGGCCGTGGCGCGGTGGACAGCGGCGTGAAGTTCTGCGTCGGCGAGGGCTGCCCCGCGGGTACCACCGAGGGGAGCTTGCTCTGCAAGTGAGTCCGTAATCGGGTGAAGTTCGGGTGAAGTGGCGCGGGGCCCGAGACCGGTTGTCGGTCCCGGGCCCTTCGCATTTGGACGGCGTCGGGTCACGTCGTTCTATCTAGGGGCCGCTCTCACATCCGGTGCCAGGACGGATCAGCCGCTACACCTGGATGGAATAAGTCTGTCATTGCCATCTTCTGGCGGTCGTAAATGGATGGCACACATCTGCCTTCACAGTCTTTTCCGCTTACCGAGAATCAAGAGCAACCGGTACATTGGTCGAGCTTGGTTGCTTGGTATTGAAACCGGGTCATGCCCGAAAGCGAAGGAGAGAGGCCAAATGAAACTCAAACGCAACACCCTGGTTCCCTCGGAGTGGCGGGGCCTGGGGCGTGGGCGGCTCTTCGTGGCGCTGGTGGTGCTGGCTACGGGAGGCGCATGCAGCACGTCGGCGTCGAAGGAGCAGTCCAAGGCTCGCGAGTCGGGGAAGCTGGCGGAACGCTGTGAGGTGAAGCCGCCCTTCACGCCCAGCTTCAAGCCGAAGCTGCAGTGGGAGTGGACGGGCAGCCCGGTCCTCCCCGCGCACAAGCAGGTGATGATGCAGCCGGTGGTGGTGGACGTGAACCGGGACGGCACCCCGGACATCGTCTTCAGCTCCTTCGACGGCGACTTCTACAACAACGCCTTCAAGGAAGGCCGGAACGGCAACGCCGATGGCGTGCTCCGGGCCGTCAGCGGCAACACCGGGCTGGAGTTGTGGACGGTGGAGAACTCGGAGCACCGGGTGAAGCCCGCGGCCAGCATCGCCGCCGGTGACATCGACGGTGACGGCGCCGTGGAGATCTGCGGCATCCCCGAGGACGGGCGCGGCATCATCTGCTTCGAGAACGACGGCACCTTCAAGTTCCGCTCGGTTCCGGACGCCTATGACTACAACGAGTGGGGTGGCCCCTCGCTGGCGGACCTGGATGGCGATGGCGCCGTGGAGATCCTCGACGGCAACCGCGTCTACAGCAACACGGGCGCCCTGAAGTGGGTGGGTGCCGATGGCATGGGCGGCGCGCTGTTCACCGGCCCCGTGTCCTTCGCCGTGGACCTCAACCATGACGGCAAGCAGGAGGTGGTCAACGGCCGCTCCGTCTACCGCCATGACGGCGTGCTCAAGTGCACCAACACGGAGATTCCGCAC
>DASQMW010000021.1:0-7305 GCA_035645295.1 Archangium sp.
TGGGTACCCCGTACACGTGCACCGCGGGCACGGTGAGGGTGGCGCTCTCTCCGGGCTTCACCTCCGCGCCCCGGGTGGAGATGCGCCAGCTCGGCCTGAGCACGTCGCAGTCGCAGGGCGTGAAGGACGACTCCTCCAGCACGTACGCGCCATCCTCCTGGAAGCGGAAGCCCTTCGTGGTGAAGGAGAAGGCGTTCCTGCCGGCCTTCGCGAGCTGCTCGGAGGTCTCCAGGGCGGCGAGCTCCTCCGGCGTCACGTTCTCCTTCTGCACGAAGGCGGCACCCTCGCCCGTGGCGCTCTCGGCGGTCAGGGTGCGGTGGCGGAGGTCCACGGTGACGTGTTCGGCGAAGCCCACCAGGCCCCGCATCACCAGCCGCACGTTCCCCCGGGCTTCCGCCATCTGGGTGGTGTGATTGTAGGTGATCTCATCGGCGCGGAGCACCGACGTCCCCGTGCGCAGCACCGCGTTCTTCCGGGCGATGAGGACCTCACCCGGCTCGGTCTCGACGCGCACGTCCCCCCGGAGCTCCACCGTCTCTCCCAGGAGGTCCTCTGGCGAGGAGGGCACCGGGAGCTGCCCGGAGGCGGTGGTGAGGGCAACGGTCAGGAGGAGCAGGCCAACCATGGGTCCGCGCACTCAAGACCAACGCCGCCCCTTCGGCAATGGACTATCGCAGGCAGGTGCGCACGGTCTCCGGGCTGAACGGCTTCTCGATGCACCGGGGGGCATGGCGATCCACGAACGCGACAGCACGCGGTGTGAAACAGCCTGCCGTCATGAAGACCATGCGCTCGACCAGCTCCGGGTACTTCGCCGCCACCACCTCGTACAGATCCATGCCGGTGATTTCCGGCATCATCAGATCGCAGAAGATGACGTCATAGCCCGCGTCCTCCGCCAGCAGCTCCAGCGCGCGCGTGCCGCTGGGGGCCCGCTCGATGGTGTGCGGCGGGCCGATGGTCCGGGCGAGCGCCTCGATGACCTGGGGCTCGTCGTCGATCACCAGCACACGGCGGAATTCCGGCTGCCCGGAGCGCCGGAGGCGCTCGTCCGTGGAGTCCTGCTGGGCCGCCGTCCCCGCCACCGGCAGCAGGACGCGGAACGTGCTCCCCCGGCCCGGCGCGCTCTCCACCTGGAGCTGGCCTCCCATGCTCGTGACGATCCCATGGCACACCGAGAGGCCCAGCCCCGTCCCCTCGCCAATGGGCTTGGTGGTGAAGAACGGCTCGAAGAGGCGCGGGAGGTTCTCGGCGGGAATTCCACACCCCGTATCGCGCACCTCGATGGCCACCCACGTCTCCTCGTGGGGCCGGAGGGTGAGCGTCACTTGGTTGCCCGACACATCCCCCTCGGGGAGGGCCTGCGTGGCATTGATCAGCAGGTTGAGGAAGACCTGGCCCAGGCGCGACTCGTTGCCCACCACGGCGGGCACCGGCGCATAGTTGCGCAGGAGCCGGGCCCGCAGGCGCAACTGGTGCTCCGCCATGGCCACGGCGAACTCCAGCGCCTCCCGGACATCCACCGTGCCCAGGGCGTCGAACTTGCTGCTGGCGAACGTGCGCAGATCCTTCACGATGCCGCGGATGCGCTCGGCACCTTTCCGGGCGTGCTGCAGCGCGTCCACCACTTCCTTCAGCGCCTCGTCCTGCTCCCGCTCCGTGAACTCCTCCAGAGCGAACGTCACGTTGGCCAGCACGTAGGACAGGGGGTTGTTGATCTCATGCCCCACGCCCGCCGCGAGCTGGCCCGCCGTGGCCAGCCGCTCGGCCTGGATGAGCGCGCTGCGCGCCGTGTCCAACTCGGCGGAACGGCGGCGCACCAGTTCCTCCGCCTCCGTGCGGGCCTGGTGCTCGCGCGTGAGCAGGGCATCCCGCTCCTGCTCGGCGCGGTGCCGCCGGGTGATGTCCTCGATGACGGAGATGAAGTAGTCGGGCACGCCATCGGGCTTGCGCACCAGGGACACCGTGAGGTTGACCCAGATCGTCTCCCCGGACTTGTGGAAGTAGCGCTTCTCCATCGAGTAGGTGGAGAGCTCGCCCGCGAGCACCTGCTGGACCTGCTCGAGATCCGCGGCCAGGTCATCCGGGTGGGTGATGTCCTGGAACGTCAGCTCCATCAGCTCCTGGTAGGTGTAGCCGAGGATGCCGCACAGCCGCGAGTTGACGCGCAGCCACCGGCCGTTCGTGCCCACGTGTGCGAGGCCCACGGCCGCCTGCTCGAAGGTGGCCTGGAAGTGGCGCAGAAGCTCCGAGAGCTGCTCGGACGCCTGGCTTCGCTCGGGCGTCTCGGGAGTCTGGACGGGGAGGGGGGACGGGGGCGTGCTGTCCATGAGGGGGCTCGACGGGCCCCCCATTCTAGGACGGGAAGGGCGGCCCGGGTGAAGCCATCCAGGCTCCCGGGACCCGCCGTGCACGTAGGCCTCGCGCGGCAGCCCAGGATGCACAGCACCGTGGACACCGGCGTGTAGGCAAGGATTTAGTTGATGATCCAGAGTGTTCCAAGGCCAGCAATCAGGGGCAGGGGGGTGTTGCCAACGTGCGACCCTGGTTATCGAATTCAGAGAGAGTGAGAATTCTGGAGCAGGTGAGCGGACGGATGGAGTGGCCCAATCGCCCCGGTGGGGCCGGGACGGGGGACCCGGCGAGTGAGTTGCGTGCCAGCCACCTGCTGTTGCAGGCCCTCACGGAGGTGCAGACGGAGTTCATCCAGGGCCAGGAGGTGCCGCGGCTCTTCGACAAGCTGTTGTCGGTGTTGTTGAAGCTGACGGGCAGCGAGTACGGCTTCATCGGCGAGGTGCTGCGCACGCCCGAGGGCACGCCCTTCCTGTGCACCCACGCCATCACCAACATCGCCTGGACGGCGGAGCTGCGGGAGTTCCACGCCCGTCAGGCGCCCCAGGGCATGGAGTTCACCAACCTCCAGACGCTCTTCGGCGCGGTGATGACGAGCGGAGCGCCGGTGATGTCCAACGCGCCGGCCGTGGACTCCCGGCGGGGAGGGCTGCCCGAGGGACACCCGCCGCTGCGCGGCTTCCTGGGCCTGCCCTTCCACTCGGCGACGGAGATGGTGGGCATGGTGGGGATCGCCAACCGTCCCGGGGGTTACGACGAGGGGGTCATCGCCTTCCTGCAGCCGTTCCTGGCCACGTGCTGCGCCATCCTCCAGGGCGTGCGCAGCGATCAGCGGCGGCGCCAGGCCGAGGAGGCGCAGCGGCGCTCGGCGGAGAGCTTCCGCACCCTCATCGAGCGCACCCCGGATGCGATCTTCATCCACCGGGAGGGTCAGGTGCTCTTCGCCAACTCCTCCGCCGCGGGCCTGCTGGGCCATGACTGCGGCGTGTTGCTGAGGGGCCGGCGCATCGCGGAGCTCGTCCAGCCCGGGAGCGAGGCCGGGCTCACCGAGCCCTCCAGTGTCAGCGCTCCCCACGAGGTGCTCTTCCAGCACCGCGAGGGCCGGCGGGTGTTGGGCGAGGTGGTGACGCTCTCGCTGCTCTTCGACGGACAGCCGGCCATGGTGTCCATCGCCCGCGACATCACCGAGCGCCGGCAGGTGCAGGAGAAGCTGCTGGCCTCCGAGCGCATGGCCTCGCTGGGGACGCTCGCGGCCGGCGTGGCCCATGAGATCAACAACCCCCTGTCGTACATGCAGAGCAACCTGCGCTTCGTGGACGACGAGCTGTCCGCGCTGACGGGCTCCGGTGAGGGGCTCGTGGGGGAGCGGGGGCAGGAGATCCGGGACGCGCTGAAGGAGGCGCTGTCCGGCAGCCAGCGCGTGGTGGACATCGTGAAGGACCTGAAAACATTCTCGCGCACCAGTGACGAGCGGCGCGGGCCGGTGGACATCCAGGCGGTGCTGGACCTGTGTGGGAACATGGCGTGGAGCGAGATCCGCCACCGCGCGCGGCTGGTGAAGGACTACGGCGGAGTGCCGCCCGTGTACGCCAACGAGTCACGGCTCGGGCAGCTCTTCCTCAACCTGCTCATCAACGCCGCCCAGGCGATTCCCCATGGGAACCTCCAGGAGAACGAGATCCACGTCTCCACCCGGTACGAGGAGAAACAGGTGGTGGTGGCGGTGAGGGACACGGGGGTGGGGATTCCCGAGGAGAACCTGGACAAGCTGTTCCATGCCTTCTTCACCACGAAGCCGGTGGGGGTGGGCACGGGGCTGGGCCTGTCCATCTGCCACGGCATCATCACCGAGCTGGGCGGGCGAATCGCCGTCCAGAGCGAGCCGGGGAAGGGAACCACGTTCCAGGTCTTCCTCCCGGTGGGCGAGCCCCGGAGCGCCACGACGTAGCGGGGTGCTCCGTCTGGATCCTGGGTGGGCTCAGGCGGCCCGGGCGGGCTGGTGCCGCTCGGCCTTCAGCCGGAGGCTCTTGGGGCCCCGGACGAGGAAGGCCTGCTTCCAGGGGATGGTCTCCTCCTGATCCGGGGCGAACGAGACGCGGCGCACCCGGCGGAAGAGCTCCTCGAAAACCACCTTCGCCTCGAGCCGCGCCAGCGGAGCGCCGAGGCAGAAGTGGACGCCGTGGCCGAAGGAGACGTGGCCCTGGGTCTCCCGCGTGACGTCGAACCTGTCCGGCTCGGGGAACCGGCGCGGATGCCGGTTGGAGGCCCCCAGCAGCAGCATGACCCGCGCGCCCTTGGGGATGGCCTGGCCGGCGATCTCCGTGTCCTCGGTGGCCACCCGGATGACGGCCTGCGCCGGGCTGTCGTAGCGCAGGATCTCCTCGACCGCCTTGGGGATGAGCGAGGGGTCCGCCGCCAGCCGCTCCCACTCGGAGGGGTGCCGCAGCAGGGCCACCATGCCATTGCCGATCAGGTTGGTGGTGGTCTCGTTGCCGGCGACGAGCAGCAACCGGGTGAAGGCCATGATGTCCAGGGTGGAGAGGAAGCCGCCCTCGGCCTCGCTCGCCTCGATGAGCGCGCTGATGAGATCATGGCACGGCTCGCGGCGGCGCCGATCGACGATCGTCTCCAGGTACGTGTGGAACTCCAGGAGGCTCTCCCTCAGCCGCACCAGCTCCGCGCCCGCGCCCGTGCCCGGCAGGGTGATGGCGAGGAGGACGTCGTCCGACCAGCGCTTGAAGTCCAGGCGGCGCTCGGGCTCGACGCCGAGCATCTCGGCGATGACGATGACGGGCAGCGGCGCGGCCAGCTCCGGGATCAGATCGAACTCCTCCCGGGCGAGCAGGGTGTCGAGCAGCCCGCCGGAGAGCTCCCGGATGCGCGGCTCGAGCTCGGCGACGCGGCGGGGCGTGAAGGCGCGGCTCACCAGGGTGCGCAGGCGCGTGTGCAGGGGCGGGGCGGACGTGAGGAGGTTGTTGTCGGACTGGAAGTGGCGGAGCACCTCCTCGCCGAACTCCCGGGGCATCATCACGCCGGGCGCGCTCAGCCTCGAGGAGAACAGGAGCGGATTCTTGAAGACGGACGTGATGTCCTCGTGACGGGTGAGGACGTAGCAGCCCCGCATCAGGGACTCGACGAACTGGACCGGGCCGGCCTCTCGCAGCGAGGCATAGAAGGGGTAGGGGTTGCGCGTGACCTCGGCGATCAGCGTGGGGGCGAGCGGGTGCATCGGGGCTCCAGACGGGGGAGGCCGGGAGTATGCCGCGCCCGGGTGCGGCGTGCCCCCGGGGCGCGGAAGCCCTTGGAAATCCAGATGTTTTTTATTGGTAGGGAGGGGCGCCAAAAGGTGCATGGGGGGCCGAAAGCCGTGCTTCCCCCCGAGGGAAGCCGTGTATACGGTGGGTCACCTATGGCGAAGGCACCCGCGAACCCCGCCGTGCGCAAGGCGGATCCCGTCCTGCAGTCCCTCTTCGACGTCCAGGAGGCCACGCTGCCCAATGGCCTCCGCGTCCGTCTCCTGGCCAACCACGACACGCCGGTGGTGAGCCTCTACACCTTCTTCCAGGTGGGCAGCCGCAACGAGCGTCCGGGCATCACCGGCATCAGCCACCTGTTCGAGCACATGATGTTCAACGGGGCCAAGAAGTACGGCCCCAAGATGTTCGACAAGGTGCTCGAGTCGAACGGCGGCCGCTCCAACGCGTACACGTCCACGGACATGACCGTGTACTACGAGGACTTCGCCGCGGACGCGCTGGAGACCGTGTTGGACCTCGAGTCGGACCGGATGCGCTCGCTGCGCATCGACGACGACGCGCTGGAGAGCGAGCGCCAGGTGGTGATGGAGGAGCGCCGCGTCCGCGTGGACAACGACATCACGGGGACGATGGACGAGGAGCTGGGCACGCTCATCTGGAAGGCCCACGCGTACCGCTGGCCGGTGATCGGGTGGGAGAAGGACATCGAGAACATCACCCGCAAGGACTGCGAGCAGTACTTCCGCACGTACTACGCGCCCAACAACGCGGTGCTCTACATCTGCGGGGACATCGACCCGAAGAAGACGCTGGCGCTGGTGCGCCGCTACTACGGGGACATCCCCAAGGGCCCCAAGCCCGAGTCCGTGCTCAACGCCGAGCCCGTGCAGAAGGGCGAGCGCCGCGCCGAGGTGCGCCACCCCGCCCAGTCTCCAGCGTTGATGCTCGCCTGGCACGGCCCGGCGGCGCGGGACGAGGACACGCTCCTGCTGGACATCATCCAGTACGCGCTGACGAAGGGCGAGGGCAGCCGGCTGGTGAAGAAGCTCGTCTACGAGACGCAGCTGGCCGTGTCGGTGATGGTGGATTGGGGCTGGAGGGTGGATCCCGGCGCCATCATCATCTACCTGGAGCTCAAGCAGGAGTCGGAGCCCCGCAAGGTGGAGGAGGCCCTGTACGCGGAGCTGGCGCGCGTGGCCACCGAGGGCCTGACGGAGCGCGAGCTGCAGAAGGCGAAGAACAACCTGCGGGCGGATCACCTGCGGGAGCTGGCGACGAACAGCGGGCGGGCGCACGCCATGGGCCACTACGAGGCGCTGCTGGGCTCGTGGCGGGACGGGCTGACGCTGCCCTCGGTGTACGCGGCCGCCACGAACGAGCAGGTGAAGGCGGTGGCGGCGAAGTACTTCGCCCCCGAGCGCCGCTCGGTGGTGACGCTCATCCCCGCTCCGGGGGGAGCCCCGGAAGAAGCCGCTGACGCAGCCGCTGACGGAAAGGACGCCGAGTAGATGGCCCCCCGAGTCACGAAGAAGACGGTGAAGAAGGTGGCGGCCAAGGCGGTGAAGGCCGTGAAGAAGGTGGCGCGGAAGGCGGAGCCCGCTCCGGCCGCCGTGACGCTGCCCGCCCTGCACGAGAGCCCCCCCCCCCCCCCCCCCCCCCCCCCCCCCCCCCCCCCCCCCCCCCCCCCCCCCCCCCC
>DASQMW010000022.1:0-39639 GCA_035645295.1 Archangium sp.
TCTCCCCTCGGGAGAGGGTCGGGGTGAGGGTATCCGTGCCCGTACTCGATGCCCGTGCCCCGCGGCCGCGGCTCACGGACTCACCGCCTCACGGATTGGCGGCACCCCGGAACACGAGGACCTCTCCATCGGGAGCGCGAAGAGGCCAGGGCTCGCCCGTAGGCGACAGCCCTACGGGGTGGAGCGCATAGGCCACGCCGCCCTCCATGACGTAGAGGAGCAGCGTGCCGGGAGGCGCATCCGAGGGCTGCATCTCCGGCGAGTCCACCTTCTGGAGGCGGAAGGGCAGCGGCGCGAACGAGCGGGTGCGCACTGGCGAGGGCATTCCCTGGGAGGCCTGCTCCAGCGCTGCCTGCCATGCGCCCACGTCCTCGGAGACAGCCTCCTTGGCCCGCAGCGAGTGGACGGTCTCTTCGTGGAGCTTCCTCGCCACCTCGAGGATCTTCAGATTGGCGGAATCGGAGGTCCGCCCGGCGACGAGCCCATCGCGCTGGCCCCAGAGGGTGAGCACGAGGGCTCCGAGGATGAGCAGGGACCAAGGAAGCCGGGCACTGCGCCCGCGCACGCTCTGCACGAGCACGGCGGTCATGCCCACCAGGGCCGCGAGCATGGGCAGCAGCAGCTCCAGACGGGGCGGGGGCCCGGAGTGGAAGGGCTGGAGTTGCGTGTGGACGAGGTGCACCAGCTCGGGGGAGCCCGCCGCGAGACACATGGCGGTCAATCCCCCGAAGACGAGCCCGTGGAGGACGCGGAGCGGGAGCGGGGAGGGCTGCCGCGCGGCGGGGGACGGCTTCACGGGAACGGCAGGTTCAGCACGAAGTAGAACGAGTCGTAATAGATCTGGTACGCGCGCAGGAAGGCGTCGATGACGTTCATCTTCTGCTGCCCGGTACCCCCGATGTCGACGGTCATCATCACGATGAGGCCGAGCACGAGGATCCAGTTGATGAAGGAGTACTCCACCATGGCCTGTCCGCGGCGGTGGCGACGGCGGCGGAGCTGGGGGCGAGGCGTGTGGGTCTTCATGGGCGATTGTCCTCCGGCTGACCCGGATCGGTATCAGAGTGTGACATGGGTTGGAAGTGGGGGGGAAGGCCGCTGGCTGGTTCCAGGGTGATCTTCTTGTCACTGGGGGCGGGCGGCACGAGGCGGGGCCGGGCGTCCAGGCCGTAGTCGCGCACCTCCAGGGAGTAGCGGATGGGGGGAAACTCGATTTTCGCCAGGTGGAGGATGGGGAGCTCCCGGCTGACCCAGTAGCGCTTGAGGACGAGCTGGCGGTGGCGGACCTCCAGGGGTTCGGCCGTCACGGTGCCCGCGAATGTCATGAGGCGCGTGGGGGGTCCTCGCCTCACGGTCGAACCCTGTCCCACGGCCAGCCGCGCCGAGGGGGGTGGAAGGTCGGGGCGGGACGGCGGCTTCCCGGGCGTGCCGAGGAAGAAGGGCAGGGCGGTGGTGTCCACCTCCTGGAGCTTTTCGAAGCCCTGGGTGACGAACAGCCGGGAGACCCCCTCCGCGCGCAGCCCCGTGTCGCGGGCCACCAGCAGGAGGAACTGCGCCAGCGGGGCCTTCAGCGCCGCGTGCTGGCCGAACTCCAGCTCCACCCACACGGCATTCCGGCCCTGGGCGTCCTTCTGCTCGGCGACGACGGCCAGCCGCAGGAAGCCGGGCTGGGGGCCTCCGTCCATCTGGTACGTCACCCATTCGCCCACGCGCGCGTCCAGCCGCCCGGGAGCGGCCTCGAAGAGGAGCCCGCGCGACACCTCCGCCGGAGCGGCACCCAGCAGGAGCAGCGACAGGGCACAGACGAGCGTGCTCATGGCGTCCCCTCGCGGGCCTGGCGCACGGCGTCGGCGTTGGGCATGCCATCGGGCCGGTCCGTCCCCACCCAGGCCTGCGAGACGGCCACCCGCGAGGGCGCCAGCTCCACCAGGGTGGTGAGCAGCTGCTCGGCTCCACGCGCGTACTCGAGGACGAGGGTGCGCTGGCCATCCAACCTGCTTCCGGACTCGCGGACGGGCGCGTAACCCGCGGAGGTGAATCGGGCGGCGAGCTCCTGTCGCACGGTGTCCAGTCCTCGCTCCACCACCTGCGTGCGGTGCACCGAGCCTCCGGCCGCGTCACGAGAGCCCACGTCCGCGCTGAAGAGCGCGCCCTCCACCTGGATGAAGTGGCTGCCGGTGCTCGCGGTTTTCTCGTACAGCCATAGGTCCTTCAGCACGGTGAAACCCACCGTCTTGCCCAGGTGGGTGCGCAGCACCACGGCCCGTTGGAGTCCCTCGCGCGTGAAGAAGGCCGACACCACGGCCTCGCGTTGCAGGTCGCCATTCACGACGACGGGGTAGCCCTGCTTCGTCCAGAAGCCGTGGAAGTACCTCGCCACCTTCACGAGGGAGTCCGGGGTGGTGAAGTACGCGAGGCGGTGGTGCTGGCCGCCGATGAGGAGATCCTCACCGATCCGCGTGTGGACGGTGCCGGGGTAGACCGCGAGCTCCTGCTCCGCCCGCGACGGAGCGGCCCACAGCAGCAGGAGAAGGGGGAGGGCGCTCACTCGCATGGGATCTTCCGTTCGTTCTGGTCGTTGGCGGTACTGGGGTCCAGGCCAGGCAGGTGGGGCACGTCCGCCTGGGCGTTCTTGCAGCCCATGAAGTTGCCGCCGCGGGCCATGAACATCTTCCGGTAGAGGGACTGGTCGTAGACCTGGGTGTCGCGGAAGGGGGCGGTGTCGAAGCAGCGCTGGGCCGGGTCATCCAGGCCGGGGTACGCGTTCACGTTGTTGAGCCCCATGGGGGCGCCGTGCTTGCTCTTGTTGCAACCGCGGCCGCGCTCCCCGGGCACGTAGTTGTGGGACACCACGAAAGGGCCCTGGAAGTCGGGCAGGAGGAAGCGGGCCACCGCGCCGAGCCGGTCCAACTCCACCTGGTCCAGGTAGCTGCCCACTCCCAGGAACTTCATCCGGTCCACCTGCAGGTGGAGGCCGTGCCGGGAGCCATCGTCATGCACACCTGCCCGCTGGGGCTTCATCAGGGCATCCCCGCCATCGGGCAGGTGCCAGCCGTTGGCGATGAGGGTGTAGCGCTCCTTCACCCGCAGGTTGCTCAAGTCCCTCCCACCCCAGTTGTCCACGTCGAAGAAGCCGTTCTGCTCCTTCTGCAGGTAGCGCCGGGGCAGCACGTAGCTGGAGAGCGTGCTGGTGCTCTCCACCTCCACCTGTCCCCGGGTGTTGAAGCGGAAATGTCCGAGCAATTCGCCGAGCGTCTTGCCCATCGCGGCGGCTGCCTCGGGGCCCTTGCCGCCAGCGACAGCGGGAAAGACGCGGCTCAGGTCGACGCCCGCCACGCCCTGGTTGCGCATGCTCACCTGTACCGGCGCGGCGCGCAGCATCGTGCCGAACCGGCCTTCGGGCTCGATGGAGTCGAGGTCCGCGTAACGCTCGGCCGCCTCTTTCACCGCCGCCGTCATGGCAAGACCAAAGGCCCTGTCGTGGTCCGCCGTGGCGTAGTCGCTCAGGGGATGGCTGGTCATTTCCCACGCGACATACCGGCTGGCCTCCTGCAGCTTGAGGCGGGCCCGGATGACCTCGCTGAGAAAGACGCTGAACATCAGCATGGAGACCAGCAGTGGCACCACGAGCGCGAACTCGACGGTGGCGGCGCCTCGCCGGACGGACTTCGGCTGTACACGGGAGTGGAACATGGCGGGGCCTCAGTGGGTGATGAACCGCGCGGGCGCGTCCTTCAGGTCGCCGGGCAGTGCGTCCGCCAGCTTCCCCACGAGCGGCAGCGAGTCCTTGCCCTGCCAGACCGCCGCCAGCCGGGGCCGCCAGTACGGGTTGAAGAAGTTGGGTTGCTCGGTCCAGTTCCCGGGCCGGTGGTAGTACGTCTGGCCTCGGGAGACGACGCTCATCCCCGGTGAGCCTCCGACCCCCACCGCCGTGCGGCCGTTCCTCAGGTCCAGCGTCTCGGGCGAGGTGCCGAAGGCGAAGGTGAGCGTCCCTCGGGAGTTGAGCTGGCCCGGCGTGTGGCGGAACGCGTCCGCGCTCTTGTTGAGGAGCACCCAGGTGGAGGGCTGGTTGAAGTCGTCCCGGCGCCCCGCCATGGCCGCGATGCCGGGTGTCTCGTTGAGGCTCTCCGCGCAGTCCTTCGCGTAGTCCCCAGGCTCGAAGTGGGGGAAGGGCACGAGCCCCGGCCAGGGGTGGTTGCGGTCCTTCGGATCGATGCGGACGTTGGCCACGTACACGGACATCTCGAAGAAGCACGCGCCCGGGACACTCGCGAGGCAGGTCCTGGACTCGTAGAGGCCCACGTTCCGGTCCTCCTGCGTCGAGGCCTCTCCCGGGAACACCACGCGCCAGTGGATGCCGTTCTCGCGCAGATCCGTGCCGCTCATGGCCCACACACTCGGCTTCAGCGTGTCGTTCTTGTCCTCGCGCGGGTCTCCCCAGCAGTCGCGCCAGGTCCGCGTGTCACCCGGGCCGGGCTGCTTGGGGCAGCGGAAGGGGTTGAGGAGCCGGGTGCCCCCGAGGTTGACGGAAGCCGGTCCCGGCAACTTGATGAAGTAGGGGTCGTCCGCGCCGAGGACATCCCCCTGGGCGAGCATGCCCATGGGCAGGTGGGGCAGATCCTTCGACTCGCGGAGCTTGTTGCCGCCCCTGGAACTCTTGCTGCCGCCCTCGCCGAGCCGGTAGGTGAGGAAGCGCGTCTGGCCCCACTTGGGAATGCCGTCGAGCACGCCCTCCAGCGGCGCGAGCCACCGGGGGATGGGCATGAGGTTCCCCAGTTTCCGGTCGGTGACGAGGGACTCGGGGCAGACGCCGTCCTTCGCGTCGCATGCGAAGCGCGTGGCGTTGGTGATGCCCGCCATCACCCGTTTGGCCCGGGCGGTCTTGTCGGTCTCGTTGCGCCTCGTGGGATCCAACGGTTCGAAGGGATTGACGGGGCTGAAGGGCGTACCGTTGGCCGCCTTGTCGTGCGTGCGGCTGTAGAGGCACTGGTTGATGAGGCCCGCCAGCGTCTGGGGGACGAGCGGATCCACGTCCGGATCATTCGCCTCGATGATGGCGTGGGACGTGCCCATCACGTACGTGGAGGTGGCGAGCATCACCGCGGTGGCCGCCCCCGCCATCACCGCGTTGAGCATCCGGTGCCCGGGGACCACCACCCGGCCAATCACCTGGTCGATGGGCTCCATCACCGGCTTCATGAGGAGCAACATCCCCCGGAGTGCGGTGAAGACCAGGTCCAGCCCCCTCATGATGGCGTTGATGGAGGGGAGGGTGTCGAGCAGGGTGCAGACGCTCTGCCAGAAGAGGCCGTCCCGGCTGTCGCGGGGGAAGCACGGGCCGATGGTGCGCATGAACCCGTAGAGGTCCGTCAGGAAGGCCTGGACGGAAAACACGAACGAGTCCAGCGACTGCCACATCATGGCCGACACGTAATGGGACACCTGCGTGCGGTTGGTGAACGCGTAGAAGTTGAACGCGCGTGCCTCCATGGCCGCCGTGGACCAGGCCGCCGCGTCCGCCGTGTTCTGCAGGCGGATCCGCTCATGCACGCCGTGCCCGAGGTTGACCGTGGTGATGAGCGCGATGCTCAGCACGAGCATCAGCAGGCACGCGAGCACGAGCGCCTGGCCTTCCTGCCGTTTGAAGCTGTGTCGAAGAGCGCGGGTCAGCATGGCGTCACAGGCCCCAGTCCGGATTCAGGTGCATCAGCCACTTGAAATAGAAGTTCGACTGCATCCGCAGGCTGTAGGTGGCCGTCAGCGGCAGGAAGTAGCGTCTGCCCGTGGCCAGTCCCCACAGCACGCTCATCTCCTGCCGGTAGAGCGTGGCGTAGCCCCGCTGGTGCTCCAGTCCGCGCACCGGCGCCGTCACCTTCGTGGGCTGATAGATGGCTCCGCCCAGCGTCACGCCCGCGTTGGCCGCCCACCACGCGGTGAAGATGACCCAATTGGCGAAGGGCACGCGCAGCTCGTACCAGTAGCGCACCCGCACGCTCAGCACGGTGGCCTTGCGGTACACCTCCTCGGCGTCGTCCGGCAGCGCGAGGTTGAAGAACCGGGCCAGCTTCGTCTCCAGCGCCGGCACCTGCGGGTAGCCATCCGGCCCGTCGAAATCCAGCTCCCGCCACGCCGTGGCCGAGCGCAGCTTCCACACGCTCCGCACCGGCGAGTACCAGGACGGGTTCACCGTATCGACGCGCACCAGTCCGAACAGGGGCGCGCCATTCACCGCGGCCGGGACCACCGAGTCGCGCGTGGGCCACGGCAGCCGCCGCAACATCTCGTCCTGGAGACGTGCCCGCGTCCACGTCCTGGCCAGGTCTGGCAGCGCGTCCGTGCGTCCCAGCGTGGGCAGCAGCGCCACGAGGGCCGCATCCCGCATCCGCTCGGTGTTGCCGTTCCACACGATGCCCGAGCGCGCCGCGCAGTACGCCGCGTACTCCGTCATCAACTTCGCCTGCTGCATCAGCGTCAGCTGCACCAGGCCCAGGCCCAGGAAGACCATCAGCGGCAGCACCAGCGCCGACTCGACCGCCGCCTGGCCCGACTGCCTGCCTGCTCGGGGATGTTCACTCATGGATGCCGCCCTGGAGCGACATCCGTGCCACCGCCTCCGTCACTCGGAGGTGACGTCAGGGCGGCGTCTCAGAGGGAAGACCCCCCCTCCACGAGGGGGACGGGGACCCTCCAGTTCGGAACAAACCGGCAGCCGAGAGATCGTGACTTTGACACTTTGCATGGTCGCTGGATAACATCCCACCCGCTGGTGCCCCGGGCCCCCGCTTTGCAAAGCAGCCGCGCCACCTACGAATTCCGCCCCCCCGGGCGCTCCCCGCTTTGGAGGTCTCCGAGACATGCTGAAGGGTAAGACACCGCTCTTTATCGCGCTGGGCCTCGGCCTGCTGGCCGGCATCATCGCGTGGTCCGCCATCAAGAAGAAGGAATCCGACGTGCGCCGCGGCTGGAACCTGGTGCCGGTCGTCGTGGCATCGGCGGACATCCCCGAGGGCACGGTCATCACCTTCGACATGATCAACCAGCGCTCGGTCCCTGAGCAGTTCGTCACCTCCTCGGTGGTGAAGCCGGACTCGGCCACCTACGTGGTGGGCCAGAAGGTCCTGGTGGCGCTGCAGCAGGGTGATCCGCTCCTGTGGAGCCAGTTCGAGACCACCAAGGCCGCCGAGCGCCTGTCCACCAAGGTGCAGAAGAAGGTCCGCGCCATCACCATCGAGGCCAAGCCCACCACGTCCGTGGGCGGGTGGATCCGCCCCAACGATCACGTGGACGTGATTGGCACCTTCCGCGACCCCCAGACGGACGAGAACGTCGCCGTGACGCTGCTGCAGAACGTCATCGTGCTCGCCACCGGCAAGGTCACCGGCACCACCAACGTCAACCTCATCCCCGAGTACCAGCGCGAGTACAACAACATCACGCTGATGGTCATCCCGGAGGAGGCGGAAATCCTCACGCTGGCCAGCGAGCTCGGCCAGCTCACGCTCTCGCTGCGCAACGAGGAGGACGTGGACATGATCGAGGAGCGCGGCCGCGCCACCATCAGCACGCTGCTCTCCGGCGAGCGCACCCGCGTGCTCGAGCAGAAGCGTCGCGAGATCATCCAGATCATCAAGGGCGGCGCCTCCGAGAAGAACGCGGTCGGTTCTTCCGGTACGCCGTAGTCCTTTTCCCCCCGGCACGTTTCCCTTCCCCCCGCAGCTGAAGGAAGTCCCCGCGCATGCTGGCCGGAATCGTTCTACTCCTCGTCACCGGGTCGGTCTTCTTCTTCAGCCTGGTGATCTTCACCGTCCTGGCGAAGGCCTACGAGCAGTACCAGGAGCGGTACGTCGTCAAGTCGATGAACGACTTGAGCGACATGTTCCTCTTCATCGATGCCCGTCAGCTGCTGGTGCTCAACATCGCCAGCATGTGTTTGTTGGGCATCCTGTCGTACATCATCTTCAACCCCATCCTGTGCGTCATCTCCACGATCTTCGGCTTCTTCCTGCCGATCATCCTGGTGAAGCACTACCGCAAGCGGCGCATCAAGAAGTTCAATGTGCAGCTGGTGGATGCGCTGCAGGCCATGGCCAACGCCTTCAAGGCCGGTCTCACGTTTCCGCAGGCCATCGAGCACGTGGCGCGCGAGGCCCAGCCGCCCCTGGCCCAGGAGTTCGGCCTCTTCGTGAAGGAAGTGAAGCTGGGCGTGCCGCTGGAGGAGGCCCTCATCAACATGGGCCGCCGGGTGGGCAGTGACGACCTGGAGCTCGTCGTGGTGGCCACCAACATCGCTCGCCAGCTGGGTGGCAACATGGCGGAGATGTTCGAGACCATCTCGAGCGTCATCCGCGAGCGCTTCCGGCTCGAGGGCAAGATCGACGCCCTCACCGCCCAGGGCAAGCTGCAGGGCTGGGTGGTGGCCGCCATGCCGGCCATCCTCGGCATGGTGCTCAACTACATGCGGCCGGACCTGATGGATCCGATGATGGATCACTGGTTCGGTTATGTGCTCGTGACGATCATCGCCATCATGGAAGTGCTGGGCGTGATCATCATCCGGCGCATCGTCAACATCGACATCTAAGGAGTGGCCGTGAGCGACATCCTCACCAATACGTTGATGGGGGGCTCTGCGCTGATGTTCGCGGCGTCGATGGGCTTCCTCGGCTTTGGCGTGTACCAGAACTACTTCTCGCACTTCGTCAACGAAGTGCGGGATGACGCCGGCGGTATGTCGGGCCTGGGCGCGGTCACCATCCGCAAGCTCGGCGCGCTCAACCGGCGGCTGATGTGGCCGGGCTACGAGACCAAGATGCGCAAGAAGCTCATCAAGGCCGGTGAGCCCAATGCCCTCAAGCCCGAGGACATCATGGCGCTGCAGGAGATCAGCGCCGTGGTGGCCCTGCTGGCGGGCCTCGTGCTGGTCAACGCGCTCAACGAGAACCTGGCCTGGGCGCTCGTCGTCGGCCTGTTCGGCATGTACTACCCGCTCATCTGGGTGAATGATCAGGTGAAGAAGCGCCACCTGCAGATCTCCCGGGCGCTGCCCTACAGCCTGGACCTGCTGACGCTGTCGGTGGAGGCGGGTCTGGACTTCACCGCGGCACTGGCCAAGGTGGTGGAGAAGGGCAAGGCGGGCCCGCTGCGCGAGGAGCTGCAGATCGTCCTCAAGCAGCTGAAGATGGGCAAGACGCGCGAGGAAGCCCTCAAGGCGATGATCCTCCGCGTGGACCTGCCGCCGCTCACCACCTTCGTCACCGCGCTCATCCAGGCGGACAAGATGGGCACCAGCCTCGGCAAGGTGCTGCGCATCCAGTCCACCCAGCTGCGCATCGACCGCACCCAGCGCGCCGAGAAGCTGGCGGGCGAGGCCCCGGTGAAGATGCTCTTCCCGCTCATCGCGTGCATCTTCCCCACGGTGTTCATGGTCCTCTTCGGGCCCATCGTGTTCCAGTTCATGTTCGGAGACATCGGGGGGTAGGGCCCTGAGCTTCCAGCTCACCATCGTCAAGGGCCTGCAGCAGGGGAAGGAACTTCTCTTCGAGCAGGCCGAGGTCCACATCGGCCGCACCACGGAGAACGACGTGGTGCTGCAGGATGCTGGTGTGTCGCGCAAGCACGTGCGCATCTCGGACCGGCTCGGGCGCTTCTACGTGCAGGACCTGGGCAGCGCCAACGGCACCCTCGTCAACGACGCGCCCCTGTCCGGTGAGCGGGAGCTGCAGAACGGGGACCGCATCGCCCTGGGGCCGGTGGAGTTCATCTTCAAGGAGGTCGTCCACGAGGACGACGCCACCCGGCCCTTCATGCCGGTGGAGGACGACGACGCCACCCGGCCCATCCGCCGCACCCTCACGCTGCCCGCTGAGCCGTCCACGATCGTGGACCAGGACATGCTGGCCCCTCTGTTGGGGCTGTCTCCCGTCGTCCCCGAGGCGGATCCCTTCCGTCCCACCCCGCGCCTCGAGCCGGGTGCCTCGGCGCCGCCCGTGTTGCGTCCCGTGCCGGCCTCTTCGGCCCGCCCGGGGCTGGACCGCTCGGAGACGCGGGCGGAAATGCTGGCCGTGGAGCCTCCCACCACGGCCCCGCTGTCCCGGCAAGAGCCCCGGGTGGCTCCCGTCCGGGCGGCCGCCGCTCCCGCCGCCGCGCGTGCCTCGTCCGGCACCGCGGGCCCTTCCGCCGTCGATAAGGCCCGGCGCCGCCGCGAGCTGAGCGACACCCTGGGCGGCCAGCTCGTCCTGTGGTGGCTCGAGTTGTCGCGTGGAGGGAAGTTCGCCCTGGCCACCGTGGTGCTCCTGATGCTGGCGGGAGTCGTGGGCGGGCTCGCCGTCGTCTTCCGGCCCGCGCTGGAGGACGTGTCCCGGGGCCCGGAGCCGACGTCGCTCGGCCTCCAGGTGGTGCCGGACTCGTTCGGCCTGGGCGAGGGCGTGACGTGGGCGCAGCCGGACATGAAGCTCTTCGACTTCGAGTTCGTCTCGCCCACGCGCGCCGTCGCCGTCCTGCGCTACCAGTCCAGCGGTATCTCCAAGGACGAGGTCTCCCTCACCGTCAACGCGAGGCTGCTGGGCTCGGTGCCTCCGGACACGGCCACCTCTTCCGAGCGGGAGGTCCAGCAGATCATCCCGCCCTCCATGCTCAAGCGGAACGAGCCCAACCAGTTCGTCTTCGACAACGTCCGCAATCCCCCGGGCCGGGACACCTGGCGGGTGTGGAACCTGCGGCTGGAGATCATCCCCGTACCGGACCTGCGCCCGGAGGAACTGCTGGAGACCGCGCGCAGTTACGTGGCCCGGGGACGCGAGTTCTACGAGCGCAGGGACGTCGGCGCGGAGAACCTCTCGCTGGCCTGGGAGAACTACCGCTCGGCGTGGATCACCCTCGAGGCCCTGGACGAGAAGCCCGAGCTGTACCAAGACGTCCGTCACATGATGGAGCAGGTGGCGGTGGAGCTGGACCACAAGTGTGGACAGCTGATGCTGGAATTCCAACGTCACCTCCAGTTCAAGGACAAGAAGCGGGCCAGGCGCATGGTCGATGAGATCACCCGGCGCTTCCCTACAGCGGCGCATCGCTGTCACAATCTGGCGCTCGAAAAAGCCAACGAGCATGGGCTGTGAGGCCCGTGACCGTGCACCCAACGAAGTGGTGACTTCCCATGTCGAACGGTTCCCCTCCCGCACGCCGTCGTCCGACGACGGGCTCCCCCTCGGGTGGCACTCCCTCGGGTGGCGCCACCGGTCAGCGCCCCGTGGTGCGCAGGACCGCCACCGGCGCGGCTCCCGCCGTGCGCGCCGAGCCCCCGCTGCCGGTGATGGGCACGAAGCTGGTGTGCTCGGCGGGCCCGGCTGCCGGTAACGAGTTCGCGCTGGAGGATGGCGAGTACGTCATCGGCCGCGCCAACGACAACCCCATCTGCATCCCGGACACCTCGGTGTCCCGCAAGCACGTGCTCATCCGCCGTGTGGGCGGCGGCTGGGAGGTGAGCGACCTGGGCTCCGGCAACGGCACCCTCCTCAACGGTGAGCCCCTCACCACCGAGATGCCGCTGTCCCACGGCGACACCCTCACCCTGGGCGACACGGAGCTGACGTTCAACGACGCCTCCAACGCCACGATGATGATGCCCATGCCGTCGGCGCCCCCGCCGCGGCCGGGCCGCAGCAGCACCCGGTCCTCCGCTCCGGCCGCTGCTCCCGCCGACGAGGCGGGCGAGGAGGGTGGGGCCCTGGCTCCGCGCCGCCCGCCGCCCCGGCCCGACGCCCGCGTGCGCAGCACCCGTGGCCGCGCGGCGGTGACGCCCCAGGATCCGGCGGCGCAGCAGCGCAAGAAGCGCCTGCTGCTCCTCACCGCGGCCGTCTTCGTGATGCTGGTGGGCGTGCTGGCCGTCATGAAGGTCCAGCAGCAGCGCAACGCCGAGGTCGAGGCCCGCAAGGCGCAGCTCGCCCAGCAGCGGCGCGAGGAGATCGACGCGCTCTTCCAGGAGGCCAAGAACCTCATCCGCGACGGCAAGTGGGCGGATGCCAAGGCGAAGCTGCTCGAGCTCCAGGAGGTGGAGCCCAACTACGTGCAACTGCCGGACTACCTGGCGCGCGTGGAGAAGGAGATCCCCAACCAGGAGGCGCTCGACGCGGCCAAGGCGGCGCTGGACAAGAATCAGCTCGGCGCGGCGGCGGCCTCGCTGGCCAAGGTGGGCAAGGACACCCAGCTCTTCGATACGGTGCGCCAGCTGCGCATGAGCCTGAAGGACAAGGCCGACAAGCGCGTGCGCGACGCGCTGGCGCTGCTGGATCAGAAGCAGCTGGACCAGGCCAAGGCCATCACCGACGACGTGCTCGCGGCCGATTCGGAGCACCGCGACGCCAAGGTGATCAACGAGCAGGCGGTGCGCGCCATCGGGATCCGCGACGCGCCTCCTCCGCCCCCTACGCCCAAGGAGGTGCCCAAGCCGTGGGACCAGGCCGTGGATCGCTTCCGCGATGGTGACCTCAATGGCGCGATGTCCATGGCCAACGCCTGCGCCGGCAAGCACTCTCAGTGCAAGGTGCTCATGGGGCAGCTCGTGGACTTCGGCAACCTCCACAAGAAGCTGGAGGATCTGGACGCCAAGGGGCTGGCGCGTCTGCTGGACCTGGACAAGAAGATCACCCGGGGCCAGGGCAGCAAGCTGTCGCGCAACGCGGGCACGCGCGCGGCCAACATCTTCTTCAAGACCGCTTCGGCCGCGAAGGCGTCCGGCCAGTACGGCCGCGCCATGGAAAATGCCCAGCGCGCCCTCCAGGCGGACCCCGGTCATACCGGCGCCAGGAACATCGTCGACGAGATGCGCCAGAAGGCGAAGGAGCTCTACCTGTTCGCCTACTCCCTCAAGGACAGCAATACCGAGGAGGCCGTGTCCAAGTTCCGCGAGGTCATCGCCATGACGCCCTCGGACGACGAGCACCACCAGAAGGCCAGGTCCTGGGTCGAGAGGCTCAAGTGAACAAGAAACGGCGAGGCACTGGAGAGACCCCGCCGGATGCCACCGACGGGCAGAGGGATCTCTTCGGTGGCTCGTTGGGTGCGGCCCCCAAGCGCCCGGTGGCGGCGGCCCCGAAGCCGCCCCCCGAGCCTCCACCTCCGCCTCCCGCGCCTCCGCCCCCCTCGGAACTGGGGGACGTGTCCGCGGCGCTGCCGTCGCTGCCCGGGGCTCCCTCGCGGACGCCCCCGGCGCGCATGGTGCTCACCGTGGGCGAGCTCACCCAGCAGCTCAAGGCGACGATCGAATCGCGCTTCCCGCGCGTGCTGGTGCGTGGCGAGGTGTCCGGCTTCCGGGGCCCCAACGCCCGGGGCCACCTGTACTTCTCGCTCAAGGACGCCGAGGCCTCGCTCGAGGTGAAGATGTGGGCCTCGCAGGCGGCGCGGTTGCGCTTCGCCCTGCGTGACGGGCTGGCCGTGGTGGCCGAGGGCAGCGTGGACGTCTACGCGCCCGCTGGCCGCTACAGCCTCATCGCCCAGAAGCTGGAGCCGGAAGGGGAGGGCGCGCTGGCGCTCGCCTTCGAGCAGCTCAAGGCGCGGCTCGCGGCCGAGGGCCTCATCGGCGACAACCGCATCCGCCCGCCCCGGGAGCTGCCCTTCCTGCCCCGGCGCATCGGCGTGGTGACGAGCCGCACCGGCGCGGCGCTGCAGGACTTCCTGCGCGTCCTGCACTCGCGCAACCCACGCCTGCCCGTGTTGCTGTGCGACGCGCGTGTGCAGGGCGAGGGGTCCGCCGAGGAGGTGGCCCGCGGCATCGAGCGCCTGTCCCGCACGGACGTGGACGTCATCGTCGTCACGCGCGGCGGCGGCTCGAAGGAGGATCTCTGGACGTTCAACGAGGAGCGGGTGGCGCGCGCCATCTTCGCCTCGCCGGTGCCGGTGGTGTCGGCCATCGGCCATGAGATCGACTTCTCCATCTCCGACTTCGTGGCGGACTGGCGCGCGCCCACGCCCAGCGCGGCGGCGGAGCGGCTCGCCCCGGTGCTGCAGGATCTGGAGTACTCGCTGGCCACGCAGTCGTTGCGGCTGCGCAAGGCGGCCGAGCGCCGGGTGTTGGAGCTGCGCGAGCGGATGGGCACCCTGCGCGGGCGGGTGGTGGATCCGCGGCGGCGTCTGTCCACGGAGCGGCTGAGGCTGTCGGACGCCGAGGACGCGATGACGCGGGTGCTGCGCCAGGTGCTGCGCGAGCGGCGCGAGGAGCTCAAGGCCCACGGCGAGCACCTGCAGCGCCAGCGTCCCCAGGCCCGGCTCGCCGAGCAGCGGGCGCGGCTGGTGCAGCTCTCCGCGCGGTTGAAGGACGCGGTGCGGGCGGACGTGGCGGCACGGCGGGCGAGCGCGGCCCAGGCCCGGTTGGAGCTGGAGCGCAGCTCGCCCCTGGCCCGGGTGGCGGAGCTGCGCGCCCGGCTGGCCGACCGGAAGGCCCGGATGGTCGCCCTGGAGAAGGACACCCTGGCGTCGGCACAGCGGCACTTCCAGGGGCTAGAAGGACGGCTGGATGCCATGAGCCCCCTGAAGGTCATGTCCCGTGGCTACGCGGTGGCCTTCCGCAAGCGGGATGGGGGCGTGGTGCGTTCCATCTCGGACGTTCAGCCCGGCGAGGTGCTGGGCATCAAGTTCGCCAACAACGCGGCGAAGACACTCCAGGGGTGCGAGGAGATTGAAGCCACCGTCACCGCGGTGAAGGGTCCGGTGGATTGCTGACGTCCGGGTAAAGGTCCCCCTGGCACCCGGGCGGGCGCCTCCTCTAGAGTCCGCGGCTCTTTTCTCGTCGAGGTGGACCGGAAGTGGCGAAGGACAGCAAGGGCAAGGCGGCGGAGGAGGTCCCCGAGCAGTATGGGGACGTGGTGCAGCGGCTCGAGGACGTGGTGGCGCGCCTGGAGGGCGGCACCCTGACACTCGAGGAGTCGCTCAAGTCTTTCGAGGACGGCATCAAGCTGGTGCGCCGGGGCGAGCAGCTGCTCAACGCGGCGGAGAAGCGCATTGAGGAGCTGTTGAACGAGGACGGCCGGGACGCGGTGGTCCCCTTGCAGGCGGGCGTGAAGCCCCCGGCCCTGCCCTCCACGCCAGCTCCAGCCCCGTCGCGGGGCAGCTCGGGGGCAGCCAGGTCGGCGCCACCCCCCGAGGATGACGTGCCGTTCTAGGCTCCCGGCTGTAAGAGCTATCCGTATCCATGCCCAAGCCCAAGGTCACCATTGTCGACGACGACCGCGATACGCGGGAGTTGCTCTCGTTCGCCCTGGAGTCGGAGGGTTTCGAGGTCAACGCGGCGGCCAATGGGCTGCGGCTGATCTCCTCCCTGCAGCTCAAGCGGCCGGACATCATCCTCATGGACGTGAACATGTCCTGGATCGACGGATTCGAGCTGTGCAAGGCGGTGAAGAAGAACGAGCAGTTCCGGGACATCCCCGTCATCTTCATCAGCGGGCGCGGGGAGCCGGAGGACCGGCGGCGCGGGCGGGAGGCCGGCGCCGCGGACTATTTCGTGAAGCCCCTGGATCTCAACGCGCTCATCCAGCGGTTGCGTGAGCTCATCCCTCCGCCCGCTTCCGAGGTGCCCTGACATGTCGGCTTTCGATCTGGATTCGTACCTGCAGACCCAGGTGGAGCGGGTGGAGAACCTGCTGCGCTCGCGCTCGGACGAGCTGGGCGTGAACGTGCCGCCGCGGCTGCTGGAGTCCATGCGCTACTCGCTGCTGGCCGGAGGCAAGCGGCTGCGGCCGGTGCTGTGCCTGGCCTTCGCGGAGGCGGTGCTGAAGCAGAGCAACGTGCCGCGCATGGTGGAGGACTGCGCGTGCGCGCTCGAGTACATCCACACCTACTCGCTGGTGCACGACGACCTGCCGTCCATGGACAACGACGACATGCGGCGCGGGCGGCCCACCAACCACAAGGTGTACGGCGAGGCCATGGCCATTTTGGCCGGTGACTCGCTGCTCACGGACGCCTTCGCGCTGGTGGCGGGAGGCCCCGAGCCGGTGCGCGGTGTGCTGTGCCGGGAGCTGGCCATGGGCTCGGGCTCGGCGGGCATGGTGGGCGGCCAGGTGCTGGACATCGCCGAGGACCGTCCGGCCCACATCGACTACATCACGCGGATGCACCGCTTGAAGACGGGCGCCCTCATCCGCGCCGCGTGCCGCATGGGCGTGCTCTCCGCCGGCGGGGACGCGGACGCGCTGGCCCGCGCGGACATCTACGGGGACTCGGTGGGGCTGGCCTTCCAGATCGCCGACGACGTGCTGGACGTCACGGGGGATGCATCCTCCATGGGCAAGCCGGTGGGCGCGGACGCCGCCGCCGGACGCTTCACCTTCCCGGCGGTGCTGGGGCTGGAGGAGTCCAAGCAGCTCGCGGCGCGCAAGGTGGCCGAGGCCATCGACGCCGTGAAGACGCTGGAGCCGCACGATGGCCCGCTGGCGGCGCTCGCGCGCTACTCGGTGGAGCGACGCTCGTGATGGAGCGGCTCCTGCCGCGAATCCAATCTCCCGGGGACGTCCGCGCGCTCCCCGAATCCGAGTTGCCTCGCCTGTGCGAGGAGCTGCGCGAGGACATCATCTCCCTGTGTGGCCGCGTGGGGGGCCACCTGGGCGCCTCGCTCGGTGCGGTGGAGCTGATTGTCTCCTTGCACCGGGTCTTCCACTCGCCCCAGGACGCGCTCGTCTTCGACGTGGGCCACCAGGCCTACGCGCACAAGCTGCTGACGGGCCGCCGTGAGCGCATGGGCACCCTGCGCCAGGCCGGTGGCATTGCTCCCTTCCTGGACCCTCGCGAGAGCCACCACGACGCACTGGCCGCGGGCCACGCGAGCACCGCCGTGTCCGCGGCGCTGGGGGTGCTCGAGGGCAAGAAGCTGCGGGGACAGCCCGGGCACGTGGTGGCGGTGGTGGGGGACGGGGCGCTCACCGGAGGGCTGACGTTCGAGGGCCTCAACAACACCGGGGGCACGCACCTGCCGCTGGTGGTGGTGCTCAACGACAACCAGATGTCCATCTCCGCCAACGTGGGCGCCATCCCCGCGTTGCTGCGCACGCGCGAGGCCCGCGCCTTCTTCGAGGCGCTGGGCTTCACCTACCTGGGCCCGGTGGACGGGCATGACCTCGGGGCGCTCACGCGGGCGCTGCGCGAGGCCCGTGCCTCCACGCGCCCGGTGGTGGTGCACGCGATGACGCAGAAGGGCAGGGGCTTTCCCCCGGCCGAGGCGGACACGCAGACGCGCGGCCACGCGATGGGGCCCTACGAGTGGCGGGATGGGAAGCTGGTGCGCTCGCGCGGCGGCCAGCGCACCTTCAGCGAGGCCTTCGCCTTCGCGCTGGAGGAGCTGATGGCCCGGGACACCCGCGTGGTGGCGGTGACGCCGGCCATGCTGGAGGGCTCGGCGCTGGTGGGCCTCAAGCAGCGCTACCCCGAGCGCGTCTTCGACGTGGGCATCGCCGAGCAGCACGCCGTCACCTTCTGCGCGGGGCTCGCCGTCACCGGGCTGCGGCCGGTGTGCGCCATCTACTCGACCTTCCTGCAGCGCGCGTACGATCAGATCATCCATGACGTGTGCCTGCCGGGCCTGCCCGTGGTGTTCGCCGTGGACCGGGCCGGACTGGTGGGCGCGGATGGCGCCACGCACCAGGGCACCTATGACGTGGCCTCGCTGCGGCCCATTCCCGGCCTCACGCTGATGGCTCCGGTGACGGGCGAGGATGTGACGGCGATGCTCGCCACCGCGCTCGCGTTGCCCGGGCCCTCGCTCCTGCGCTTCCCGAGAGGCACCCTGCCGGCGCTGCCTTCGGAGCTGCTCTCGGGCACGGGCCCGGTGAGCGGAGCACGGTGGTTGAAGCGGGCGGCACAGGCGCGGGTCGCCTTCATCACGCTCGGGCCGCTGGGCGTGTCCGCGCTGGAGGCGTCCACCCCTGAGGCGGACTGGAGCGTGTTGGACGCGCGCTTCGTCACTCCGCTGGACGAGGCGGCGGTGCTGGAGGCCGCCGCGTGCGGGCACCTGGTGGTGGTGGAGGAGGGGACGACGCACGGAGGGCTGGGGAGCGCGGTGCTGGAGCTGCTCGCCGCGAGGGGCGTGAGCGCCCGGGTGAAGCTGCTGGGCATGCCAGACACCTTCGTGCCGCACGGGGACGCGCGTGTGCAGCGGGCCGAGCTGGGCCTGGATGCCGCGGGGTTGCGGCGCGCTGCCCTGACCCTGCTCGCCGAGGGAGGTGCGCCGTGAAGCCGCGCAAGGAACGCCTGGACGTGCTGGTGGTGGAGCGGGGGCTGGCCGAGTCGCGGACCAAGGCCCAGGCGCTCATCCTCGCGGGGCAGGTGGTGGTGGCGGATCAGCGGGTGGACAAGCCCGGCGCGCTGGTGCCCGTGGAGGCCGAGCTGCGTCTGAAGGGCGAGGTGCTGCCCTACGTGTCCCGGGGAGGGCTGAAGCTGAAAGCCGCCCTGGAGCGCTTCGGCCTGGACGTGCGCGGCAAGGTGGCCGCGGACATTGGAGCCAGCACGGGAGGCTTCACCGACTGCCTGCTGCAGGAGGGCGTCACGCACGTGCACGCCATCGACGTGGGTTACGGCCAGCTTCACGAGAAGCTGCGGACGGATCCGCGCGTGCGCTCGCGCGAGCGCGTCAACGCCCGCTACCTCACGGCCGAGGACCTGCCCGAGTCCGTGGACGTGATGGTCATGGACGTGAGCTTCATCTCGCTGACGCAGGTGTTGCCGGCGGTGCTGCCGTTCCTGAAGCCCAAGGGCCTGCTGGTGGCGCTGGTGAAGCCGCAGTTCGAGGTGGGGCCGGACAAGGTGGGGAAGGGCGGCGTGGTGAAGGATCCTGCGGCGCGCCAGGAGGCCATCGACTCCGTGTCCGCCTTTGTCCGGGAGCAGGGGATGACGGTGCGCGGGGTGATGGACTCGACCGTGCCCGGTCCCGCAGGCAACGTCGAGGCCCTGCTCGTCGCCGACAAACCGTGACGCGGTGATGGCGTGCGAAGCATCGCTCCGCGGTAGGCGCATGCTAAGTAGGTGACCAAAAGTCCCCGACATAATAACGCGGAGGGCCTACGCTGAGCCGATGCGCAAGGCACTGGCCCCCGCCCAGCGGGGGCTGACCAGGTATGACCGCGCTCGACTCCGAGAAGCGCTTCGGCACGCCGAGGATGTACGCGTGTACCAGCGTGCGCAAGCGCTGCTGCTGGTAGCCGAGGGCCACACGCTGGCCCAGGCGGCGCACGTCACGGGATTGAGCCGACCGACGGTGTACTTCTGGCTCAAACGCTACGTGCAACAGCGGCGGATAGAAGCACTGCGCGACGGACCTCGCCGCGGACGGCCACCGGCCGCCGACTGCATCAGCCCGGAGCAGATACTCCTCGAGCTCAGCAGCCCCCCCTCGGACTGGGGCTATAGCACCCACATCTGGACGGTGGCGCTGCTGGCCGGGCACCTGGAGCGGCGCTACGGCTGCCCCATCAATCCCCGCACCCTGCGCCGCCGCATGAAGGACATGGGCCTGCGCTGGAAGCGTCCGCGCTACGTCTTCTCGGAGAAGGCGCCCCACCTGCCCCAAAAAAAGGAGCGCTTGTCCGTAGGTTGAGACGGTTGCCCGAAGGCGCGGTGTTCCTCTTCGAGGACGAGACCTTCCTGCGTCAGTTTCCGCCGCTACGTGCGGCGTGGGCTCCCCGAGGGGAGCAGGCCCGAGTGCCCATCAGCGGGCAGAATGCGAAGCGCGTACTCTTCGGTGCTCTCAATCCGCTCACCGGCCACCGTGTCGTTCTCCAGCGCCCCTCTCTGCGTCAGGAGGACTTCCAGGCCTTCCTCCGGCTGTTGCGAGCGCACTATCCCGGGCGCCCCCTTTTCCTGCTGCTGGACAAGGCCGGCTGCCACACCGCCGCACGTTCTCTGCAACTGGCTGCGCGCCTGGACATCCACCTGCTGTGGTTGCCCAAGCAGTGGTCGGAGCTCAACGCCATGGACCACCTGTGGCGCGGCCTCAAGCAGCACGTCGCAGCCAATCGCCAGTACCCCTCCGTTGACGCACAGGCCCAGGACGCCGAAGACTGGGTGCTGGGCCTGTCTCCTCGGCAGGCTCTGCGCAAGGCAGGAGTCCTCTCCCGCCGCTTCTGGCTCCGTTCCTTTTTGTAAAGGAACTTTTGGCTACCTACTTAGAGGAACCGCCTATATGGCGATGGTATCTACTCCTGGGCAGCTCATGAGCTTGAGCCTCAGCGTGCTGCTCCTTTCCTGTTGTGTGACACGCCACTCGGTCCCAGGTCCTTCCGGCGCGCTCAAGCTGGGCAAATACGTACTCATCATCGAAAGAGCGCCAGATGGGCAGGTGTTCCATTCATGGGCGCCTGTCGAGGACTTCAACCTGACGGTGTATTCGCATCAGGTGGCCACCCACGGCGTTCAAGGGCGCATCGTTCAGGCTGCCTTCAACCGCCACTGTGAGGATGAGCGTGATGCGTGTGAGAGCATGTGCCTGGCTGGTTTGAAGGAGCATTGTGTCCGCGTGTGCATGCAGCCTTACCTTGACTGTTGCACGCTCAGGGAGCTGGCCGAGGGCAAAGCCGTGGAGTTCCATGCCCTGGATGATGCCGCCGATTGGCTGAAACAGAACAGGGAAAGGCTACTGGAGGGGGCCGTCGTTGTCATCGCGGGAGTGGCCTTCGTCGTCACCTTGGGAGGGGGCGGACTCTTGTTTCTTGTGCCAGTCATCTCCTTCGCGTCGTCCGATGTTGTTTCCGAGCCTCAAGTCCTGGTGGTGAAGCCATGACGAATCCGCTCATCCTTTCGGATGCACAACAGGTGATTGGGAGGCGTTGGAGTAAGGAGCAGTCTCCAGAGCAGGCGCGGATTCTCAGCCTCGCACGGGACGCATTGGACTTCATCTCCGCCACTGGCAGATGGTACCCCTTCGAGGATTTCCGAGCGCACGGCGGGCATCGAGAAGCCCAGGCTATGGGTGAGAATGGCTCCACGGGACTGCGAGAACTCTTGTGCAAGACAGAGCGCTTCTTCGGGAATCTTCTCGATGACCTCGGGGCCGCTGGAGAACAGGTACCGATTCAGGTCATCCTCGACGCGCTTCGCTTCATCTCTTCAGCCGGGCAGCATGAGGCCTTCGGTGATTTCATCGAGCATGTCGAATCCCACGCTCCCCCATTTGTAGTGGCCTCGTTCGAAACGCAGCAGGAGGCGGAAGCATGGCTCAAGACCCATCCGTCTCCGCCCGCTTTCGGTGATATCCTGATCGGCGGCAGGTACCATGATGTGGTTTATGAGCGCGAAACGGATTTTCGCCGCCTGCCATGGAATCGCCACCTCGACCGCTACCTTGCATGGCTCAAGCGGTTTGAGCCACCCGTTGCCGCGGCTTCATTTGCTACTCGTGAGGAAGCGGGAGCATGGCTGAACAGCCAACCCCATCCAGCCAGGCGCACCTGGGTGATGATCGCGGGTGAATTCTACCTCGCGGCGTACTATCCGAATATCAACCACCGTGCCCTCTATCCTCTTTCCATGGCCAGCATTGACGAGGAAGTAGAGGAAGAGACCGAGTTCCCATAGGACGAATCAACGCTGATGGCGGATTCAGGCGCTGGTGCCGGTCTTTCGGACTGGACGTCAACCCCGCCCTCTCCATGCGAGGACGGGGGCAGGGTCTCTCGTGCCGCTCAGCGCATCGCCCGGTACTGCTCGGGCGCGAACGGCTTCACCAGCTTGGTGCCCACGCGCAGCCAGAGCGCCTCCGAGTCATCCAGCGCTCCGTAGAGGCTGCCGCCCGGCACCTGGTAGCGGAACAGCTCGCCCTTCTCGGCCGCGTCCGTGGCGACGACCTCCACTGGATACGGGTCGGGCTTCTCGGTCGTCGCGACCCCGCTGTTGAACATGTAGAAGGTGCTGCCTGGACCCGGCTGCGCGAAGCGCGCCACCAGCGCCCCGTTCGGCGTGAGTGGGAGCTGGTCCTTGTTCACGGCCTGTCCCTCGGTGCTCTGGCCGTCTCTCGCCTCCAGGAACCAGAAGCGGTTCGAGCCGATGGCCGCCAGGCGCGCGCCGTTGTTGTACGGCACCAGTGCGGCCATGTAGCCGGGCAGGTCATTGCTGATCCACAGCCGGTTGCCCGTGGACGGCCTGCACAGGCCATCCTTGATGGCGCAGGCCCGCACGTTCGCCGAGGTCGCTCCCTGCGTGGCCAGGTACAGCACCGTCCCGGTGGGATCGAACGCCACCGGTGGTTCCTGGGCGGGGGTGATGACATCGATGCCGTACATCACGAGCCCTTGTCCGTCGGAGTACCGCACGGTCCCCACCCGGATGAGGGTCCCGTCGATCCCCTCGTCCTCGTAGAACGGAATCACGACCTTTCCATCCGGCCGGACGTAGGGATCGGCGAGGATCAGGCTGGGGATGAGGCCTTCCGGATCCCCGATCGTCAGTGCCCAGACTCCCCCTCCGCCCGCGGGATTGAGAAGCCTGAGGTACGCGACGTCATAGATGAAGGCCTTGCCGTCCGGGGCTATTGACAGGTTCTTCACCGCCAGGGCCGTCGTGGCGGTGACCTTGAAGTCCTTATCGATGGCAATGGCGCCCTTCTCCTTCGTCCACACCCAGCGCCAGCCGGTGCCCGCGGGCTTGCGGTCGGTGATGATCGTGGTCGCGTCGCAGGGGAAGTCCATCTCCACGCGCTGCCGGTTCGCCGGGTTGCTCTTCGGCACCTTGTAGAGGAACGAGCGCGAGCCCTCCTTCGTGCAGCCGATGAAGCTCGCGTTGGCGCCGCTGCCATCGACGACGAAGTAGTCCGGCACCACGGGCGTGGTGGAGTTGATCGGCTCCACTACCTCGTCCACCGGGAAGAACGTGGCCGGCTGCGCCTGCGAGACGTTGGTGCGCCCATCGGCGCAGGTGACGCGCGCGGTGAGGGACAGGCTCGCGGAGATGCCACGCGCGAAGCGCAGGTCACTCGTCGTCAGCTCCACCTGGGTGGGGGAGGCCCCGTAGGTCACCTGCTTGAGCAGCTCGTTGTTGTCGAGCAGCTCCAGGCGTTGCACCTGGTCACAGCCGGACGCGGTGATGAAGAGCTTGACGCTCTTTCCCACGGAGCTCGGCTCGTCCACGATGATGCTGACCTGGGGGAGGTCCGGCGTGGTGGGCGGCGGGGGGGGATTGCAGGCGAGGGCGACGAACGGCAGCAGCAGGGCCGGGCGGACGAATGCCCGGCGGAAGGAGGGGGTAGGCATGGTGGCGCCGAGTCTAGCCCGGGCGCCACCCCCCCGGACATCAGCGGTCCAGGATGACGAAGTCCACGCGCCGGTTCAGCTCGCGGCCCTTGGGCGTCATGTTGGGCGCCACGGGGCGGCTGTCGCCGAAGCCCTCGGATTCGAGGCGGGCCGGATCCAACCCCGCCTTGATGAGGTAGTCCGCCACCGCGCGCGCCCGCTCCTTGGACAGGTTCAGGTTGGCGGTCTTGTCCCCCTGGTTGTCGGTGTGGCCCTCGATGCGGATGCGCTGGATGCCGGTGCGCACCAGCAAGTCCACCACCTGCGAGAGCAGCGGATAGCTCTCCGGGAGCAGCACGGCCTTGCCATCCGCGAAGCGCACCTGTTGGAGCAGCTCCAGCTTGTCGTTCTCCCGCTTCACCTGCCACTGCTTCGGCTCGGGTTCGAGGTCGAACGCCAGATCCATCGCGGCGCCATCGGCGACCTGCACGGCGCGCGTCTGGGCCAGGAAGCCGGGGGCGGTAACCTCCACCACGTAGCGTCCGGCCGGCAGCTGGAGTTGGCCGGACGCCGCATCGGCCTGGGAGTACTTCACCTGCTGCGGCGTGGGACCGCCGAAGAAAGCCAGCGTGGCCGCCACGGGCTTGCGCTTGGCGGTGACGGCCAGGGCCAGCGTTGCCGGCTTCACCTCCGCCACGAGCTCCAGCTCCACGCTGATCGTCCTGCCCGCCTCGAGCACCAGCTCCTTCTCCAGCGGGAGGTAGCCATCCTTGCGGACGGAGAGCTTCACGGTGCCGCTCGGCAGCGCGTAGGTGAGGAAGCGGCCATCGCCCGGAGCCGAGGCCACCGGCGGCAGCGTCGAGTCCACCGTGGCCACGAGGACGCCGGGCAGCGGCTGGCGCGTCTTCGCGTCCACCACCACGCCGGCCACCTGGGCCGTCGCCGCCTGGGCCGTCGCCGCCTGGGCCACCTGGGCCGGGGCCACCTGCGTCGGGGCGGTGGCGGGGGGCTGCTGGACCGGCACCGGCTCGCGCACCACCACCCGCTCCACCACGCGCGTCCCACCGGCCTGCAGCGCGGGGTCCACGTTGAAGGAGGCGCCGAGCACCAGGTTGAAGGGCGGCACGGGCTGCACCCCGCGGCCCACCTGGCGCGTGAGGCCGAGCTCGGCCGCGGCGGTGAAGGTGAGGTTCTGCACCGCCGTCAGCTTGAGGCCCAGTCCGAGCGTCTGCGGCGCCACGCTGCCCACCGGCACGAGGCTCCCATCCGGCGCGACGAGCTGTCCGTCCGGAACGCCGAGCGGGGAGGTCAGCCCGTACTCGAGGAAGGGCGTGACGACGGGCAGCGGCGCCTCCAACCCGAGCCCCACGCCGAGGCGGGCGTAGCGGTTGATGCCCAGCGCGTACTCCTCGGCGGCGTTGAGCCGCCCGGCGTCCACCAGCGAGCCCGTGCCGTCCATGAGGAGGCCCAGGTTGGCGTGGAGGCGCAGTGGCAACTTCCGGCTCAGCGCGCGCGCGTCATAGGTGGCCACCGCGCGGGGCGAGAAGCCGAAGGCGACCTGGTTGCTGCCCACGCCGGAGAAGGTCATCACGCGCACGTCCGCGCCCGCCCAGAATCCGGGCAGCCACTGCTTCGTGGCGCGTGCCCCCAGCGTCACGTCCCCGAGCGCCTGGATGAGGGAAGGCGAGGAGCGCGTGTTGGTGTTGGTCGAGGCCGTGTAGGACAGCGACACGTCGAGGAAGTCGAGCGGCACGTACCCGACGGCGAAGGTGCCGCCGGTGCGCGTGTTGTCCGCGCCGCGGACGGGGAAGTCCGGGGTGGAGAAGAACTCGCCGGTGGCCGAGAAGCGCAGCACGCCCTGGCGCCCGAGGTCTGCTCCGCCCAGGCGCAGCAGGCCCACGCCGCCCGTGGAGGTGGAGGCATGGCGCAGGTTGCGCGCATCCATCCACGAGTTGCCCAGCGTGGACGGGCTGTGCGCCTCGTACGGCTGATCCAGCCCCGGGGAGGGGGCGGTGGGTCCTGGCGGTGTTGAAAACCCAACCATCTGGGTCGTATCCCGAGCGGACGAGGGAGCGAGGGCTTGTGCGCCGGCTGGAGGGGGGGCCGGGGGTTGGGAAGGGGGCGGAGTGGGCGCGGAGGACCCCTGTGCGCGCGCCGCGCCAGCCCCGAGGAGGGCCGTCAGCAGGAGGGAGCGCAGAGGGGAAGGGGACAGCGGGAATCGCGGAAGTTGCACGGCGGCCGAGTATACGCGGGGGTACCCGTCTCACAATTCTTGCCGGGACCGCCTGAGTCCGACACGCTGGCCCCCGGGCAGCTTCGGCGGCATGATTCGGACCCGCGCATGAAGGTTGACGCTTTCTTGAAATTTTTCCGGTCTCTCCACACACAGCCACGCAGTATCAGGCACGCCGAGGGCGCTCGTGAGGGCTGAACTCGTGGGGTCACGTGGCCGCGTCCTGGTGATCGGCGCGAAAGCGGGCAGCGAGGCCTTGCTCGCGCACCTCTCCGACACTGGCTACGAGTGGGCCATCACCGAGGACATGCAGGAGCTGGCGAGCCTGGCCGAGAAGTTGCGGCCGGATGCCGTGCTCATGTCCGCCACCGGCAAGAAGGCGACCGAGGCGCTCAGCGCCGTCCGTCAGGAGTCCCGGCTGCGGGAGCTTCGGGTGCTGGCGGATCTCACCCGCTCGCGCTCGGAGGTGCTGCGCAAGCTGCCCGTGGATGAATGGGTCCGCAGCCTCGAGGAGCTCAGCTCCCGGCTGGAGTCGGCGCTGCGCGAGCGGCGAGTGATGGAGCGCACCCGCAACCGCATGGAGCGGCTGCTGGAGATCACCCAGGCCGCCACCAGCTCGCTGGAGCTGGAGCAGATCCTCCGCCTCGCGGTGGAGAAGGTGGGCGCCGTCATCAACGCCGATCGCTGCTCGGTGGTGCTGGTGGAGGACGTCAACTCGCGCACCGCCAGTGTGGTGGCCACGCTGGAGGACCCGGGCCTGTCGCTGGACGTGGACCTGGCGCGCTACCCCGAGCTGCGCCGCGCGCTGGAGACGCGCCAGGCGGTGTTGGTGGAGGAGGCCCAGAGGGATCCGCTGATGGCCGAGGTGCGTCCCACCATGGCCTCGCTCGGTGTGCGCTCCATCCTCGTGCAGCCGCTGGTGTGCCAGGACGAGCTGCTCGGGGCGCTCTTCCTGCGCATCTCCCGGGGCTCGGAGGGCTTCGGCCGGGACGAGCAGGAGTTCGCCCAGGCGGTGGCGGCGGCGCTGGCCAACTGCATCCGCAACGCCCGCCTGCACACCGCGCTCAAGAGGAAGCGCGACGAGCTCGAGCTGGCCTACGTGGAGCGCTACCGCGAGCTGACCGAGGCCAACCGCCGCCTCAAGGATCTCAACCGGCTCAAGGACGAGATCATCGCCGTGTGCAGCCATGACCTGCGCGCGCCGCTGCAGGTGTTGCTGGGCCACGGTCGGCTGCTGCTGGAGGGCGGGTTGGATCCGCAGCAGAAGCAGTCCGCCGAGGCGATGATCCGCCAGGGCCGGAAGATCCTCGGCCTGGTGGAGTCGCTGCTGGAGCGGGGAAAGGGCGACGTGGCGCGCCTGTCCATCGAGCCGCGCGTGCTGGACATGTCCACGCTCTGCAAGGAGAGTGTCACCGAGCTGGGGATCCTCGCCGCCGAGCGGGGCGTGGCCCTGCGAGCCGAGACCAGCGAGATCATGATGCTCATCGGGGATGAGCTGAAGCTGCACGAGGTGCTGCAGAACCTCATCACCAACGCCATCCACCACGCGCAGGACGCGGGCGAGGTGGTGGTGAAGGCCTCGCGGCTGGCGCGCCCGGACGGTGACGTGGCGCGCATCGTGGTGCAGGACGACGGCAAGGGCATTCCGCCCGAGGAGCTGCCGCTCGTCTTCGACCGCTACCGCAGTGGAGCCAAGGGCACCGGTGGCACCGGCCTGGGGCTCGCCATCTGCAAGGAGTTCGTGGAGCTCCACGGCGGAGAGATCTGGGCCGAGGCCCCCGCCGAGGGTGGCGCCGCGTTCATCTTCACCCTGCCGCTGGCGCAGGAAGTCTCGCGCGCCGTGCAGAACCTCCCGGCCAAGGACACGGCCGAGCAGCCGCGCGTGCTGGTGGTGGAGGACGAGCCGGAGATCGCCGCGGTGCTGGTGGAGGTGCTGCGCTCGCGCTACCGCGTGGACGTGGCGCGCGACGGCGCCGAGGGCCTGGCGCGGGCGCGTTCGTCCAAGCCGGACCTGGTGGTGATGGACGTCTTCCTGCCCAAGCTGGACGGCCTGGACGCCGCGGTGGCGCTCAAGTCCTCCTCGGACACCGCCGGCATTCCCGTCATCCTGCTGTCCGCCCACCAGGGCGTGGCCGACAAGGTCCGCGCGCTCAACCTCGGCGCGGTGGACTACATGAGCAAGCCCTTCAATGCCATGGAGCTGCTGGCCCGCACCGAGCGCGCCCTCAAGTTGCGCAAGGCCGAGAGTGAGCTGGAGCGCACCTCCTCGCTCATTCGCCGCAGCGGGAACGATCCCCTCACCGGCGTCTACGACCGGCGCGGCCTCATGTTGCGGTTGGACCATGAGGTGAGCCGCGGGCGGCGCTACAGCCGGCCGGTGAGCCTCGCGGTGCTCCGCCCGGATCGCCCCGTGCCCGACGACGCGCTGCGGGGCATCCCCGACGTGATGCGCGCGCGCCTGCGCACCCAGGACATCATCGGCCACATGGGCGAGGGCACGCTCGCCGTCGTCCTGCCCGAGTGCAATGTTGAAGCGGGGCGCAACGTCATCGGCCGGTTGCTGCCGGATGTCGAGAAGCACACAGGGATGGAGTACCGCTCGGCGGTGGCGGATGTGAGCCACGACAGCGAGCCGGTGGAGCGCATCCTGGAGCGGCTGGGCGCACCGCCCCCCGTGCCGAAGCTCTAGGCTCGCGGTAGACTCGGGGGGTGCGCCCGAGTCGACTCCTCACCCGAGCCGTGCCCTTCCTGGCCCTCGTGCTAGCCCTCGTGCTGGCTCTCACAGGGCTGGGTGCGGTCGCGGCGCCCGCCTCGCGCCGGCCCAAGGTGGACACGCAGGCCATGCACGAGGCCATCTCCGCCGCGGCCAGCGACGAGGGCATCGCCTCGCCCGCCAGCTACGCCAACTACCTCCGGGCGAAGCTGCTGAGCCTCCAGGGCCAGCACCGGGGTGCGGTGGACGCGCTGCGCCTGGCGCTGGCCACCGACGAGGACAACCCGCACCTGCTCACCCAACTGGGTGAGGAGTACGCGCGCCTGGGGGACCTGACGAAGGCCGAGCGCGAGCTGCGGCGCGTGGTGAAAAGCCACCCCTCGCACTACGCCGGCCGGCTGATGCTGGGGCGCGTGCTGATGGAGGCCGGCAAGCCCGCGCGCGCCCGGATGCACCTGCGCCGCGCCATCCAGCTCAAGCCACGCGAGCCGGAGGCCTACCTCGTCCTCGCGCAGCTGCACCTGGATGGGCGCGCGAACGAGCGGGCCGTGAAGGTGGTGGAGGAACTGGCGGCGGCGCTGCCCGGCGAGGCCTCCGGCTACCGGCGCCTGGGGCTGGCGCTGGCCGAGCGGGGCGATTCCACGCGGGCCCGGAACCTGCTGGCGCGAGCCATCGAGCGTGACCCGGGTGACATGGAGTCGCTGACGGTGCTCGCGCAGATCCACGAGAAGGCCGGGCAGCTCTCCGAAGCCGAGGAGGCCCTGGCCCGGACCCTGGAGCGGGATCCCGACAATCAGTCGGTGCTGATGAGCGCCGGCCGGCTTGCCCTGCGGCTCGGCTCGCCGGTGCGGGCGCGGGCGTACTTCGACCGGCTGCTGTCGATCTCCGCGGACCCGGAGCTCACCGTGCGGGTGGCGCTGGCCTTCCTGTCCGCGCGGGACACCACCTCCACCGTGGAGGTGCTGGACGCCGCGCGGAAGGGGAGTGGAGCGTCACCTCGCATCTCCTACTACGCGGGGCTGGTGCACGAGCGGCTGCGCCACTTCGACGCGGCCGCCACCGCCTACGCCGAGGTGCCCCTCACCTCCGAGCTCTTCCCCGAGGCACGCGCCCGCCGGGCCGTTTGCCTCTCCCAGGCGGGGCGGCATGCGGCCGCGCTCGAGCTGCTGCGCGAGGCCCTCTCCGAGCGTCCCGACGACGCGGAGCTGTGGGTGCATCAAGCCCGGGCCCACGAGCGGGCGGGGGCACCCGAGCGTGCCGTGACCACGCTGAAGGAGGCCCTCGCACGCAAGCCCTCCTCGGAGCTGTACGAGGCGCTCGCCTCCACCCTGCAGCGCCAGAAGCGCTCCGCCGAGGCCGTGAGCCTGCTGCGGGAGGCCATCTCGCGCGAGCCTCGTGAGCCGGCCTTGCGCTACGTGCTCGCCAACGTGCTGCTGGCGCAGGGGGACGAGGACGGGGCCATCACCTGCATGCGCGGCGTGCTCGAGGTGGACCCGGAGCACGCCGCGGCCATGAACTTCATTGGGTACGTGCTGGCCCAGCGCGGCCGGGACTTCGCGGAGGCGGAGCGCCTGGTGCGGCGCGCCCTGCAGTTGCGCCCGGACACCGGCTCCTTCCTCGACTCGCTGGGGTGGATCCACTACCAACGCGGCGACTACCCGCGCGCGTTGCAGTCGCTGGAGCGAGCGGCGGAGCTGGAGCCCGAGGAGCCCGTCATCCTCGAGCACCTGGGGGATGCCTACCAGCGCGTGTCGCGGCCCGCGGACGCCGTGGGGGCCTGGCGGCGCGCGCTCGAGGTGTTGGCCCTCAATCCGGAGGCCGCCGATCCGCCGGATCAACGGGTGCTCATCGAGCGGAAGCTGAAGTTGCTATCCACAGGTGCTGGGGATCGCTAATGTCCCCCTCAGATCCTATGGCGCGCTTCGACGAGGGCTTCTTCACGGGCAAGGACGGGCTCCGGCTGTACTGGATGTCCGAGCAGCCGGATCAACCCCGCGCGCATGTGGCGGTGGTCCACGGCTACGGCGACCACATCGGCCGTTACCGCACCACGTTCGACGCCCTCACGGCCCAGGGCTTCGCCGTGCACGGCTTCGACTACCGGGGCCATGGCCGCGCCGACGGGCGCCGCGGCTTTTGCGTGAGCTGGCCGGACTACCTGGACGACCTCGCCGCCTTCTGGGAGCGGGTGCGAAGCGCGGCCGGCGGGAGCAAGGTCTTCGTGCTCGCGCACAGCCATGGCGGCCTGATGTCGGCGCACCTGCTGGGGCGCGGTGGACTCCAGGGCGTGAGCGGCATGGTGCTGTCAGCACCTTATTTCAAGCTCGCCATCACGCCGCCGGCGCTGAAGGTGGCGGCGGCGCGGGCGGTGGGCCGGGTGCTTCCGTGGATGCCCATCAAGACGGGGCTTACCCCCCAGGATCTCAGCCGGGACGAGGCGGTGCAGGAGGCGGTACGTCAGGACCCCCTCTACAATTCCAGCGCGACCCCGCGCTGGTTCATCGAGTCCACCGAGGCCCAGTCCCGGGTGATGACGCTCGCCCCGGAGGTGAAGGTGCCGCTCTTCCTGCTCAGCGGAGCGGCGGACGGTGTGGCGAGCGTGGAGACCGGGCGGGCCTTCTTCGACGCCGTGGGCTCGAAGGACAAGGTGTACAAGGTGTATCCGGGGATGCGTCACGAGCCGCTCAACGAGCTCGGCAAGGAGGAGGTCCACGGCGATATCTCCAACTGGATCTCCGCGCATCTCTGACGTAGGTTCCAATTCCTTACAGAGCAAACTTCGTTATCGCGAGGGCGCTTCCGAGGGTCACCGCATGGCACAGGGCGAGCAGACGGGCATCATCGGCAAGGGCATCATCATCCGCGGCAACCTGACGGGTGGTGGGGACCTCATCATCGAGGGCCGGGTGGAGGGGCAGATCGCCCTGAAGAACCACCTGACCATCGAGGGTACGGGCAAGGTTCAGGCGGACATCCGCGCGGAGGAGCTGACCATCAACGGCGAGGCGAGCGGCAACATCGACGCCTCGGGCCGGGTGGCCATCAACGCCTCGGCGAAGGTGGCGGGGGACATCAAGGCCCCGCGCGTGGTCATCGAAGATGGAGCGGTGTTCAACGGCTCCATCGAGATGGACGTGAAGCTGCCGGACGACATCTAAACGGGCCCGCGGGCCCGCAGCACCCTTCGGGAGGGGTGGACAACACTCATGGCGAATACGGTCATTGGTTCGAGCATTGTCATCGACGGTGAGATCTCCGGCGACGAGGACCTGGTCATCCAGGGCACCGTGAAGGGGAAGATTTCCCTCAAGGAGAGCCTCTTCGTCGAGGGGAGCGGCGTGGTCGAGGCCGACATCGAGACGCAGAACGTGGAGATTGCTGGCCGGGTCACGGGCAACATCGCCGCCTCGGACAAGGTGGAGCTCAAGACGGACTGCCGCGTGGTGGGCGACATCAAGGCCCCGCGCATCCTCATCGCCGATGGTGCCTCCTTCAAGGGCAACGTCGACATGGACATCCCGAAGGAGCGCTGATCCTTGGCCACCGCGAAGGAACTGGCCCAAGGGGCCGTCAACAACACCGTGGTGGGTCAGTCCATCCTCATCAGCGGCAAGCTGACGGGTGACGAGGATCTGACCGTGCGCGGCCGCGTGGAGGGCGAGCTCACGCTGAGCCGCACCCTCATCGTGGAGCCCACGGGCGTGGTGAAGGCGAACGTGGCGGTGAAGAACGCCATCGTCAGCGGCGTGGTGGTGGGCAACATCAACGCCACCGAGAGCGTGGAGCTCACCCGCGAGGGCCGCATGGTGGGCGACATCCACGCCCCGCGCGTCATCATCGTGGATGGTGCGAGCTTCCGCGGCCGCGTGGACATGGGCGAGGTGGAGCCGGGCCGCATGCCGTCGGATCGTTCGGCACTGCCGCGTCCTGCCGCCACCACCGTGCGTCCCGCGGTGCGTCCGGGTGCCGCTCCGGCCCGTCCGGCGCTGCCGGGTGCGCGTCCCACGCCGCCTGCTGCCACCGTGGCTGCTCCGGCCCGTCCGGCCGCTGCACCGCCAGCCCGTCCGGCGCCGCCGCCCGCTCCGGGAGCCGCCCGCCCGGCACCCCCTGCGCCGCCCGCGGCCAGGGCCGCCGAGCCTACGCGCCCCGAGCCTCCTCGGCCGCCGGCCGCCGCGCCGGTTCCGCCGACCGTGGCCGAGGCCGCCCGGAAGAAGGTCGTGGTGAAGAAGAAGGGTCGTTAAAGCGTTGAGGTGGCGCCATTGCGCCACCTCACGCCGTCCGCGGCGCTACGACGGGCCGATCCAGGGGTGCCGATGAACGCCATGAACGCCGAGAACCGAATCGACGAGGTGGACGCACAGCCGAGCACCCCGGCCGAGGAGTCGTCGCCCGGGGAGTCCGCTCCTGCCGAGACGTCCGCCGTTTCCTCCGGGGAGGAGGGGACGGCGGAGGCCTCCGCGTCCGAGACCGCCAGTGCGGCCACGGGTGAGCAGCAGGAGAGCGGGCAGCCCGAGAGCGCGCCGCAGGGAAACGAGCAGTCCGAGAGCGGGCAGTCCGCGACCCCACCCGAGGTGGTGGAAGCCGTCGCGCCGCGCCGCAAGGGGCACGTGGCTCCCGCGCACATTCCGCTGGAGCGGATCGACGAGGACACCACCTTTCAGATCCGCCCGCCGGGAGACCTGTCCGCGCTGGCCACGGACCTGGCGCGGCTGGGACAGCTTTTCCCGGTGGATGTGCGCTTCAAGCCGCCGGACCGTTTTCAGATCATCTCTGGCTTCCGCCGGGTGGCGGCGCTGCGGTTCCTCAAGAGGGATCGCGTGCTGGCCCGCCTGCACACGGACCTGTCGGACGAGGACGCGCTGTTGATGGCGCTGGCCGCGGCCATCCACGCCTCGCCGGTGGACCCGGAGGAGCTGGAGGCCCTGAAGGCGCAGCTCGAGGCCGACGGGCGGCTGACGCCCATCGCCCGGGACATGCTGGACAAGGCGCTGGTGTCGCCCGACGACTCGCTGGCCTCCGAGACGGTGGAGGAAGAGGTCGACGCGGACGAACTGGCCGCGGAAGCCACCCAGCGGCTGGTGGACATCAACCAGGATCTGGCGCTGCTGGCGGATGTGTTCGCCGACTTGGATGAGACGCGGAAGCAGGAGCTGATCACCCAGCTGCGCTACTCCGCGGATCTCGTGGCCTGGCTGGAGAGCTTGTGAAGGTGGACGCGCTCGCGCGTGACAGGGCCCGCTTGCTGGAGGTGCTCACCGAGCGCTCCTTCGAGCGGCGCAAGGTGGTGCTCTCGTCCGGCAAGGAGTCGGACTTCTACATCGACTGCAAGCGCACGGCGCTGCTGGCCGAGGGGCACTTCCTCATCGGCCGACTGCTGCTGCAGGCCGTGCAGCGCGAGGCCCCCGAGGCGGTGGCGGTGGGTGGGCTGACGCTGGGCGCGGATCCGCTCGCCTCGGCCGTCAGTCTGACGAGCTACCTGTCGGGCACGCCCCTGCATGCCTTCATCGTCCGCAAGGAGCCCAAGGGCCATGGCACCGGCCAGTGGATCGAGGGCATGAAGGCGCTCGCTCCCGGGTCGCCGGTGGCCATCCTGGAGGACGTGGTGACCACGGGGGCCTCCACGCTCAAGGCAATCGAGCGGGCTCAGCTGGAAGGGCTGCGGGTGCTTGGGGCGTTTGCGTTGGTGGATAGACTGGAGGGCGGACGCGAGGCGGTCGAGGCCTCCGGACACCGGCTCTTCACCCTGTACACCCGCAAGGACTTCATTCCATGAAGATGCAGTTGCGGCTCGGGGCGCTCCTCATGGCGCTCGCGGGCTGTGTCTCCACGCCGCCCACGCTGGGGGATCCGGCGCCCGGCATCAAGGACGAGCGCCAGGAGCTCGGCTACCAGCAGGTGCTGGAGAAGTACACGGATCGCGCCGAGCTCTACGCCGGCTTCGACACGGTGATGTTCGCCGCGGCCACGCTGCAGACGCAGCCCTTCCGCGAGGCCCGTGTGCGCCGCGAGGCCAGCTTCAAGGCCCTGACGCAGGATCGCGTGCAGGAGCTCCTCACGCAGGAGTTCGCGGAGGCGGCGAAGACGCACGAGTTCTTCCTCGGTGTCCACGTCTTCAACTACCGCTACGAGGACTTCGACCGGCCCTCGTCCATCTGGAACATGGTGCTGGTGACGCCCGCGGGGGAGCTGAAGCCCGTGAGCGTGGAGCGGGTGGGGCGCGCGGACCTGGAGCTGCGCTCCTTCTACCCGTACATGGGCACCTTCTGGGTGGGCTACCGCGTGCGCTTCCCCGCCACCTACCCGGATGGCAGGCCCGTCATCACCCCCAACATGGAGCGCGTGGTGCTGCGCATGGCCTCCTCGTTGGGCAAGGTGGAGATGCGGGTGCACGCGAACTGACGCGCACCCGGCGGCTCAGGTCTGCTCGGGCCGCAGCACCGGCTTGTCCGGGGTGAGCGGCTGCACGCCCCGCTGGAGCTGATCCATCAGCGCCGCCGGCGAGGCGTCGCAGGCGAAGGGCTGGGCGCGCGTCTCGGGGATGAAGCCTTCCTCCACCGCGCGCCGCATCATCGCCAGCAGCGGCCCGTAGAAGTCCGCCACGTTGAGCAGGCCGATGGGCTTGTGGTGGATGCCCAGCTGGGCCCAGGTGGTGATCTCGAAGAGTTCCTCGAAGGTGCCCACGCCGCCGGGCATGGCGATGAAGGCGCCCGAGAGCTGGGCCATCATCGCCTTGCGCGTGTGCATGGAGTCCACCAGGTGCAGCTCGGTGAGGCCCTTGTGGGCGATCTCCCGATCGCTCAGCACGTGGGGCAGCACGCCAATCACCTTGCCCCCCTGCGCGAGGGCCGCGTCCGCCACGGCGCCCATCAAGCCCACGCTGGTGCCGCCGTAGACGAGGGTGAGCCCCCGCCGGGCGATCTCCGTGCCCAGGGCCCTGGCCCCCTCGAGGTACTCCGGCCGGCTTCCCATCCGCGAGCCACAGAAGACACAGACCGACTTCGGTTCCATTTCGGGACGCTCCTCCAGGGGCTCACAGCTCGCGGCGGACGACGGTGTCGTGCTTCCAGTGGTGCTCGTCCGTGTTGGGGTAGTCCAGCGTGAAGTGCAGGCCGCGGCTCTCCTTGCGCCGGCTGGCGCAGTCCACGATGAGGCTGGCCACCTCGCAGATGTTGCGCAGCTCGATCACGTCGCGCGTCACCTTGAAGCGCCAGTAGTAGTCGCGGATCTCCTCGCGCAGCAGCTCCAGCCGGCGGCGCGCCCTCATCAGCCGCTTGTCCGTGCGGACGATGCCCACGTAGTTCCACATCAGCCGGCGGATCTCATCCCAGTTGTGGGTGACGACGACGCTCTCGTCCGAGGCCACCGCGCTGCCCTCGTCCCACTCGGGAGGATCCTCCTTGAGCCGGGAGAGGGAGCGGATCTCCTCGGCGCAGATGGCGGCGGCGCGGTGGCCGAAGACGAGCCCCTCCAGCAGCGAGTTGGAGGCGAGCCGGTTGGCGCCATGCAGGCCGGTATGGGCCACCTCGCCAATGGCGTAGAGGCCCGGCACGCTGGTGCGGCCGTGCAGGTCTGTCACCACGCCACCGCACATGTAGTGGGCCGCGGGCACCACGGGAATGGGCTGCACGGCCATGTCGATGTTGAAGGCCTTGCACGTGGTGTAGATGTTGGGGAAGCGCTCCATGATGAAGGCGCGACCCAGGTGCGTCATGTCCAGGAAGACGCTGTCGTCACCGGTGCGCTTGAGCTCCGCGTCGATGGCGCGTGCCACCACGTCGCGCGGGGCCAGCTCGCCCATCCGGTGGTAGCGGTCCATGAACTGCTGGCCGTTGCGCAGCCGCAGCTTGCCGCCCTCGCCGCGCAGCGCCTCGCTGATGAGGAAGCTCTTGGCTTCCGGGTGGTACAGGCAGGTGGGGTGGAACTGGTAGAACTCCATGTTGGCCACCTCGGCCCCCGCCCGGTACGCCATGGCCACGCCGTCCCCGGTCGCCACGTCCGGGTTGGAGGTGTAGAGGTACACCTTGCCCGCGCCTCCCGTGGCCAGCACCGTCACCTTGCCCAGGAATCGCTCGATGCGGCCCTCGGCCGTGAGCGCGTACACCCCCAGGCACCGGCCGGGGACTCCCGGGCCCGGCTTCCGCTCGAGGATCAGATCGATGGCCGAGGTGTTCTGGAAGAAGGTGATGTGGGGCTGCGCGTCGCACGCGTCCAGCAGGGCCCGCTGCACCTCCCGCCCGGTGATGTCGCCGGAGTGGATGATGCGCCGCTGGGAGTGGCCGCCCTCGCGCGTCAGGTCGAACTCGCCCGTGGCCCGCCGGTTGAAGTCCGCCCCCAGCGTCACCAGCTCCCGGATGCGCTCGGGGCCCTCGCGGACCGTCACCTCCACCGCGTCCAGGTGGTTGATGCCGGCACCGGCCTCCAGGGTGTCCTGGATGTGCTCCTCGAAGGTGTCCGTGGGCGACAGCACGCTGGCGATGCCACCCTGGGCATAGGCGGTGTTGCCCTCATGCCGGTCCCGCTTGGTGAGGACCGCGACGGTACCGTGCTTGGCCGCCTGGAGGGCCAGCGAGAGACCGGCCACTCCACCGCCCAAAACCAGGAAGTCGAACCGATGGGGCATGTGTCAGACCCTTAATGGCTGTAAGTGCCGGAAACAAGGCGATTTCTTGAGGACTTTTGGCGGGAGGTCTAAGGTTGGGGGGCCGATATGCGAGCCATTTCCTTCCTGCTGCTGCCCGCGCTGCTGCTTGCCCCCCTGGGAGCCCAGGCGTCCGAGGGCATCTACAGGTACGTGGAGAAGGACGGGACCATCGTCTACACGAACGTCCCGCCCGGTGGCGGCAAGAAGGCGAGCAAGCTCAAGGGCACCTTCACCGATGCGCCCGCGCCCACCGCTCCCGTGAAGGGCAGGGCGCGCACCCCGTCGGAGCTCGAGCCCCACATCATCAAGGCCGCCGAGCGCTACCGCATCCCCACCGCGCTGGTGCGGGCCATCATGCACACGGAGAGCAACTTCAACTCCAACGCGCTGTCCCCCAAGGGCGCCAGCGGGCTGATGCAGCTCATGCCGGCGACGGCCTCGGAGATGTACGTGAAGGACATCTTCGACACCCGGGACAACATCGAAGGGGGAGTGCGCTACCTGCGGGTGCTGGCCAACCTCTTCAACGGGGACATGGTGAAGATGGTGGCCGCGTACAACGCGGGTCCGGAAGCCGTGCGCAAGTACGGGGGGAAGGTGCCGCCGTACCCGGAGACGCAGGCGTACGTTCGCAAGGTGCTCCAGCTCTATTCCCATTATAAGGAGCGCGAACGGCTCACGAAGGACGAGCCCCGCGGGACGGATTCCGATGGCGACGACGCGCGTGACGGGGCGGGGGCAGAAGAGCCCCGTTGACGAGGAGTTCCTCAAGCAGCTCTACCAGGGCGGGGAGTTGCTGGCGCAGGGCCGCGTGCCCGAGGCGCGGCAGCTGCTCGAGCGCGCCCACCAGCTCCAACCGAGGAACGAGAAGGGCCGCAACCTGCTCGGCCTGGCCTATTTCAAGCTGGGCCTCTTCGATCGGGCGGCGGAGATCTACGAGGCCCTGGTGCGCGACAACCCGGTGGACGCCACGCTGCGCGTCAACCTGGGACTGGTGTACCTGAAGACGAACGCCCTGCAGCGCGCGATGCGCGAGTTCGAGGCCGCGACGGACCTGCAGCCGGACCACCAGAAGGCGCACAACTACCTGGGGCTGGCCCTGGCGCAGGCCGGGGAATACGGCCGGGCCCGCGAGCACTTCGTCAAGGCGGGCAGCGAGGTGATGGCGGAGAAGATGGCCAAGGCCATCGCGGGGGAGAAGGTCCTCCGGCCCTCCAGGGCCATGCCCGTCGTTCCCCGGGCGCCTACGCCCGCTCCGCGTCCGGTGGCTCCCGTGGAGGGCCAGTGGGGCACGCAGTTCGGCCTGGACGAGACGCCCCCTGTTCCCGCTCCGGCCAGCGCCGCGGAGGCGGAGGACCCGGAGGATCTGCGGTTCGCCGAGGACGAGGGGCCCGGTGCCCTCTCCGAGGGTCCGGCGGACGCGTCCGGCACGGCGGACGAGACCAAAACCGGGACCGAGGCGGCCTTCGCGGAGACGGCCCAGGCGGTGGCTCCGAGCGAGCCGCTGCCGCAGTCGCTGGAGGAGGCCGTCCCCGAGTTGCCGAGGGCCGTGGCCTTCCGGTCGGGGATGGACGTGCCGGTGCTGTCCGAGCTGGTGCCCGCGCTGGCGCTGGCGGGGGCGAGCCAGGCGCAGCCCTTCCGGGTGGGCAACGGCAGCTTCTCGGCGCGCGTGGAGGGAGAGCTGCTCACGCGGTTGGAGGGGCTGGTGGCCTTCACCGGACAGCTCCAGTTCCAGCCGGAGGTGAAGCGCTTCCGGGGCCGGCCCACGGAGCAGCCCTTCGGGGAGGGCGCGGGCCGCTTCGTGCGTGCCAGCGGCCAGGGGGTGCTCTTCCTCGAGCCGGCCGAGTCGCGCTCCTTCCTGGCGGTGGACCTGGGCGACGAGGGGGCCTACGTGCGCGAGGAGTGCGTCTTCGCCTTCGAGGAGGCGGTGGCCTTCGATAATGGAAAGGTGCCCTCGGAGGTGACGCCCGACCTGGACCTGGTGCACCTGCGCGGGCAGGGCAGGGTGGTGCTGAGCCTGGGCGGGACGCTGCGCTCGGTGCCTGTCGCCGGGGAGACGCCGGTGACCGTGCCCCTGTCCCACCTGGTGGGCTGGCAGGGCAAGGTCACACCCCGCGTGGTGGCGCTGCCGGGAGAGGACACCCCTCCCCGTGTCGCCGTGGAACTGAGCGGTGAAGGATTTGCCCTCATCGCCTTGCCAGTCCGGTAGAAGGCCCCGACATGGATCGAGCTGAGCGTGCGTTGCGGAAGCGGCAGAAGAAGGAGGAGCGGGCACGGCGTCGGGCGGCGCGTCAGCCGAGCGTGCTCGTCCAGGAGTTCTGGAACCTGCCCAACATCCTGACGCTGGGCCGCATCTTCCTCATCCCCGTCTTCGTCTGGCTCACCTACGACGCGGATCCGCTCTCCTCGCTGCTGGCGGCGGCGGTGTTCGCGGTGGCCTCCATCACCGACGTGGTGGACGGCTACCTGGCGCGCCGCTGGAACCTCATCACCGTGGTGGGCAAGTTCATGGACCCGTTGGCCGACAAGCTCATCGCCATGGCGGCCCTGGTGATGATGGTGCGGCTGGGGCGCATCTCCGCCTGGGTCGTCATCGTGCTGCTGGCGCGCGAGTTCATCGTCAGCGGCCTGCGCACCATCGCGGCGAGCGAGGGCATGGTCATCGCCGCCGGGCAGGAGGGCAAGTGGAAGACCTCCCTGCAACTGGTGGGCATCATTTCGCTCTGCGTGCACTACGAGCACATCATCGACGTGGGCCTCTATTCGGCGCCCGTGGACTTCGGCAAGGTGGGCCGGTTGTTGGTCTATTTGTCGGGGGCTTTCTCGGTGTGGAGCGCCGTCGTGTACTTCC
>DASQMW010000023.1:0-39040 GCA_035645295.1 Archangium sp.
GGAGTGGGCTGGGCCGCGGGGGCGGGGGCAGGAGTCACGGGCGCCGCTGGAGTGTTCTCGGGAGAGGCCGGGGCGGTGGGGCTCGCCGGAGCCGCCGGCGGGGCCTCGCTCTCGCCGCCGCGGGCGTCCAGCTTGATGGGGACGCCCAGGGTGGTGCCCAGCCGCAGCAGCAGCACGTCCGGGGCGATGCCCTGCTCGCCCATGGCCTCGGCCACCTCGCGCGCGGAGAGCGCGTTGCCGTGGGCCCACAGCCGTTGAAGGAACTTGCCGGCCTCCGGTGCGTGCCACCAGGACGGGCCGAAGCGTGCCTTGAGCTGACCCTGGAGCTGGCCCGCGAGGAACCACGCGCGGAAGCTGTCCGCGGACTGGAAGAAGTCCTCCTGCTCCACCAGGTGGCGCGCGACGTCATCCTTCGTCGCGGGCATCTCGTCCACGCGCTCGAGCATGGCCTTGTACAGCTCACGGGCGTCCACGCCCTCCTCCTGCCGGTGCAGCGCGAGCTGGTACAGCAGCCGGCCCGCGGCGCGGCGGATGAGGAACAGCTTGTGGGCGCTCGTGGCCGCCAGGTACGTGGAGCGGTCCTTGCCCGTCAGCCCCGCGTGCTCCTCCAGCCACACCGGGTCTTCCGTCAGGTCCTCGAAGAGGGCCGCATAGGCCTCGGTGACGGTGGGGTTGCCCAGCTTGGCCAGCTCGAAGCGTGGCTCCTTCGTGTACGCATAGTGCAGCGCGTGGCCGAACTCGTGCAGCAGCCGCGACTGCTCCAGCGCGCCCTCGATGGGCCGCACTGACAGCCGCACGTCCCCGGGCACCTCGATTCCCAGCGACAACGGGCGCGGGTTCTTGCGCTTCACGTCGTCCCGCGCGTCGATGCGCACGTTCTTCATCTCGCCCAGGTCGATGCCCATCCCCGACAGGGTGCCGTGCGCGCGCAGCAGCAACTCGCCCTTGGGGAAGAACCCATCCACCTCGCGCGGGCGGAACAGCCGCGGCAGGTCCGCCCGGGTGAGGTTGGCGAAGGGCATCCCCAGCTCGTGCCGCGCGAGCCGCTCCATCACGTCTTTGTAGGGCGCATCGGTGGCCTGCAGCACCTCCTCGGCCAGCAGGGCCAGCCGACCCAGGTCCGCCTGCCTCAGCTCGCCGCCAAAGGCCTCGTAGGAGGCGTAGCCCAGCTCGCGCACCAGTTCCTCCGTGCGCTCCCCACGCCGCTGGATGAGCGGGCCGAGCCGCTCCAGGGCGGGCGTGGCCGCGGTGTAGAGGGCCTGGCGCCTGGGAGCGCTGCGCTCGTTGGCCAGCAGCCGCTCCAGCTCTCCCCAGCGCACCTCGCGGCCATCCACCTGGAAGGTCAGCGACGCCTCCAGGTTGGCGATGGCGTCGTTCATCTCGGCCAGCTGCTGCGACAGGTACTCGCCCGCGAAGTGCGACTGGAGCGCGGTGAGGGCGCGCAACTCGCGCGGCTCCGTGGTGCGCTGGCGCAGCCGGTCGATCTTCCGGATGTTGTCGAGGCTGAACAGCGCCTCCTTGCCCACGTAGGTGGAGGCCACGTCCGCGCGGGCCCCCTCGGCCCAGTAGTTCCACACGAGCAGATCCTGCGACTTGAGCAGGGCCGCGGCCTCGGAGGCGAGCCGCGCCACCTCGGCGGCGAGTTTCTGCTCCTCGGTGAGGGGGGGAGGTGCCCTGGGCGTGGTGACGCACCCGCCGAGGGCGCTGAGGCTGAGGGACAGGACGAGTGCGGGAAGCCTTGGGCGCATGGGACGCGCAATGTAACTTCCGCCGCGCTCATGCCCAATCCAGTCCAGTGGCGCTCGGCCGCAGGCCGGCAGGCGCTCTACGGAGCCCTCCGCCGTTTCTTCACCCAGCTTGGTTACCTGGAGGTGGACACCCCGCTGCTCGTCCCCACGCCGGGGATGGAGCCCCACATCACCGCTTTCGAGGCGCCCTTCGTCCCCGAAACGGACGTGGGACAGCGCCGCACCCTCTACCTGCACACCAGCCCCGAGTACGCCATGAAGCGGCTGCTCGCCGATGGCTCCGGGCCCCTCTTCCAGATTTGCAAGGTATTCAGGAACGGGGAGGTCTCGAGGACCCACAACCCCGAGTTCACCATGCTGGAGTTCTACCGGCCGCGGGCGGACTACCACGCCATCATGGCGGACCTGGAGGGGGCGTTGGCGGAGGCGGACCGGGCGGTGGGAGGCGATGGCTTCTTCAGCCGCACGCCCTACGAGCGGCTGTCGGTGCGGGACGCGGTGCTCCGGGAGACGGGCGTGGACCTGCGGGTGTGTTCGGACGGGCCCTCGTTGAAGCGGGCGGCGGAGGCGGCCGAGGTGCGCACCGGGGACGCCACCAGTTTCGATGACATCTTCTTCCACCTCTTCTTGCAGAAGGTGGAGGGGAAGCTGGGGTGGGAGCGGCCGACCTACCTGACGGAGTACCCCGCCTCCATGGCCTCGCTGGCGCGGCTCAAGCCGGAGGACCCCACCGTGGCCGAGCGCACGGAGCTGTACGCGAGGGGGCTGGAGCTGGCCAACGGCTTCTCCGAGCTGACGGACGCGGTGGAGCAGCGCGCCCGCCTGGTCGAGGAACAGGAGTTCCGGCGAAGAGAGGGCCGTGCCGTCTATCCACTGGACGAGCGGTTCCTCGACGCGGTAGGGCGCATGCCACCCTCGGCGGGTATCGCCGTGGGGCTGGATCGTATCCTGATGTTGCTGCTGGGCGTGGAGTCCATCTCGGATGTCCTCCTGTTCCCAGCCCATGAATTCGTTTGAAGAGAAGGCCCGCGGACGTCCCTGACGCCGGGTAGAGAAGTCACATGGCCACCAAGAAGCCGCAGACCCACAGTTTCCAGGCCCATCCCTGGCACGGCATTTCCCCGGGCGATGAGTCTCCCGGGACCGTCACCGCGTACATCGAGATGGTGCCCACCGACACGGTGAAGTACGAGCTCGACAAGGAGACGGGCGTCCTGCGGCTGGATCGGCCGCAGCAGTTCTCCAGCCAGTGCCCCACGCTCTACGGCTTCATCCCCCAGACGTACTGCGACGAGCTGGTGGCGAAGCGCTGCGCCGAGCGCACCGGCCACAAGGGCATCAAGGGCGATGGGGATCCACTCGACATCTGCGTGCTGACCGAGAAGATGATTCCGAACGGCGCGCTGCTGGTGCACGCCGTGCCGGTGGGCGGCTTCCGCATGGTCGACGGCAACGAGGCCGACGACAAGATCATCGCCGTGCTGGAGTCGGACCTCGTCTACGGGGCGCTGCAGCACGTGGCGCAGCTGCCGACCGCGCTCGTCGAGCGGCTCAAACACTACTTCCTCACCTATAAGCAGATTCCCAGTCAGGCGAAGCGCTCGGTGGAGATCGTCGAAATGTACGATCAGAGCGAGGCGCACGAGGTCATCCAGCGCAGCATGAAGGACTATCAGCGCGTGTACGGACAGTCCGCCTCCGCACGCAAGCCGCGCGGCCGCAAGGGCTAGATTTGACCCCTCGCGAAGGGGCGGGATAGAAGCCCCGCCCCATGCCCGTCTCGCGCTTCCCCCTGCTGGATGTGACCGCTCGCGTCCTCTTTGTCTTGATGTGCAGTGCGTCCCCGTGGGGTTGTGAGCAGGCGAAGACGGAGCCCACGTTCGACTACGGGCAGAAGGGGGGCCTCGTCGCGAAGCTGCGGCGTGAGCTCGAGCGGGAGCCCTGCAATCGGACCAAGGCGGTGCAGTACACGCAGACCGTGTTCTCCGCCGAGGACTGGCGGGGAAGCATCCAGTTCGCCGATGACTTCATCGCGCGGTGCGGGAAGTTCCCCCAGCTCCGGTCCATCACCTACTCGGCGCACATCCGGCTGAGCGAGTTCGACCTCGCCGTCCGGGATGCCACGGAGCTCATCGAGAGCGCTCCAGGCAATGCCGGGTACTGGGTCTGGCGCGCCATGGCCCATCAGTCCCGAGAGCAGAAGTCCGAGCAGGCCCTGGGCGATTTCCAGCAGGCCTTCCGCCTCCAGCCGGAGCAGTTCCAGGTGGCCAACCAGCTCGCCAGCGCCTACGAGATACTGGACCGGCCGTGTGACGCCCACCTCGTGATGCTGGAGCATCAGCAGTCCGACCCCAAGTCCCTCGGACGGCCCGAGGTGACGAAGCGGATCGCACAGCTGGCGGCAATCGGGTGCGAACTCGGGAAGGGCAATGCGGTGGTGCCGGTCAGCAAGACGGGCCCGATGTGGGTGGAGCCCCTGGTCAATGACAAGACGCGCGGCCGGTTCGTCCTCGACACCGGCGCGAGCACGGTGGCCGTCTCGCAGGCGTTCGCGGACCGGCTCGGGTTGAAGGTCGAGGGCGCGCGGACCCTGTCGTTCCACACGGCCAATGGCCTCATCAAAGCTCCCGTGGTCCGGATCCCGAGCATCGCGCTCCAGGGTGCTCGGGCCGAGAACGTCGAGGTGGCCGTCATGTCCACGCTGCCTCCGGACGTGGATGGGCTGCTGGGGCTCGGCTTCCTGGCGCGCTTCGAGATGAAGCTCGATGCCCAGGCGGGCCGGTTGGAGCTCTCCGAGCGCAAGCGCAAGCGTTAGCGCACCTCGAGCAGCCGCACGCGCTTGTAGAGCCGGCGGTCGAGCGGCATCCGCAGGTCCGTGAGCTTCATCTCCGCGTCGAACTCGATGCTGACGGTGGGCACGGGCGGGCTGATGGAGATGATGAGCTCGATCTGCCACAGGCTCACCAGTTGCGTGCGGCCCTGGAGGGCCTCGGGCGGTGGAACGGGCAGGCTCGCGGCGGCGGCGCGGATGTCGGCGACCGCCTCCCGGTCTATCTGCAGGTCGTTGCTCGGCGTGATGAGCTCCACGCTGAGTAGCCGCCCTTCGGTGTCCTGCACCACACGCACGGTGGCGCGGCGGGTGGCTCGGAACTGCTCCTTCATCTGCCGGCGCAGGGTGCGGCGCGCCTCGAGCGACGGGTCTCCCCCGGGCGGCAGCCGGTCGTAGGCCTCTGGCGTGTCGGCGTCGAGCGCCGAGCCCGTGTTCGCGTAGGCCGCGGCTCTGTCCGACCAGACACGCATCCACTCCGCCGAATTGCCGCGGGTCTGGTCGAGGAAGCCCTTGAGGCCCTTGGCGCTGACGGCGCGCTCGGCATCCCAGTTCTTCAGCAGCGACTTGCCCAGCTCGGAGAAGTAGGGGTGCACGAGCCCTCGGTCCACCTTCCCCCGGCGCACCCCCTCCATGACCATGTCGGCCACCTTCTCCTCCGGCGTGGAGGGAACGGGCACGCCCGTGTCCGGTACGTCGACTCCTCCGCCTGGGCTCCACGACAGCGAGGGCGTGGGCAGGAGCCGTGACGCGCCCAGGCGGGGAGCCTCGGCCCGGGGCACGTCCGCGCGAGGACTGTCACCTGCGGGAGGCGCCTCGGTGACGGCGGGAGGCCCGGCCTGCGTCGGCGGTGGTGGTTTCGGGGCTTGCGCGATGGCGGGAGGTTGGCGGCGGGACGGCCTCGGTAGCGGGGGACTTGGGGGGAGGGGCTTCGGAGGCTCGGGGAGCGGAGCCACCTCCACCTCGACGAACTGGAGCGTCGCCGGGGCGGGGGACAGGGGGCGCTGCTCCGCGAGCGGGGAACGACGGGCTTCCATCCATAGCCACAGCCCGGCGTGCAGGCCGAAGCTCAGGAGGAGCGCGAGCAGCAGTCGGCGTCGGGAGTCCGGCATTCCTGGGCCGATTCAAGCACCCCTGGCGCCCATTTGGTTAGAGTGGGCGTCCTGGAGGCAACACCACATGGGGAGTTCGCTGCTCGCGACGGACGGCTACAAGTTCAGCATGGCGGAGGCTGGCTGGCCGCTTCGCCGGGAGACGTTCTACTACTCGCACCGCAAGGGCGGACAGCAGGTGGTGCCGTTGGACCTCGAAGCCTACGTGCGCGGCCTGCTCCCGGAGCCGGCCGAGAGCGACTACGCCTACCTGGCCCGCAGCAGCTACGAGATGGGGGCGGGCTTCAAGGCGGCCATCCAGCGCAAGGACAAGATCGTCATCCGCGCCCTGCCCAAGGGTGCCCGCTTCTACTCGCGCGAGCCCGTGTTCACGGTGACGGGGACCTCGGCGCTGGTGTCGTGGCTGGAGCCGTTGCTGTTGCAGCTCAACTTCCGCATCCAGATCGCCACGCAGGCACTGGCGGACCGCGAGGCGCTAGCGAAGGCGCTCGCCGTGCTGTCGTGCGAGGAGGAGAAGCGCATCGCCCTGGAGACGCTGGACGCGGTGGGGGTGAAGCCAGTGCCCATCACCGTGGACGCCGAGGGCTACCATGCGCGCGTGGTGGCGGTGGTGCGCGAGCTGGTGGAGGCGGTGCAGGACCCGAGCCGCATCTTCGAGGTGGGGCTGCGCGCGGCCACGTGCATGGAGCAGCATGAGATCGCCCTGCGGGCCTGCAAGGAGGCCGGGGTGATGCGCACCAGCAACGTGTACCTGGCGCAGAAGCTGGGGATGATTCCGGTGGGCACCATGGGGCACGAGCACGTGCAGCGCTACGGCTCGGACGAGGCGGCCTTCCGGGCCATCCGCGAGCGGCGGCCCGAGCGCTCCAGCTACCTGCTCGACACCTACGACACGGTGACCTCGGGCCTGCCCACGGCCTTCCGCCTCGTCCACGAGGAGCCCGGCGCGGGGGACTCCATCCGCTTCGACTCGGGAGACAAGAAGAAGCAGTACGTGCTGGCGGTGTCGCGGGCGAAGGAGGAGGGCATCAAGCCGGTGCTCATCCTCGAGGACGGGCTGGACGCGCAGGCCACGCGCGAGTTCGAGGCGCTGCGGACCCAATACGGCTGGGAGTCCTCGAAGCAGTTCTATGGCTATGGCGGCTTCATCGTGGCGCGCACCATGGCGAGTCCCTACACGCGGGACCGGGTGGCGGCGGTGTACAAGCTGTCGCGCACGGGCCACGTGCCCACGATGAAGTTCGGCAACGAGCTGGCCGAGGGCAAGCAGAGCATCCCCGGCGTGCCGGTGGTGTTCCGTCGCAAGAGTGGCTCGGGGCCCATCGGCCTCATCGGACAGGAGGGCGAGCCGGTGCCCGAGGGCTACGAGCTGCTCTCCGGCGCCGCGCCCGAGACCGCCGCCGCCATCCCCGCCCCCACGGAGGGGGAATACCGCGTCGCGTACACGCCGGCCACGCAGGCGCTCGTGGACGAGCTGCGCCAGCGTCACTTCCCGCGGGCCTCCGCGCCGCAATCCTGAGCCTTCCTGGAGAACGCCATGCCGTTGCCCCTTCCCGAGTTCCATGACGACAAGCGCGTGGGCACGCTGTACCTGGAGCGTGCCGCGCTGGTGACCGAGGAGGCCCGCCGCTACGCGCTGGCCCACCAGGTCCAGCCCGCGCGCGACGACCGGCAGCGCATCGCCGCCTTCGGTATCGACGTGCAGGTGGCCTTCTGCCAGCCCGAGGCGAGCCTCTTCGTCCCGGGCGCGGTAGAGGACTCGCAGCGCGCGCTGCGCTGGCTGTACACGCACCTGGACCGCATCACCGGGCTGGTGTTCTCGCTGGACACGCACCGCGTCTTCCAGGTGTTCCACCCCGCGTGGTGGCAGGACGCCGAGGGCCGCAATCCCACGCCGATGACGCCGATTACGTCGGCGGACATCCGCTCGGGGAAGTGGCGGCCCACGCGTTACTCGCAGGAGAGCCTGGCCTACTGCGAGCGCCTGGAGGCCACGGGGAAGTACGTGTTGACGGTGTGGCCGTACCACGCGCTGCTCGGCGGGCTCAGCCACGCGCTGCTGCCGTCTGTCATGGAGGCGAGCCTCTTCCACTCGGTGGCGCGCGACACGCAGACGCGCTTCGAGGTGAAGGGCGAGGAGCCGCTGACGGAGAACTACTCGGTGCTGTCACCCGAGGTGACGGAGCTGCCCGGGCAGAAGGTGGGTGAGTTCAACCAGGAGCTCTTCGACCACCTGCTGACGTTCGACCGGGTGTACGTCTTCGGGCAGGCGAAGTCGCACTGCGTGCTGTCGACGCTGTTGGACCTCCAGAAGCACATCGAGGCGACGGACCGCTCGAAGATGGGGCGCATCCACATCCTCGAGGACGCGATGAGCTCCGTGCCGGCGCCGCCGTTGGATCCGCTGCCCCCCGGGTTGGACTTCCCGCGCGTGGCCAACGAGGCGATGCGGAAATTCCGGGAGGCCGGGATGAAGGTGGTCCGGACCACCGATCCCATGGATGTGTGAGGGGCGAGCCGCATGGGACACGCTTCCATCGAGAACAAGACGCCGCTGGTGCTGGAGCCCCTGTTCCTCGCGGATGAGGAGATGCGCCCGCTGCTGACGTTGGTGGTGAAGGCCACCTACGTCATCGGCCGGGATGGGCTGACGCTGGCCGAGGAGCAGGTGCCGGTGAACGTGGCCGGCGAGTACTGGGGCGTGCCGGAAGAGTCCAGCTATCGCTACGAGCCCGAGTGCGCCTTCATCAAGCCGGCCACGGATGTGGTGCTGGTGGGCCACGCGCATGCGCCCGCACGGGGCACGACGGAGGTCCTGGCAGCGCTTCAGGTGGGACCGGTGCGCAAGATGGTGCGGGTGGTGGGGGAGCGGGTGTGGTTCAAGAGCATGGGAAGCATCTCCATGACGAAGCCACAGCCTTTCGAGCGCATGCCCTTGCGCTACGAGCGGGCCTTCGGGGGATGGGACAAGACGGACCCGGACCCCGCGAAGCACGGCTTCGAGCCGCGCAACCCGGTGGGAGTGGGCTTCCGTGCCAGTCCCCGGAACTTCGAGGAGGGGCTGCGGCTGCCGAATCTGGAAGATCCCGAGCAGCCACTGCAGCGCTTTGGCCAGGGGGTGGCGCCCGCGAGCTTCGGCTTCATGTCTCCACACTGGCAGCCACGCGCTTCCCTCGCGGGTACCTACGACGAGGCCTGGAATCAGAAGCGCAAGCCGCTGCTGCCGAAGGATTTCAACCGGCGCTACTTCAACGCCGCATCACCGGGCTTGGTCGCTCCGGGTTATTTGCAAGGAGGAGAGCCCGTCACCCTTGTTGGCGTCTCTGCCCTGGGCCGACTCTCATTCGCGTTGCCGCGCGTGATGCCGAAGGCCACCGTGGAACTCGCGGGAGACGACGATGTCCATCCGGCGTTGAACCTGGACACCGTCATCCTCGATACAGATGAGCACCGCGCCTTCCTGCTGTGGCGAGCGAGTGTTCCCCTGCGGGATGGCCCCCATGATGTCCAGCGCGTTCGATTGGAGGCAGAGGGCATCCCCACCGCGAGCACGAAGTTCCGCGAAGCGGTGACGATACGGGGTACCATGTAGCGCGTGACGGGGGAACTATGGCGAACACAGTCGGTGTGAACATGATGTCTGTGGTGACCAAGGACAGCAATGGCACCACGGTGGCATTTCCGGATGTGTGCAAGACCCCCAGCCCTGGTGGTCCCATCCCTATTCCCTACCCCAACATCGCTCGCTCGGCCGATACCGCCAAGGCAAGCAAGAAGGTGACGGTCGAGGGCAACCCCTTGTGCCTGAAGGACTCTAATTTCAGCACAAGTACAGGTGACGAAGCTGGGACCGCAGGCGGCGGTGTGGCCTCGAGCAAGACCAAGGGCAAGGCCGAGTTCGTCAACTTCTCCTTCGATGTGAAGGTGGAAGGCAAGAACGTGGCCCGGGCTCTGGACCTCATGCTGCACAACGACAAGAACACCCCCCCCTTTCCACTGATGCAACCGCCACTAAGTGGGTTTGGTAAGCAGTCTGGAGACCACAAGTGTGGAGTGTGCAAGAAGAAGCTGTAGCCACACTGCCGAAAAATGCGTACTGAACTCGTCATCAACTGGGACCATTACGAGGAACACCTCGACGAGGCTGCTTTCCTCTGGAGCCAGTGGGAGCACGCCCTGGTGGCGCCTGACCAAGTGTTGTCAGAAGTCGCCGACACCGAGGAGCGGCTGTTCGCACGCCTGGATGGGTTGGTGCTTGGCGGTACTCCCGTGACTGAGCGCCTGCTGTTACCCGCGCTGGAGTCTGACGAGCCGGAGCGGGTGACTGCAGCGACGTACACGCTCCTGAGCCAGGAGTTCCCAGGTGGTGCCGAGTTGGTGCGTGCGGCGCTCGATACGGCCACTCCGCCAACGCTTGCTGCTGTCCAACGGGCACTGGAAGTTTCGGAGAAAGGGGCTCTCCTTGCCTGGTTGCCTGACTTGCTCGAATTCGAAGCTCCCGCGCTCCAAGCGCTGGCGTTGGATGTCCTGTGTTCTCAAGGGCGTGACACGGGTGTGGCGCTTGCCCGTCTGCTCAAGCACGAGGAGCCTCGTGTTGTCGCTGCGGCTCTGCGGTTGAGTGCTCGCCTCAACCACCGGCTGGAGCGTGATTTCCTGGAGCGGGTCCTGGCCTCTCCTTCACCCGCCGTAAGAGATGCGGCCATTGAGGCAGGTCTGTTGGGGAACCATAGGGCCGCATGGCTGATGTGCCGGGCTGTAGTGGAGGGGCGCGCGCCGCAACTCCGTTTCCCCGCACTGCTGCTGGCTTTGGGAGGAAATGAGCAGGACCTTTCATTGCTGCGGCGCTTGCTCTCCGTGCCTGAGCACCGGCCGGATGTGCTTTGGGCACTTGGCTTCAGCGGCCAGCCCGTCTGTGCTGACGCTTGCTTGGAATGGATGGAGGATGACGAGGTGGCGCGTCTGGCAGCGGAGGCCTTTTGTGCCATTACCGGTCTCCGCTTGGAGGGGCGTTTCGTCGATTCCCCCGAGGAGGAGGGGGACGTGCTCGTCGCGCTGGAAGAGGAGGATCTCGATGCCGATTTGAGTTCCAAGCCCGAGGATGCTCTGCCGTATCCCCGGGCCGCGGTCGTGGCAGCATGGTGGGAAGAAGAGCGCCACAAGCGTTTCTCTCCAGGTCAGCGCTATTTGTACGGTCGTCCCTTCAGCCCAGAGTGGTTGTTGGAAGTGAGCGAGCGCGCGCCTATGCGTCGGCGGCATGCGCTTGCCCTTGACGTGGCCCTGCGCAGCCGCGGTCTTATTCGGATTCCAACACGCACCTTCACCCACCACACCCAGGCAGCGCTGCTCGCTGCCCGCTCCGCACCGATGTCTCGGCTCAGTCGGCTCTTCACCGAGGGGCTGTACACATGAGTTCGAACCCCCCCCTGCGCATCGCCGCGCAAGCCGTCAGTGGTATCGCCATCACGGGTCTGGGGATGGTCTCTCCCATCGGACTGGATGTCATATCGAGCTGTGCCGCCGCGCGAGCAGGTCTTAGTCGCCGGGTGCCCCTCGACCTCAAGGAAGCAGACGTTGACACGCTGGAGGATGTTCCCTTGAAGGGACATCTCGTGCGGGGCCTCACAGATGGGTTTGACGGGATGGCGCGCCTGCTGCTGCTGGGAGAAGCGGCGCTCACGGACCTTCTCGAGCACGCGGCCCTTCAAAGGACACATCTGGCGAGGACCGGCTTCTTGTTGAACCTCCCGGGTGACTTCTACGAACTGGCTCACCTACCAGGCGCCTTGCTCGGAGAGCCGACGGGCGACGAGCACGAGTCGGCCGAAGTCGAGGAGGCCACCACCGAGCTCCTCGGTGCTCGGGACGCCATGAGGCAACGAGTGCTCCGGGAGTTGCTCTCACTGGTCTCTCTTCCGATTCCCGTTGGAGCCCGGGGGTGCTTCAAAGGGGGGGCGGCAGCCTTCGTGTCCGGCCTCGCCCAAGCCGTAGGCTGGCTTCAAACACGTACCTTGGACCGCTGCATCCTTGGAGGCATTGACTCCTTTTCCTATGGGGCACCTCTCTCGTGTGTTCATGAGCTCGGACTCACCCGGTCACTCCAGGGCCCTGTCGGCTTCTTCCCGGGAGAAGCGGCTGCTTTCGTTCTGCTAGAGCGGGTAGATGCCGCAAGGGCACGTGGTGCACAGGCTCAGGCCTTCATCGGGCCCTATGCTGCCGCAGCGGAGGAGCATCATCGCTTCTCTGGACCTCCTCCGGCGGGCGCGGCCCTCTTCGACGCCGTGGCCTCCTGCTTTGCGGCCTTGAGGCCACCTGTCCAGGACGTCAATCTCGCCATCGTCAACCTCAATGGTGACGATCGCCGGGCCAGGGATTTTGGCACTGCGCTCGTCCGAATGAGTGCGGCGGGGCTGCCCTCCTCCTTCCGGCAGTGGTATCCCCCAGAATCTTTCGGTGAGATCGGAGCCGCCACCGGCCCTGTGTCTATCTGTCTGGGTGCCCGAGGCTTCGCCAGGAACTACGCCAGCACTTCCTCCATCCTGGTCTCGCTATTGGACGATGATGAGAATCGGGGTGCTTTCTTCATGGAAGCTCCACATCCCTGATGCCCTCTGTGAGGATCCATGAGTGATAAGGATAAGCATGTCGAAGAGCTCAAAAGCGACGTAACCCACGTAGATGGGGAGGGTGAAGGCTGCGTCACTCGCTGCAAGTGGAAGAAAGAAGTGGCCTCGAATGGATGGACTCGCATGGCCTGTGAGTTCACGGGACACGATCATCGGAAGAACGGTCGTAATTTCCATGTTGCAAATAATCTGAGTTGGTACAACCTCGACTTCTCCGTCGAGGGTCCTGCCCGGGCACGTCTCGAGCGTGAGTTGAAGCGAGGCTTCATCGTACTGAATGCCAGGAAGCCGGATCCGCGTAACTCACGGGCCAGACAGACGTGGTGGATGACCAGGAGCGGGAACTTCAAGAGCCAGAGCAAGCCCTGGAGCTTCAATGCGCACCATCTCATCCCTATTGGCTCACTGCATTCCACCTTCTCTATCGAGAAGGAATCTGGCAAGAGTGATCTGCTGCTTCTTCAGAAAGCCAAGTACAACGTCAATGCTGGTGTCAACATCATGTTCCTGCCCACGCAGGAGCCCTATGCTTATGTGTTTGAACTTCCGGCCCACCTCAACGCGAAGGGGACCAACAGCAATCACCGCGACTACAACGACTTTGTTGAGAAGCAACTCGACAGCATCAAGAAAGTGATAGCGGAAGCAGCATCACAGGGCGAGGACCATCCTGCGCTCACCGAGGCAAACGTCGGTGGACTGAAGAGCGAACTTGAGGACTTCTCCCGCAGCATGCGCGAGGTTTTGAGGGAGGTGGGAGTGGCGAGGTCCAAGGCCAACGACCTTCGAGAGCCGGACAATTTCCTGTCCCACTCCCTCGATATCATAGACTGAAGAGCCGAAGCTCGTCCGCAGTGGAAGTTGGGGCGAGAACCCGCCTACACCAGACTTCAAGAATATCATGCACGACTACTTCATTTTCGAGCCCCTCAGCACCCCGGAGTTCTGCAAGTTGGGCAAGTGCCCGGAGCCTTTCGATCGCCAGACGTGGCGCATCGCCAAGGGACAACCCATGGGGGAGCATCATCCCTCGAGGGTGCGACTGGACATGGACAAGCGCCACGCTGGCTTGGTCGTTCCGGATCTGGTCTTCAACAACTCCCACCTGCATATTTCCACCCGACGGCTCAAGGACCTGCTGGAACGGGAGTCTGGCGCCAGCATCGAGTTCCTCCCCGTTGCTATCCACGACCACAAAGGGCGTGTCGCCAACGAGGACTGTTATATCGCCAACGTGCTTGGCACTCGAGACTGTGTCGATCGCAGCAGGTCCGAGTTCAAGGAGTCCGCCTTGAAGCCAGGGCAGTTCTCGCAACTGCGAAAGCTCCAGCTTGATCCCGAGCGGGTCGATCCAGAAGCCAAGCTCTTCCGCATCCAGGACATGCCCGCCGTCGTCATCATCCGGGGTGATCTCCGTGCCGCCCTCGATAAGGAGGGCATGACCGGCGCCGGGTACATCGCAATGGGAGAGAAGTGTTTCCTCGTCTGAGGACACTGAACGTATGAGATTGTCTCCTCTAAGCTCTCCGGACCTGGAGACGGTGCGTTCCAATGCCCTCTATCTTTTGAGCGAGGCCCTCGAGAGCATTCAGCGTAAGGATCCCTACGAGCAATCGGGCAGACCCTATGTCGAGGTCGCCTATTTCTACCGGCGGATGGCCTTGTGCGAGCTGCTCTCGGATGCCCGGGTGGACCGCTTCTTTGTCTTGCTATGCAAGTCAGCCCAGGTGCGGCGCCACTTCCTGCAACTTGTTGCCAATGGACACCCGGCCATCAAGACCTACACGTGCGCCAGCAAGAACTTCTCCTTCATGGACGCTCTTGCTGCCGGACAGATCCCCCTGGCCGCTCAGGTTGCTCGCCTGACCCAGGAGCGTCACGAGCCCTCCTGCGAGTACGAGGAGGACTTCCTCTTCCACAACTTCCTGCACAGGTTCACCATGAACCTCCAGGCACCTGGAGCATTCGACGCGCAATCGCTCCTGGCTCGCTGGAAGGCTGTGCTCCAAGACGGCACTACCTATCATTTCGAGCTCTGTCAGGCACTGCTCGACCGGAATGCCAGGCGGTTCAACCAATCGCTAGGGGATGCCATCACCCAGCGTACCGAGACCTTCGAGAAGCAGAAGCGCGAGACGGACACTCGGGAGGCTGCTCTTACGGAGCGCTTCATCTACGTGACGGGTCTCGCCCTCCTGCGACTCGCCGAATTGTGCGGATTGGAGACGTACCGCGAGTACCCCACGATTCCTCGCCTGGTCCGCGTCGCTCCAAGCAGTAAACCGCTCCCACTCGACGCTTGGACCACCCCCGAAGCAGGACTCCCGGCATGAATCTTTTGGGAGGCAGGGATGAAGGTGGTGAGGTCCACTGACCCGCTGGATGGGTGAGAGCCTCTCCACACTCCATCAGTTGATCTGCACCGAGCCGCCCTTGAGCCGCTGGGTGCCCGAGGCGTGAGACTCGACGTAGGTCCCCTTGATGATGACCTTCCCATTGCGGCGCAGGGTGATGCTGGCCTGACCGCACTGAAGGACGATCTCGTCCTTGCCCTCGATGACGACCCGCTTGCCGTCCACATGGGCCTCCACGGGCTGCTGGGCCACCGGAGCGGGCAGAGAAGCCTCCAGCACTGCATCCGTCAGCGGCGTGGCGCTCTGGACCTGCTCCATGCCCACCACCAGGGGCAGGCGCGGGTCTCCGTTCTCGAAGAGCAGCACCGCCTTGCGGCGCGCCGCGATGGCGTCTCGAAGCTCCTGCGGCTCGAGCGTGATGGTCCTCCGGGCCACCAATGGGCCCGCGCGGTTGCCGTCGTAGTCCACCAGGAAGTGGCCCTCGGCATCGCTGCCGACGAGCCATCCCAGCCGGGTTCCCCAGATGGGTTCCTGCTGTTCCCCGGACTCCGGAGTCCGCGCCGCCGATGGATTCGTGGGTGAGGTCATGGTGTTCCGGCTCCCTTCTAGTTCTCGGAAATCTTCGAGCCCTTGATGACGACATCACCGCTGGCGGTGATTTCAATCTTCGCGCCCTTGATGACCACGTCCCCGTTCTTCTTCACCTGGAGGGTCGCCGAGCCCACCTTGAGGGTGAACTGCTCCTGGGCCACCAGGGAGATCTCCTTCGCCGAGAGCGTGTAGGCGTCCTTGACGGCGTGGTTGTGCTTGCCGCCCACGCTCACCAGCAGATCTTTCTCCACCTTCAGGGTGCGGTTCTTGTCGACCTGCTCGGACAGGTCCCCACCCACCTGCAGCGTGCGCGAGCCCTTCACCGTCTCGGACTTCTTGGCGCCCACCACCTCCACCTTGGCGCCGCCCACCTGCTCGGACTTGAGGCCGCCCACCAACTGATTGAGCGCGCCGCCCACCGTGACGGCGTAGGCGCCGCCCACGTTCAGCATCTTCCCCAGTCCCACCGTCTCCGCGGAGGCCAGCGCCACCGTCAGGTTCTGGTTGCCGCCCACCGAGATGGACTGGTCCCCCACCACGGACTCGGTGTGGTTGCCCGTCACCGTCGTCGAGCGATCCTTGACGACCTCCAGGCTCTGGTTGCCGCCGATGACGCTGTCGTCGTTCTTCTTCACCTCGAGCGACTGGTTGCCCTCGATGGTGCGGCTGCGGTCCTTCTTGACCAGCAGCGTCTCGTTGCCGCCCACCAGCTGCGTCTTGTCGTTCTCGACGACGATGTTGAAGTCCTTCTGGGCGTGCAGGAAGATCTCCTCCTCGCCCGCCGAGTCCTCGATGCGCAGCTCGTTGAAGCCGTTGCCACCGGGGCTGGAACTGGAGCGCAGCGTGCTCTTCGTCTTGCTGTCGGGCAGCGAGATGGGCGCTGGGTTCTGGCCGTTGTAGACGCTGCCGGTGACGATGGGCCGGTCGGGATCGCCCTCGAGGAACTCCACCACCACCTCGTGCCCGATGCGCGGCAGGTAGAGCGCGCCCCAGCCCGGTCCCGCCCACGCCTGGCTCACGCGGATCCAGCATGAGCTCTTGTCGTTGTTCTTCCCCTCGCGGTCCCAGTGGAACTGGACCTTGATGCGGCCATGCTCGTCGGTGTGGATCTCCTCTCCCGAGGGGCCCACGACGATGGCTGTCTGGGCCCCCGCGATGGTCGGGCGGGCCGTGACGCGCGGTGGGCGGTAGGGGACCTGCGCGGGGATGCAGAGGAACTCGTTGCGGTAGCCCTCCTCGCCGTCCCGCTCCGTCTGCTCGATGGTGAGCACCTCCGGCTGGCGGCCCGTGTGCCGCACTGACACCGGCAGGTAGCCCCGGTTGAGCGCGCCCACCGGATGCTCGTCCAGCTCAAAGGTGTGCCCCGTCACCAGGCGCCGGCAGTTGCTGGCGCCGTTCACCAGCTCCGAGCGCGCGCGCAGCTCCTCCAGGCGTACCTTGGCGAGCCCCTTGCCCACCCCCGTGTCCTCGTAGCGCGCCGGGTAGTCGTAGATTTCCAGCGAGGGCTCGCCCCCGTCGGCCGTGCTGGCGGTGGTGAGGTCCAGCGCGGGCCGGGTGAAGTCAAAGTCGCGCAGGGTGACGGCGCCGGGCTGCACCTCCAGCCGCGCGGCGAACTCGTGCACGGACTCCTGCTCCGCCACCCTCTTGCTGCGCTCGCGGTAGACGAGCCTCGCCTCGCCGGCCATGGCCGCGCAGGTGAGCGAGGCATCGTTGAGCACCATCTTGTGCCCGTCCTCGGTGTGCTCGAAGTAGTAGAAGATGCCCTCCTCCTCGAGCAGCCGGGACACGAAGTCGAGGTCCGATTCGCGGTACTGCACGCAGTAGTCGCGCGGGGCGTAGGAGCCATTGAGCGACAGCTTGTGCTCGACCATGGCCTCGTTGAGCACCTTGTGGACGATGTCCGGGACGGTCATCTCCTGGAAGATGCGGCTCTTGCGCGTGTGCCGCAGCGTCCACAGGCGAGGCACCACCGTGATGCGGATGCGATGGCCATCCGGTCCCCGGTTGGCCTCCCAGCGCACCACGCGTGACACGATGCCGTTGAAGAAGCGGGCCGTTCCATCTCCGAGCTGCACCGTCAGCAGCGCCTTCTGACCCAGCAGGGCCTTCTCTTCCACCCCCACGTCGGGCGGCGGCGCCAGGAGGACCTCGACGGAGTAGGGCTGGGAGAGGGTCTCCTCGGCGTCGAAGCCCACGACAGCCAGTTCGCCCGAGGCATGGGGGCCCACCTGGAATTCGAACTCAGCCTGGTTGGCCTGGAGCGCAGCGGTCGCGATCATGTGAGTCCCCCCTTCCGGGTATGAAGCAATCACGCGGAGTGTAACGCAGGGCACGTCCGGTGGGAGAATTCAGAGGTCGAAATGTTCGCCTCCCTCTGAATCAGAGGCTGAACTCGGCGAAGGGCTGCCGGCACGCGGGCCCCGCGGCCACCCACATCGTGCGGCGGGCCGGTGACATCACCACCGTGGCCGCCGTCTCGCGCGGCATGGCTCCGGCGGCGGGGGGCGTGTCGTGCAGGCAGATGCGGCCCTCGGGTGCGCCATGGTCCGTGAGCATCCGCTTCACCGACTCGGGCGTGTGCTGGCCGTGCCCGGCCGCCACCAGTTCCCTGATGCGCGTCTCGCGCCCGAAGGTGCAGGGGACGTAACGGTGGGTAACGTCCCGCTCGCGGAAGCGCTCGGACTGGTAGTGGTTGGCGTGCACGAGCACCCCTCTCTCCGGCCGCAGCAGGACGTGGTCATCGTACGTGCTCTCGATGCCCACGACATGGCCCCGCGCGTCCGCGAGGTGGTAGTAGCCGAAACCCCTCGCCGCCGTGACGAGCACCTCCAGCGCCGCGGACAGGTTCGGCTGGCGCATGGCCTTCGGGACGTACACGGACAGCGGCACCAGCGAGGCGCACGGCCTTGGCTCCACGAGCGTGAGGTTGGCGCAGTTGCCCACTCCGTCACTGTTGAGGTGGTAGTACGGCGAGCCGTCCAGGCACAGCGAGAGCTGCTCGCGCCCGTCCGCGTGGCGGATGCGGAGCAGGTCCATCCGGGCGCCCGGGTTCCAGTCGATCGTCTGTCCGAGGATCGCCTGCCCATCCGCCGTGGCCTCGCCGGTGAGGGCCATGGAGGTGCACATGCCGCCGATCTGCGCGTAGTTGATGGCCAGCTCCAGCATGCAGTGGAGGGCGAAGGACTCCGCGTAGGAGAGGCCCGTGCCCTCGGCCTGTCCTCGGATGAGCTCGAGCGCCTCCGGGTCGAAGGCGCGCACGTTGGCCTCCAGCTTCTGCGCCGTGCGCACCACGTCCTCCCGCGAAGCACCAAGGGGGCCCATGGACATGGCGAGAAAGAGGTTCTCCGCCGAGGCGCGCAAGCTCTCACGGCATGCCTCTCCCCACTGCTGACCCATCCGCCGCGGCGTCCCACGGCACTCGATGACCCGGAGTGTCTGCGTCGTCATGGCACGCAAGCTACGTGGTGGGCCTGTGCCTCGCTTGAACGAATGCGACGCGCGTTGCGCCTGCGGAAGACCCTCTCCCAGAGGGAGAGGGGGTCACTTATGCGGGCCAGCGAAAGTCGCTCGGGGTCCGTCCCGTCAGCTCCCGGAAGTCCCGTGTCATGTGCGCGTGGTCGGCGTAGCCGATGTGGTGCGCCACCTCGGACAGGGAGCGGGTGGGGTGCTCGCGCAGGGCGGACAGGGCCTCCTGGAGCCGAGCGATGCGCGTGTACGTCCTCGGCGAGAAGCCCACGCGCTCCTTGAAGGCCCGCTGCAGCGTGCGCGTGCTGAGGTGGAGCGCGTCCGCCAGCGCACCCGGGCGCAGCGGCTCCGGCCGGGCGAGCAGGTGGCGCAGTGCCCGGTCGAAACTGTCACCGGGCGGGTAGGGCAGCCGGTTCAGCAAGGAGGCGAGCTCCTCGCGCATCCGCTCGGGGGTGCCAGCGGCCAGCAGCCGTTCGCCGAGCGCATCCAGGGAGAGGCCCGCCACCTCGCGAAGCTGCACGGACGCGTTGACCAGCTCCGAGGGACTGGCGTCCACGAGCCGGGGCATCGCTCCCGGATGGAAGTGCACGACGAGGTATCCATGACCCGCGCGCGAGGGCACGTGGATGGTGCGTGTCAGCGGCCCGTAGAGGACAGCCCGGCAGCGCTCCCCCGACAGCTCGAGGAGCAGGTCCACGTTCGCGTCGGGGACGACCTCGTGCTCCTGGGTGACGGAGCCCTCCGGAGGCACCCACAACAGGAACTCCACCCGCTCCCCCAGGAGGGCCGGAGCGGGCATCCACTGCGTCCGCGGAGGGGGAGGCGTCGTGGCGGGCATGACCGGAATATAGTCCCGGACCCGGCCCATGACCTCCCTGGACAAGAAGACACGAGGACGCACCGCGCACGGGCGCCTGCGGGCACTCGACGTGTACCTGATGGAGCGGGAGCGCGAGTTGCTGGTCCGGAGCGAGGGCGCCTGGGCCCGGGCCGCCTTCGTGGACGTCGGTTTCGGCGAGCACCCGTGGACCACGCTCGAGAGCGCCGAGGCCTTCCGTGCGCTCCACCCGGGGCTGCCCGTGGTGGGCGTGGAACTGGAGCTTCCCCGCGTGGAGTCCGCCCAGGCCCATGCCGATGCGCTCACCGCCTTCCGGCAAGGCGGCTTCGATCTGCCCCTGCTCCCCGGGGAGAGTGTCCGCCTCATTCGCGCCATGAACCTGCTGCGCGGATACCCTCCCGAGCAGGTGCCCGGCATCCACGAGAAGCTGGGAGGGGCGCTGCTAGAAGGCGGGCTGATCGTCGAGGGCAGCACGGACACACCCGGGGCCGTGCTGGTGGTGCACCTGCTGCGGCGTGTCCCCGAGGGGCTCGTGCGCGAGGCCCTGCTGTTCCACACCGACTTCAGCCGCGGCTTCGCGCCCGTGCTGTTCCGCGACTGGATGCCCCGCGACTTCCGCCGCCGGGTGAAGCCCGGAGAGCCCATCCACACCTTCTTCGCGGACTGGACGGCGGCGTGGCAGGATGCGCGCGAGGCGGGACACGTGGCGCCCCCCGAGGCCTTCCGCCACTCCGTCCTCCGGCTGGCCTCGCGGGTCGAGGGCCTCGTCACGGACACGTGGCTGCTCGATAACGGCTACCTGCTCTGGAAGCCCACGGGCGGTGTCTTCCGATAAGGCCGGGCAGGGGGACAACCGTCTCCGGCGTGAAGGCCGATAGAATTCCTGGTTGTCCGGCAAGGATGTCCCCCTTAAATGCCCCCCACCGTGGCCTCGAATCGCTCCGTCCTCTGGTTGCTGTTCGCCGTCCTCTCGCTCTCCTCCGTGCAGGCGTGGGCCCAGGCCTACGACGGCGCACGCCGCGAGGAGGTGGACGCCGGTGTCCATACCCCGGTGCTGACGAAGGCACCCGAGCTCGTCCGGTTCGTGGAAGCCGTCTATCCGCCCGAGGCCGCCGCGGCCGGGAAGACGGCCTCGGTGGCGATGCTCGTCACCATCGACGAGAAGGGCCAGGTGTCCGACGCGCAGGTGGTGACACCCGTGGGCGATGGCTTCGACGAGGCGGCGCTCGCGGCGGTGCGTCAATTCCAGTTCTCCCCCGCCGAGGTGGATGGCGCGCCGGCTCCCATTCAAATCCAGTACGTCTACAACTTCGTCCTCCAGCCGCCGAAGGTGGAGGAGTCCGCCCCGCCGCCGCCCGAGGCCACCCTCACCGGACAGCTCCTGGCGCGCGGCAGCCGCTCGCGCGTGGGCGGCGCCACGGTGCGCTGTGGAGATGACCCCGAGGCCCCCGAGGCGCTCTCGGACGAGGACGGCCGCTTCACCCTGAAGGTGACGCCCGGCACCTGTGACGTGCGCGTGGTGGCCAACGACTTCCACCTCTTCACCACGAAGGAGGAGCTCGCCCCCAACGAGACGACGGAGGTCATCTTCTACCTGATGCCCAAGGCCCCGGGTTACGAGACGGTGGTGCGCGGCGCTCGCGAGAAGAAGGAAGTGGTGCGCCGCACCCTGGAGCGCCAGGAGCTGCAGCGGGTGCCGGGCTCCTTCGGTGACCCCATCCGCGTGCTGCAGAACCTGCCCGGCGTGGCGCGTGCGCCCGCCATCTCCGGCCTGCTCATCGTGCGCGGGGCCTCGCCGGACCAGACGCTCACCTTCTTCGACGGCGTGGAGGTGCCCCTCCTCTACCACCTGGGCGGTGGGCCCTCGGTGCTCAACGCCGAGTTCATCGACCGGGTGGACTTCTTCCCGGGTGGTTTCGGCTCGCGCTACGGCCGGGCCGTGGGCGGCGCCGTGGACGTGGCCACGCGCAAGGGCTCCACCGACACGCTGCACGGCTCGGTGAAGATCGATCTGCTGGACTCGGGCTTCTTCCTCGAGGCCCCCGTCACCGAGGGCATCTCCATTGCCGGTGCCGCGCGCCGCTCGTACGTGGACGTGCTCCTGCCGCTGGTGCTCCCCGAGGACCCCGAGGGCGGCACGCTGCTCGTGCTGCCGCGTTACTGGGACTACCAGGTGCGCGTGGACTTCGGCGCGAAGCGGGGCAGCGAGCCCGGTCCTGGCGGGCGCCACACCGGCTACGTGATGGCCTTCGGCTCGGATGACCTGCTCAGCGTGGTGGCCTCTGGCGGCGGGCGCAACCGCGACATCACCGTGGACGCGCGCACGCTCTTCCACCGCGTCAAGGGTGACTGGACGTACCGCAACGGCCGCTTCACCTCGGTGTTCACCCCGTACGCGGGCTATGACCTGGGGAGCTTCGGCTTCGGCGAGACGAAGCTGGATGCGAGCATCTGGTCGCTCGGGGCGCGCGAGGACCTGGCGCTGGAGGTGCTGCCCTGGCTCACCGCGCGCGGTGGCGCGGACGTGCGATTCGAGCACCTGGTGGGCTCGGGGCGGATTCCCTTCCTCGGCGGCATCCAGTACCCGGCCTTCCCCGGCGGCGAGCCCAAGGTGGAGATGCAGGACATCCACCGGGTGGCCAACACCTTCGACGGCGCGCTCTACACGGAGTTCGACGTGAAGGTGGGGCCGGTGACGGTGACGCCCGGGTTGCGCGCCACCTACGCCCGCATCTACGGGCAGGATCGCTTCGCCTACGACCCTCGCTTGTGGATGCGCGTGCAGCCCACGGAGAGGACGGCCTTCAAGGGCAGCCTGGGCCTCTACAGCCAGCCGCCGGAGGCCTTCAACCTGGAGCGGGCACCGCTGGGCAACCCGGCCCTCACCCACGAGCGCTCCTTCCAGTCGAGCGTGGGCGTGGAGCAGCAGCTCACCGACATCATCAGCGTGGACGTCACCGGCTACTTCAACCGGCGCTACGACCTGGTCGTCTCTCCGGGCGAGACGGTGCGCAACGAGGACGGCACGCTCACGCGCTACCCGTACTCCAACCGGGGCCTCGGGCGCGCCTACGGCATGGAGGTGATGCTGCGGCACGCGGTGACGCGCGACTTCTTCGGCTGGCTGGCCTACACCCTCAACCGCTCCGAGCAGCGGCGCGTGGGCGGCGACGACTACCGCCTGACCACGTGGGACCAGACGCACATCCTCACCGCGGTGGCCAGCTACCGGCTGCCGTATGGCTTCGAGCTGGGCGCGCGCATGCGCTACGTCACCGGCCGGCCCACCACGCCGCTGCAGCACACGTTCGATCGCTACGACGTGGACCGGAACAACTTCGGTGGCACCTTCGGCCCGTCCAACTCCATCCGCTTCCAGCCCTTCCACCAGTTGGACCTGCGGCTGGACAAGAACTGGATCTTCCAGAGCTGGACGCTCAACGCGTACATCGACGTGCAGAACGTCTACAACGCCTCCAACGTGGAGGCGACCTTCTACGACTACCGTTACCGCGAGCTGTTCGAGGTGCCTGGCATCCCGATCCTCCCGGTCGTCGGCGTCAAGGGGAGCTTCTGAGTCATGCGCCACCTGTCCGCCCTGCTGGGCCTGCTGCTGTGCGCCGCCTGTGTGGGGCCCGAGGACACTCCGTCCAACGTGAAGGATCTGCGCGTGCTCGCGATGCGGATGGATCCGCCCGAGCTGCTCGCCGATGAGTGCTCCACGGACCCGGCGGTGCTCGCCGACACGCTGGTGCGCCCGGTGCGCCTCACCGCGCTCATCCCGGACCCGGCGGGGGATGGCCGAGACCTGGATTACACCCTGTGGGCCTGTGCCTCGCAGGACGACGACACCTGCCGCGAGGACCGCGTGGAGCTGGCGCGCGGTGTCACCAAGGGCGGCGAGTTGGTGATTGATCTGTTCCCGGGGCCGGGCACGTCGCGCCTGGGGGATGGCACCTTCCTGGTGCAGCGGATCCTGGAGAAGGATCTCTACAACGGACTGGGCGGCGTGCGGATGCCACTGGTGCTCTGGGTGCGCGGCGGCGGAGAGCAGGTCTACGCGCAGAAGCTGATGGTGTACGGCTGCCGCTTCTTCCCGGAGATGAAGGCCAACGAGCAGCCGCAGCTGCCGGACCTGTTGCTGCAGGGCGAGCCGTGGGTGGCGGGCGTGCCGCGCGAGCTGTCCGGCCCGGGGCCCTTCGAGGTGAACGTGCCGGAACTCACCGGGCGCGAGGAGGCGTACGTGGTGCCCTCCTTCGAGCTGAAGCCGGTGAACCTCCAGGAGGCGTGGGAGGTGGCGTGGCACACCACGTTGGGGCGCTTCTCGCCCGACCAGACGGGCGGGGCGGACTTCGGCGGTGGGGTGGAGCGGCACCGGGTGGAGTGGACGCCTCCGCGCGACGCGCAGGCCCAGGAGGTGCGCTTCTGGGTGGTGGCGCGTGACGGGCGCGGCGGCATGTCGTGGCTGGAGCGCACGGTGAAGTACACGCCGTGAGCCGTGGTGCCTCGGGGCATCGCCGTCAGCGCGAGCCCCTGGAGGCCCACCACGCACCGGCGTGGCGCAAGGCCTCGGCATGGGAGACGCCGGGCGGGGCGAGCGCGGACACCTCGACCACCTCGTCGAAGGGGGCGCTGTCCGTGCCGGGCGCGACGGCTCCCGCGAACATCACCGTGTGCTTGCCGAGCGCCCGCGCCTCTTTCGCCAACGCGCCGGGTCCCTTGCCGAACGCCGTCTGCCGGTCGAAGCGCCCCTCGCCGGTGAGCACGGCCTGCGCGGCGGCGAGCCGCTCGGGCAGCCGGAGCGTCCGGGCCACCAGCTCGTACCCGGAGACGATCTTCCCTCCGGCCAGGGCCAGCAGCCCGTAGCCGAAGCCTCCCGCCGCACCCGCGCCAGGCGTCTGGGCGAGTCCGGGAGCGACCACCTCGGCGAGCCGGGCCAGGGCCGACTCCAACTCGGCGACAGCGGCCTCGTCCGCGCCCTTCTGCGGCCCGAAGAGGTGCGAGGCTCCATCTGGCCCCAGCAGCGGCGAGGTGACATCCGTGGCCACCAGCAGCTCCACCCCGGTGAGCCGTGGATGCCGTCCACCCGTCTCCACCCGTGCGAGCCGCTTCAACGCGGCCCCACCTGGAGGAAGGGGCGCACCCTGCGCATCGAGGAACCGGAACCCAAGGGCCGTGAGTGCCCCCGTGCCCCCATCATTGGTGGCGCTGCCCCCGAGCCCGACGATGAGCCGTTCACAACCCCGCTCCAGTGCCGCGCGCATCAGCTCACCGGTGCCGGAGGTGGAGGCGCTCCGAGGGTCTCGCTCACCCGGTGCGAGCAGGCTCAGCCCAGAGGCCGCGGCCATCTCGATGACCGCCGTGCGCCCAGAGTCCAGCAGCCCATAGGTGGCTCGCACGGGGGCTCCGAGCGGCCCCTGGACGGTGCATGTCACCCGCTCGCCGCCCAGGCCCGCGAGCAGCGCGTCCACCGTGCCCGGCCCGCCGTCCGCGAGCGGCGCCACGTCCAACTCCACGCCGGGCGCACCCTGGCGCAACCCTTCGGCGAGTGCGGCGGCGGCCTCGGCGGCCGTGAGGGTGCCCTTGAATTCCTGCGGTGCGACGAGCCAGCGGCTCACGGCGTGGGTTCCGCCGTGCGCTCTTCAGACGAGGGGAGCGGGGTGAGCAGCGGCGCGTCGGGTCTCAGCTTGGCGGCCCGAGGCACGTCGGTTCGCGGCTCGGAGGACGTGGACGCGGAGGCCGGCGGCTCGGCCGGATTGACGATGATGTCCCCGTTGTGCGTGTTCCGGGCGACGCACTGGTAGGTCAGCTTGTCCTCGATGCACTCCTCGAACGGATCGCATTCGCCCCGGCAGGGGAGGGGATCGCAGTAGCCCGTGGCCGTGTTGCACGTGGTCCCCACGGGGCACGCGGCGTAGCAGCCCCCCCGGGAGCGGGAGATCGCGGACGCGCCGAGCGCGACGCCCGTGTTGAAGGCGGCAGTGGCGATGGCCCCGCTGGCATCGCCGACACATCCGGACAGGACGAGAACAGCCAGGGACACGACGGCGCTGCGCCAGGGGCTGGAGCTCATGGTTCCTCCTCGCGGAGCGAGGCCTCCGCGTGCCACTCGAGGATCTGACGAGGTCCGGTCAACGATGGCAGCAGCCGCTGGGAGACGCGCTCCAGCCGCAGCAGCAGGGCAGTCACCGTGTCCGCTGGCTGACGAGCCGGGCCGCGGATGCGCTCGCAGAAGAAGGTGCGGCAGCCGAAGGGCCGCTCCGCGTACACGGTGCAGCGCTTGCCCGCGGTGTCCAGGTAGGGACAGCCGCCGTCCTCTCTCGGGGGCGGCAGCGGGTGGTGGCGCGCCAGCAGCAACCACTCGGGGTACCACAACCAGGGCTGCCGCTTCGTCGTGGAGAGCTGGCAGCACTCGCCGCTCGCCGGGCACGAGAAGGGCGCGTACGCCGCATCCGCCTGCCGGTAGATGGCGCGCAGCTCCTGCAGGGCCCGCGCCTCCTCGCGCGAGCCCGGGGCCCTGGGGGCCTCGTCGTCGGTGTCGTCGTCCCAGTCGGGCTGTCGCATGGATTCCGCCGCCGGGGATCATCCCACCGGGACGGGCTGGCTCACAACACGCGGAGGACGAAACACTTCAGGTAGCGCGTCTCGCGCAGGTTGAGCAGCACCGGGTGGTCCTTGCCCGCCCCGCGCTTCTCGATGATCTGCACCCGCCGCTTCGCGTCCGCCGCCGCCGAGGCCAGCATGTCCTCGAAGCCCTGCTCGTCGATGTGGTACGTGCAGCTCGCGGAGATGAGGTAGCCGCCGGGCCGCAAGAGCTGCATGGCGCGCAGGTTGATTTCCTTGTACCCGCGCAGGGCGCCCTCGATGGCGTCCTTGTTCTTCGCGAACGAGGGCGGGTCCAGGACGATGGTGTCGAAGCGCCGGCCCTCGTCCACCGCGTCGCGCAGGAAGTCGAAGGCGTTGGCCACCACCACGTCCACGTTGGGCAGCTTGTTGGCCGCCGCGTTCTCGCGCAGCGTCGCCGCCGCCTGCTCGGAGATCTCCACCGCGGTGACCTTCTCGGCCCGCGTGGCGAGCTGCAGCGCGAAGCCGCCCACGTACGAGAAGCAGTCGAGCGCCTCGCCGAAGGCGTACTGCGAGGCCACGACGTGGTTCTCCCGCTGGTCCAGGAACGCGCCCGTCTTCTGGCCCTCGAGCAGGTCCGCGCGCACGCGCACGAGCCCCTCGTCATAGGTCACCGGACCGGGCTGCGTGCCGTACAGCACGCCCTTCTCCTGGGGCAGGCCCTCCAGCAGGCGCACGCCCACGTCCGAGCGGTTGATGATGGCGCGCGGCTTGAAGAGCTCCACCAGCAGGTCGGTGATGAGCTGCTTGCGCTGCTCGGTGGCGGGGATGAGGAACTGCACGCTCAGGCAGTCGCCGTAGCGGTCCACCACGAGGCCGGGCAGCAGGTCCGCCTCGCCGTGCACCACGCGGTAGGTGGTCTCCCCGGGGAGGGCGCGGCGCCGCATCGCGTCAGCGAGGGCCAGCCGCTGGCGGAAGAAGTCGGTGTCCACCGGCACGTCCTCGTAGGAGAGCCAGCGCAGCGAAATCTTGGACTGCTTCGAATAGAAGGCCTTGCCGAGGAACCAGCCGCGGGCGTCGACGACGCGCACCACCTCGCCACCCTGGAGGGCGGGGTCGCCATTGAGGTCGGCCCGGTAGATCCACGGGTGGCCGGCCTGCCAGCGCTCGACACCCCGGCGGACGAGCGAGACCTGGGGCAGCCCGTCCTGACCGATGTCCGGAGTGCTCCGGTCCGGTGCGGGCTTCTCCGGGCGTTGCGGAGGGCGGTTGCGGCCGGGGGGGCCACCGGGGCGGCGATCGTGGCGGGGTCCTGGAGTTGGCTTGGGCATGGCGTGTGCGGCGTATACTCCAAACAGCGTGAGATACGACCTGCTCCTTCAATCCATGGTCTCGGGGACGCCTTTCGACAGCGCCCGGGTGGAAGCCCTCCTGGAAGCCCGGGGGGCGAAGGCCCAACCGAGCGGTGCGCGGACCTGGCTGCTGGAAAACGGCGAGGTGGAGCTCCACCCGCTGCGCGAGGGCGGCCAGTGGGTGGCCACCGAGGTGCGCGTGCCGCTGTCGGACCGGACCGAGCTCATCCGCGAGGTGGTCTCCAAGGGGGCGGAGCTGGCCCGGGAGGCCGAGGTCCGGTTCTTCGATCCGCAATTGGGGCGCGAGCTCAACACCCACGAGGCGGGCGCGGTGGCGGATCAGTACGAGCGCACCGCACGCTACGCGGGGGAGATGCTCGGACTGGCCTCGGCCATGCCCATGCCCACCCCCGAGGCCGAGGGCTTCCAGCCGACGACGAAGCTCGTGTTCGGGGCCATCGGCTTCTTCACCCTGCTGTACCTGCTGGTGGATTGGATCAACGCCCAGCTCGGGGGTTGAAAAGGCTGGATTTCGCGGCGCCGCTGACGCAAGCCTGCCGCATGTTCCGCTCCTGGTCCGTCCGCATCTCGCTGCTCGCGGTGTTGCTGCTCGCTCTCGGGCCCTTGCTGGCCGTGGTGGGGCTGCTGCCCGGGATGCAGGCCATGCTCGTGTTCGCGAGTGCGGCGCTGGTGGGCCTGGCGGGCATCGTGGCGGGGATCATCTCCGCGGTGCGGGGCAAGGTGGCGCCGGGGATGACGGCGGTGGCGCTCGGGACGCTGGCGCTGGTGGCGGTACTGACGCCGGCCTTCGCGGGCGGTGGGAAGCCGCCCATCAACGACATCAGCACGGACCTGCAGGACGTGCCCGTCTTCACCCACGCGCGGACGCTGCCGGAGAACGCGGGGAAGGATCTGGGCTACCCCGAGGAGTTCAAGTCCGTGGTGCGGATGTATTACACGGACCTGAAGTCGCTGAAGCAGGCCCAGCCCCCGGACGCTGTTTTTGCGCGGGCGGTGGAGCTGGCGCGGGCGCAGCCCGGGTGGACGGTGACGCACGTGGACGCCCCGGGGCACACGCTGGAGGGGTTCGCCGAGACGCGCCTCTTCCGTTTCCGTGACGACTTCGTGGTGCGGGTGCGGCCGGAGGAGGGAGGGGGCTCGCGGGTGGACATGCGCTCGAAGTCGAGGGTGGGGAGGGGCGATCTGGGAGCCAACGCCGCCCGCATCCATGCGTTCCTGCAGGCACTGGAGGCTGCGGGGCGTTAGGTTGGGCAGGTGTTCAAGTACCTGCTCCTGGCGTTCACGGTCGTTCCGTTCATCGAGCTGTACCTGCTGCTGGCCATTGGCCGCGAGGTGGGCTTCTGGCCCACGGTGGGCGGGGTGCTGCTCACGGGCCTGATGGGTGCCTGGCTGGCCAAGAAGGAGGGCTTGCGTGTGCTCCGCCGCTGGCAGGAGTCGCTCGCACAGGGCCGCATGCCGGAGGAGGGGCTGGTGGGAGGGGTGCTGGTCCTGGTGGGAGGGGTGCTGCTGGTGTCGCCGGGGGTGCTCACCGACGTCGTGGGGCTCTTCCTGCTGTTCCCGCCGACGCGCCGGGTCATCGCGGGGCTGGTGCGGCGGAGACTGGAGCGCCGCATGGCAGCGGGGACGCTGCGCGTGACCACCTTCCAGTCGTCGGGCCCATTTTCCGGGGGGCCCTTCGGACCCGCGCCGGGAGGAGAGCCCCGAGCCTCAAAGCCCCGAATCGAACGGAAGCCGGGGGACGAAACCGACGCGGAGTTCACCGAGTAGGGTAGGCGCTGAAAAATTTCCCCTCTCCCCCCGGGAGAGGGACGGGGTGAGGGTGCCCGTCACGGTCCTGCTGCCCGTGCGTCAGAGGACGCGCTGATACTCGCGGACCCAGAACTTCATCGCCCCCTCGCAGATGGATTCCAGCCGCTGGCAGTCGAGCTCACGGGGCTTGTCCATCTCGAGTGTGGCATCGAGGAGCAGCTCCTTCCGGGCGTTCCAGAGCTGGAGGCGGACGTGGGTGGCATCGGTGCGTGAGGCGCGGGCGTACAGCCTCATGCGTTTGGCGCGGTGCTCGAAGTCCAGCGAGAGCGGCTCCGGCTCCGAGGGCGAGAGGGTGTAGACGCCCGTAACGGCGGGGAGCTGGAGCAACAGCTGCACGGGAGGCTGGTGCTCGGTGGGCGTGTCCAGCTGGAGCGAATGCTGGCCGGTGATGCGCACGGCCATGAAGTCCAGGGTGGGCGGGTGCTGCGAGGAGACGGGCTTCACGGTGAGCAGCTTCCGGGAGCCCTCGAGGCGGGCGATGGCGCCGTCGCGGGTGCGGATGTCACCCGAGCAGTTCTGGGGGCCGCAGTCGAGGGAGAGGCGCCAGTCGGCCTTGGCATCGGGGCAGTCCTTGGGCACGTCGAGCTGGACCTGGGCCTTGGGGGGGAGGATGAGGCTCTGGGTGCTCGGGGTGCGGCAGACGAAGTCCACGTCGACGGCGAGCGCGGTGACCTCGACCGGGGCGGCGGAAGGGGATTCCTTCTGGGGGTCCTGGGTCCCATCCGCTGAGAGCAGCAGGGCGAGCACGGAGAAGGCGGAGAGCATGACTCCGATCTAGCCCACCTGGGGCAACGGGACGAGTGGCCGCCCCCCTCGGGGCAAACAGCTCAGCGGCCCGCGGCGCCGGGTGCCACCATGCGCCAGCAGCGGTGGATCTCCTGGCGCTGGAAGTCCTCGGGGATGGAGCCGGGCGTGAGCTCCTCCACCCCCTCGTAGCCGCGCACGGCGGTGTCCTTCAGCTCGAAGCCCAGGAAGTTGGTGGAGAAGTAGAGGACGCCGCCGGGAGCCATCAACTCCCGGATCCCCTCCAGCAGGCGCACGTGATCGCGCTGCACGTTGAAGGAGCCCTGCATCTTCTTCGAGGTGGAGAAGGAGGGGGGATCGCACACCACGAGATCGAAGGTCTGCTCGGGCTCGTGGCGCTGGTCCTGCACCCAGGCCATGGCATCGGCGCGCAGCAGGGTGTGGCGCGGGCCGGACAGCCCGTTGAGCGCGAGGTTCTCCTCGGCCCAGTCGAGGTAGGTGTTGGAGAGGTCCACGCTGAAGGTGCGCGAGGCCCCGCCCGCGGCGGCGTACACGGTGAAGGCGCCCGTGTAGCAGAAGAGGTTGAGGAAGCTCCTCCCCTTCGCCTCGTCACGGACGCGGGCGCGCGTCAGCCGGTGGTCCATGAAGAGGCCGGTGTCCAGGTAGTCGCCGAGGTTCACCCAGAACTTCAGCCCCTGCTCCTCCACCACGACGCGCTCGGTGCCCTCGCCCACCCGGCCGTACTGCGAGCGGCCCCAGGGCTGGGGCAGGTGCGTCTTCACGTGGATGCGCTCCGGGGGCACCTCCAGCACGGCCGTCACCGCGGCGAGCACCTCGGCCCGTTGCTCCTCCAGGCTCTTGAGGGCCCGGCGGCGCGGGTACTCCACCAGGTGCACCCGGTCTCCGTAGAGGTCCACCGCATAGGTGTACTCGGGCACGTCCCGGTCGTACACGCGGAAGGCGGTGAGCCCGCGGGCCTTGGCCCACTTGCGGAAGTGCTTCACGTTCTTGCGCAGGCGGTTCTCGAACATCCCCACCGCCGTTCCGCTGCCCTGCGTCATGACTGCCCTGTCCTCTCCGGTACAACCGCCGCCCCCTCTTCTCCGACTCCCCGCCGCCGGGCAAGTCCTCCGGACAGGCGGGCGGGCGCGGCGGACACTCCCGGGGGGAAGGGGAGTGTGATAGGCCCCCGGCATGCGCTTCGATACCCTCGCCATCCATGCCGGCCAGGAGCCGGATCCCACGACGGGCGCCATCATGACGCCGGTCTACCTGACCTCCACCTACGTCCAGGCGGGCCCCGGGGAGCACAAGGGCTTTGAGTACAGCCGGACGCAGAACCCCACCCGCAACGCGCTCCAGGACTGTCTGGCGGCGCTCGAGGGGGCCAGGCACGGCCTCGCGTTCGCCTCGGGTCTGGCGGGCTCGGACATGCTGATGCACATGCTGGAGGCCGGGGACCACGTGGTGGTGTCCGACGACGTGTACGGCGGCACCTTCCGCATCTTCGACAAGGTCTTCCGGCGGCACGGGCTGAGCTTCTCCTGGGTGGACCTGTCCAACCCGGACAACTTCGAGAAGGCCATCACCCCGAAGACGAAGATGGTGTGGGTGGAGTCGCCCACCAACCCGATGCTCAAGCTCATCGACCTGCCGCGCATCGCGGAGACGGCGAAGAAGCGGAACATCCTCTCGGTGTGCGACAACACGTTCATGACGCCGTACTTCCAGCGTCCGATGGACCTGGGATTCGACGTGGTGACGCACTCGACGACGAAGTACATCAACGGCCACAGCGACGTGGTGGGCGGCTTCGTGTGCACCAGCAATGACGAGCTGGCGCAGAAGATGTACTTCCTGCAGAACGCGGTGGGCGGCGTGCCGGGCCCGATGGACTGCTTCCTGGTGCTGCGCGGCGTGAAGACGCTGGGCGTGCGCATGGAGCGCCACGCGCAGAACGCGCTGAAGGTGGCCCAGTTCCTCGCCACGCACCCGAAGGTGCAGAAGGTCACCTACCCGGGTCTGGAGAGCCACCCGCAGCATGCGCTGGCCCGCAAGCAGATGACGGGCTTCGGCGGGATGATGACCTTTGACATCAAGGGCGGGCTGGAGGCGGCGCGCAAGTTCCTCAAGACGGTGAAGATCTTCGCGTGCGCCGAGTCGCTCGGTGGCGTGGAGTCGCTCATCGAGCACCCGGCGATCATGACGCACGCGTCGGTGCCCAAGGAGACGCGCGAGCTGCTGGGCATCTCGGATGGGCTCATCCGGCTGTCGGTGGGCATCGAGGACGCGCAGGACCTGGTGGACGACCTGAAGCAGGCGCTCGAAGTGGCCTGAGCCGCGCCCAATTTCCCCTCTCCCACCGGGAGAGGGACGGGGTGAGGGTATCGGAAGCACCCGGGTTCGAATCCCGGGCCGAGGGCCTCGAGGTTTCCTCGGGCCGGGGTTTTGTTTTTCACGCCTCTGCGCGCCCGCCGATCTTCGGGAAGCGCGCATAGGCTCGCTTGAGGGCCTCGAGGTGGGCGGGGTTGTCCAGGTCGAGCGGTGCCTCAGTGAGGCTCATCACCCACCCTCCCGACGCCGTCCGCCGGGCCCGCGCCAGCAGCTCGGCATCGCGGGAGGGCTCCGGAAAGCCGATGGCCTCCGCGGTGGCCGCGGACCAGTAGTTGATCCACCCCAGGTACCTGGGTACGTGGGGCGAGCGGATGTTCCACGGGAGCTTGAGACTCGGCAGCCCGTGAGGGGGCCGCTCTGGCCCACCCGTCTTCGGGCCCGTCTGCGCCGCGATGACCTGCCTCACGGGGCCGGGCGCCACGACGCCCCACCGGGCACGCACGCCCTCCGCGACGTGCTCCAGCATGTCCACTGCCGCGGCGACACCGGGCTCGTCCTGCGGGAGCTGCGCGTGAACAATCAGCAGTGGCTCGCCCCCTGGACTCGCAATCGCGCTCTCTTTCCGCCCGCTCACCGTCACCGGGTAGCTCTCGTCCCCATTGCACAGCAACCCGAACTCGCCGGCCGCGGCTGTCTCGGCCAGCCACGCCGCTCGCTGCGGAAGCGCAATGGGACGCCCCGCTTTCGATAGCCGCCACGCCAACCGCACCCCAGGGAGTGCCCGCTCCATCCCCTCAACGGCCGCGAGTGGGCGCCCGTCGTCGCCGGTGAGCGCTGGTGCGAAGACGTGCAGATGGAGGCTGGCTCGAGTCATCATCATTTGCATCCCGTGACGACAATGTCGAAAGTGTCGTCCACGTCTAGAAGCGCGGCCTTGTGGGCCTCGCTGATTACCCCGACCTTGAAGGTATATCCACAGGCCAGCGCGATGGCCCGGTAGTCAGTGAACTCCCTCAGCTCCTTCTCGACCGTAATCTTCTTCAAGAAGTCACTGTACCCGTCGAACTTCTCGACCTTGATCTCCCACAGCACACGCACCCCCACCTGAAGCGCGTCGAAGTCCCTGCCATCTACATGTGCATCCATCCCGGGCCAGCGGTTGGGCGGATACCAGTCGGCACACTTGTTGTGCGCCTTGTGACCGCCTGAGTGCGGCACCGGCATGGCCTCGCACCTGCGGTCGCGCTCCTTGTCCGTGGGCTCGGGTGGCAGCGGGGGCCTCCCGCCCTCTCCCTCCGGCTCCGGCTTGGGCCGCCGCTTCTTCTTGGGCTCCTGTGAGACGGGCTTCGTCTCGGCCACCGGCCGCGTCTCCGGAACCGGCCGCGTCTGCGGACGGCCCCTCTTCTCGTACGCCTCCAACGCCTCGGAAATGGCGAAGCCCACCACCACGACGCCGGCGACGAGCACCGCCCCCACGAGAATCTCCGGTCCAGCCAGGACGCAGAGCCCGACCCCTACGGCAGCGCCCTCGGCAGAGGCGACCGCACAGCGCCCAGTGCGGTCCTTGAAGCGGACACGCTCGTGGTCCAGCACCTGGTAGCACCGCTCCGCGAGCACCAGCCATGGCTCGGAGGCCTCCTGCACGACACACCGCCCTCCGTCCGTCCATGGCAGCTTTGCCGCTCGCCGCAGGTTGGCGAGCACCAGGTCCTCGCCGGAAGCACCTGGCTCCGCCGCGACTGCCCCATGGACACCACCCGCGCGCCGCCAGCTGCGCGTGCCGGTAAGGGTTCCGCCCATCGGGTAGCCCGTCGCGCATGCCGTCTGCAGCCCAACGAGCACCAGCGCCACGAAGCGCGAGGCCCACCACGGCCTGCCCCGCGAGCTCCGCCAATCCTCAAGCTGCGTACCGTCGCCCACCCCCGCCCCAGGACTCCGGTACCTCTTCAACATGGCGCTGACCTTTACCCCCAGGAGAAACAGCCCTGAAGGATAGGATGCGGGACGCCCAACCAGACAGGGGGAGGCCCTCGCGCGGGGTGGCAAAATGACTTGCCCCCCTTGATGCGTGCACCGGACCATGCGGAGCGCATCGAGGGGTTCGAGTCGGCCGAGCTCGCCCCGCCGGCGCAGGACCCGCACGGCGGCGTGAAGGGCAAGCGCAAGCAGTTGTTCCGGCGCACCTGAAGCTGGCCTTCCATGGAGCGCCAGCCCCCGCCGGTGAGCTTGATGCCCGCGGCGCGCGTCGCGGATCATCCGGCCGACCGCGTTCGCGATGCCCCGGTGGACGCGGCTCCCCTCGACGAGGACGGTCTGCTCGATACGACCGGGGACTTCACCGCGCTGCAGTCCGTCGGCACCGTCGCGTAGGCCCCGAGCCACCAGAGGGCCTTGCCACTGGCGTCGTAGACGACGAGGTTGCCATCGTCCTGGAGCGTCAGGAACGCGCCGGGGTGTCCGCCGGTGCTGTTGTGCCAGATGGCCGTGCCGCTGGCATTGTACACGACGAGGTTGCCTTCCTGCTGGATGAGCCGCTCGCCGGTGGAGGCGAAGGTGAAGGCGTGCAGCCGTACGCAAGCCGTCACATTTCTTTCGGGCCCTGTCTGTCTGAGTGACGGACTACGAAGTTCCGAAAGAGGAGTACTCAATGATGAAACTCCTGAAGGCCAAGGCCATCGCCGCCGCACTGGGTGTCAGCCTGCTCGGGGCCGTGGTCTCCAGCCCAGCGGCCCACGGCTCCGCTGCGGTCGATGGCGGCGCGAGTGTCGCCGTCCCCGCGGTACTCGCTGTCACCCCCGCGCCCTTCGACCCGGCCATGGCTCAGGCGCCCACCATCGAACCCAACCCCAAGAACGTCGACTACCCGGTGCCCACGGCCGGGTCGGTGTACTTCGTCTCGACCACCGGTAACGACGCCGCCGATGGGCGTTCGACCACCACGCCGTTCAAGACCCTGGGCCGAGCGCTGACCGTGGCCAGGGTGGGCCCCCGGCCGGCGACCGTCGTCCTGCGGGCCGGCACCTACGAAGAAGGGGCCGCGGCGGCGGGCCCAACCGGCCCCTACACCATCGACTTCCCCGTCACCATCCAGCCCCACCGCGGCGAGAAGGTCTGGCTGAAGGGCAGTGTCCTGGTCACGGGCTGGTCCCAGGTCGGGACCAACCTCTGGCGCCGCACCGGGTGGACCACCCGCTTCTGCCAGCGACCGACCGACGGCGGCAGTGACCGGTTCTGCAAGCACCCGTCACTGAACAACCCGGCCTATCCCATGGCCGGTGCCCAGGACATGGTGTTCCGCGATGATCAACCGCTGCGCCAGGTGGCGACCCTCGCCGAGGTGGGCCCCGGTCGGTTCTTCGTCGATACCGCGCTCGGGCACCTCTACATCGGTGACTCGCCGGCCGGTGCCAGGATCGAGGCCTCGAATCGCGACCTGGCTCTGCACGTCTCGGGCTTTGGTCCGGGAACCGGCGGTAGCGGAACCGTCATCCAGGGGCTCGGGTTCAAGCACTACGCCTCCGAGCAGCAGACGGCGAAGCAGTCGACGGAGCGCCCGCCAAAGGGCGGTGTCGTGCTGCTCGACAACGTCTCGAACACCCGGGTGGAGAACAACACCATCACGCGCGCCGCTTCCACCGCCCTCACCGCGGTGAAGGCCACCCGCGCGGTGATCCGCGACAACCTGCTCGCGGAGAACGGCTTTGTCGGCGCCAACATCACCGGTACCGCTGGCGGGCTGACCTTCGAAGGCAACCGCGTCTTCCGCAACAACACCGAGGGTCTGCACGACACCCTGACCGGTGGCGAGGCCGAGAGCGCCGCCGGGGTCAAGATCACCTCCACTTCGCCGTTGACCGTTCGGGACAACATCTTCGACCACAACGACGGCAGCGGTTTCTGGTGTGACCTGGATTGCGCCGACGCCACCATCACCCGCAACGTCAGTCGCAACAACATCGGGAACGGCATCTTCTACGAGGTCTCGCAGCGGGCGATCATCGCCTCCAACGTGCTGACCGGCAACACCGAAGCCGGGTTGTCCATTGGCGGGGCGGACGGGGTGCAGATCTACAACAACACGTTGTACGGCAACGCCGACACCCGACCTGGTGAGTTGTTTGGCGCCGAGTTGGTCGTGTTCGACCTGCAACGCCCCGGGTGTCCCCCCCAGACGGGGTGCGTCGAGCGGTGGCGGACCCGCGGCGTGGTGATCAAGAACAACCTCACCGGCGGTGCGGGCTCGAGGCGGCTGTTCAACTCCTCCACGGGCGTCGCGAACCTGGCAGCCCGGGTGCCCGCCGACACCTTCATCACCGCCATGGATTACAACGGCTACCACCGGTCGACCGCCGCCGGCCCGCCCACGCCGCCGACATTCGCCGGATGGCTCCACCCCCGCCCGGCGGCCCAGGGTGGCCCCTTCCACGTCGACCACGCCAGCCTGGCGTCGGTGCAGGCTTTCACCGCGACCGAAGATCACGGCCTGGCATTCGATCAGGTGGCGGACCCCTTCTTCGTCGACGCGGCGGCCAGCGACTTCTCCTTGCTGGCCAGTAGCCCGGCCCGGGCAAGCGGGGACCCGCTGCCAGCCGCTGTGGCCGCCGCCGTCGGCGTGCCCGCCGCCCCGGCCCCCGTCGACCGGGGCGCGTTGGCGTGGCCGACGCTGCAACTGCGAGTACCGGCCTACGGGTCGACGATCGGCGGCCCGGCCGTGGCCCTGGCCACCAGCGTGCCGGACCCAGCGAGGGTGACCCATGTCGAGTACCACCTCAACCGGGTCGGCTCCATGACGACGACGATGGTGGGCTCGACGGTCAACCGGGGGTTCGGATACGCCGTCGTCTGGAACACGACCACCGTGGCCGACGGCCCGTACGAGCTCCGAGCCCATGCCGTCAGGGTGACGGACACGACCCGCACGGTCGTCAAGAGCCCGCCCATCATTGTCACGGTGCGCAACGGGTGACCGGCTGACCGCCCGCGCGGAGAGGGGCTCAAGGGAGATAACGGCCAGCACTCCCGCTGGCCTGAATACCGCGGAGGCTCTCCATGAAGACTCACAAGACGCGAAAGATGTGGCTGGGCGTGGTGCTGGTGGCGGTGGTTGCGGCGGGCTTTGCCCAGGTGGAGGAGCCGTGCCGCAGCGAGGGGACGGGATGTGCCGAGGACGTGCTGGATACGACGGACGTCTCGCTCGCACTGAAGAAGCAGTACACGGGGCGAGTGGCGGCCAGCGGCACGTCCTGGGTGACGCACGAGTTCGCGATCTCCTCGCCGGGGACGATCACCGCGACGCTGGGCTGGACCAATGCCTCCGCGGACCTGAACCTGTTCCTGAAAGCTCCGAGCGGCGAGACGGTGGCCTTCGCGAATGAAGGCACCCCTCGGCCGGAGCGCGTGCGCTTCGAGGCGCGCACGCCGGGGACCTACCAGCTGGGCATCAAGAGCACGAAGGGCTCGACCGGGTACACCCTGAACGCGACCCTGGCGACACCGGGCCGGACCTTCCCGGGTCGCGCGCCAGCGGGCATGCTCGTGTGGGGTGCGTCCATCGAGGGCAACGGCGACCCGGTCGTACGCCACGAGAGCGTGGCAGGCCACCCGCTCGCGTTGCGTCGCACCTTCTGGCGGTGGGACCAGCGCACCGGTGGCCTGGTCACCACTGCGCGCGATGACCTGGCCCACCACCGGCTGCCCTGGGTCTCGGTGAAGACGCCCTCCTGGGCGGCGATGGGGGCGGGCCAACACGACGGCGAGATTGATCAACTGCTGCTCGCGCTCAAGGCGCTGCCGGGGCCGGTGTGGCTCACCCTCCACCACGAACCCGAGGGCGGTGCGGGCAGCAACACGCCGGACGATCCGGCCGGCCCCGCCGGTCACGTCGCGATGAACCGCCGGGTGCGCCAGCGCATGACGGCGCTGGGCGTGGACAATGTGGCCCTGGCCCCCATCCTGATGGCCCACACGTGGACCCAGGGCTCGGGTCGCAACCCTGACGCGTGGTGGGCGCCCGGCATCTACGACTTCCTCGGGGTCGACATCTACAACCACGGCGAGGGCTCGCTCATCACCGACAACTGGCTGCGCGTGCGCCAGTGGGCGGCGGTACGGGGGGTGGATGTGGCCGTGGGCGAGTGGGGCATGCACGGCTCCGACACCGCCGCGGGCCAGCGCGTGCGCGCCTGGTACAACCACGCCGCCGGCTCGAACGTCGACGGGAAGGGGGCGAGAGTCATCGGCCTGTCCGCCTTCGACTCGAACCTGAACTCGCCCGAGGGGGGGTGGATGCTCCAGGGGGCTCAGCTCACGGTCTTCCACGAGCTGCTTCGCGACCCGCGCACCGCGGACGTGGTAGCGCGCTGAAGTGATGCTGCTGGGACGCCGGCGGTCTGCTCGAGGCACGCACTGGGTGAGGTCTTCTCCCAGGCGCCCGGCAGACTGCCGGTGTACTCATGCTCCCCGAATGCATGGGACGGGCAGTTCCGACGGCGAATCGGTGCGCGGACGTGCTTCCGGTCCATTTCTGGTGAGGGTCGTCGTGCCCGCGAGATCTGCTAGGGTGGACTTCGGAGGTACTCCACCATGGTACGACTTCTCCCGTGGCTAACGCTCGTTCTCCTCCTGACAGGGAGGGTGGCGGCAGCGCAGCAACCTCAAC
>DASQMW010000024.1:0-96568 GCA_035645295.1 Archangium sp.
GCGTGGCGCAAGCTGCGCACCACCTTGGACTCGCGTCGTCAGCCTCGTGTCCTGGGCCGACGTTTCCGCAAAGACCCCGCCGGCTACCTCCATGAACTCGAAGAGGAGCTCAGGAGCGCTTTGCCGGCGTAGAAAAAAACCCCGCAATGCGGCAGCCAGGGCCTTCAAGGCCCTCTTCCAGCGAGCAACGGTCATGGATGGATCCCCCCTCGGGATGCGGCTGACTCGCTGTCCATCGGCGAGCAACCAAGTCCCATTCTACTCGAATGGAGGAGGCCCGCATAGGGCAGCCCTGGCAGGCTGCCTACTCTCCCGGGGAGCATCAGCTTCCGGTGGCCAGGAACGCCTCGACGCTCCTGGGGTCGATCCGAATGGCCCCGGATACCCGAACGAACCGGAGCTGTCCCCGATGGCAGAGGGTGTAGACCGTGGCCGTGGAGACCGCGAGCCGTTCGGCGACTTCACGCACGGTGAGGAATCGTGCCCCCATGGTCCCGATGGGCGATGTCGCACCTTGCAGCACGGATGCAGCAAAAGATCTGTGAAGACCTGCGACCGGATGGGGCGGATGGACCGGCCCGGGGCTCGGCTCCTCAATGGTTACGGGGATTTGCGACGGGCTGGTAACCCTTGGACGGTCCTGCTCTCGGCCTGTCACGCCGGAGGCCACGGGTTCAAGTCCCGTACTCCTCGCCAATAGAAGGGCCCGGAACCGCCAGTCGGTTCCGGGCCCTTCGCCTTTTCTCTCCCCCGGTGGGGCGCGCCGAAATCCTGCGGCTGGCGTAGACTCGGGGCGCGCTGCTGCGGGAGCCTCCTCTCCCCCAGCCGAGGAGACGAGACGATGTTTTCCAGATGGACAGTGGGGCGGCAGTTCCTCGTGGGTTTGCTCCTGATGTCATCGCTGATCGGGGCGTTCATCGTCCTGACCCGCCGGAGCACCCAGACCCTGGCGGATGCCGCGTCCCAGGTGGTGCGGAGCCACCAGACGCTCAGCCAGCTCGAGCGGGTCCTCTCCAGCGTCAAGGACGTGGACGCGGCGCACCGCGACTACATCCTCACCGGCAGCGAGGCCTCCCTCGAGTCCTACCGCCTGGCGCAGGGCTCGCTGTCCAAGGAGCTCGAGCTCCTGCGCGCGCCCCTCTCTGGCGACCTCGAGCAGCTGCGGCGCATGGAGGCGCTCAAGGCCGCCATCGAGCAGAAGCTGTCCATCCACCGCTCCAACATCGAGGTGCGCCGCACGCAGGGCCTCGATGCCGCCCTGGCCCGCATCAGCAGCGGGGAGATGACCCGGATGATGAACGGCATCCGCACGGCCACCGAGGAGCTGCGTCAGCAGGAGGAGCAGCTGCTCGCCCAGCGCGAGGGACATCAGGCCGAGGAGATCCGCGCCCTGGACAAGTTCTTCCTGATCGATGGCGCCGGGCTCCTGTTCTTCTGCGGGTTGGTCGCCATGCTCATCGGCAAGAGTCTGGAGCGCAGGCTGCAGACGGCCATCACGCAGGTGCAGGGCTCGTCGGCCGATCTTCACTCAGCGGCCTCGCAGCAGGTCTCCGGCGCGCGGGAGCAGGCCTCGGCCACCACGGAGATCTCCACCACCGTCAAGGAGCTGCTGTCCACCTCGCGGCAGATCGCCGGCAGCGCGCAGCAGGTGGCGCGCGTGGCGGATGACACGGCCGGTGCCGCCCGCACGGGCAACGACACGGTGCTGCGTGCCCAGGAGGCCATCGACGTGGTGAGCCGCCAGGTGGACGCCATCGTCAATCACATGCTGGAGCTGGGTAAGCGCTCGCAGGAGATTGGCGGCATCCTGGACATCATCAACGAGCTGGCGGACCAGACGAACATCCTCGCCATCAACGCCACCATCGAGAGCGCCGGGGCGGGTGAGCACGGCAAGCGCTTCGCCGTGGTGGCCGATGAAATCCGCAAGCTGGCGGATCGCGTGGGGGGGGCCACCAAGGACATCCGCGTGCTCATCGATGAGATCCGCGCCGCCTCCAACACCACCATCATGGCCACCGAGGACGGCTCCAAGGCGGTGCAGAGCAGCGCGAAGCAGTTCGGCGAGGTGGCCGGCAACTTCCGGCGCATCGCCGAGCTGGTGCGTGCCAACCTGGACGTGGCCCGCGAGATCGAGCTGAGCACCCAGCAGCAGACGACGGCGGTGGAGCAGGTGAACACCGCCATCCTCGAGGTGGCGCAGACGGCGCGTCAGGCCGAGTCCACCTCCGCGCAGACGCTGCAGACGGCCAACCAGCTCTCCCAGCTCTCCAAGCAGCTCACCTCCATCCTCGACGCGCGCAACGCCAACTGAGGCTGGAAACATGTGGAAGGGAGGGGGAGTGCGGTACCTCTGGGTGCTGGCTCTGGGGCTCGCGGGCGCGTCGTGTGTGTCGGCCCGCTCCGAGCCCTCCTCCCCACCCGTGGCACAAGGCCCGGCGCGGGACGTGGTGGACGCGGGCCAGCCCTGTGTGCCGCGCTCGTGTGTGCAGGCCCGCGCCCGGTGCGGTGTCATCTCCGATGGATGTGGGGGCTCGGTGGATTGCGGCCCGTGTGTGCCCCGCTGCCAGCCCGATGAGATGGATTGCTGTGGCAGCTGCATCCCCCGCTCCGAGGGCCGCTGCCCCGACAACATCCACTGCCGTCCTCCCGCCGCCGCTCCCGTGGAAGCCACGGAGTAGTCCGATTATTCTCATGTAGACGAAATCCAGGCTTCTGCTATAAGAACTGATTAACCGGGTTAGCCCTGGAGCTATCGGTTTTTGTCAGACAAGGAGTCACTGCGTGAGCAAGAGCGTTCGCGGTTTCAAGTGGCTGGTGGGCGGTATCGTCGGCGTGTCCATGCTGGGCGCGTGCGGTGCGCCGGAGGAGTTCGAGACGGGCTCCGAGCAGGCCAGCGCGCAGGCCACCGGCGAGGTGGCGGTGAGCCTGTCGGTGAGCAAGGCCACGCTGAGCGCCAGTGAGGACGTGTCGGTGACGGTCACCCTCACCAACCTCTCGTCCGCCCCCGTGCGGCTGCTCAAGTTCTACATCCCGGACGGCCGCCTCAAGGAGGGTCTGTTCGAGGTGACGCGCAATGGCGAGCCCGTGGAGTACATCGGTCCGCACATCAAGCGCGCGGCGCCGACGGCCCAGGACTATGTCACCCTGGCTCCCGGCGAGAGCCTCACGGGCTCGGCGCCCGTCTCCGGCTTCTATGATCTCTCCGAGTCCGGCAGCTACACCGTCCGCTACGCCGCGCCCTCGCTGGATCAGCACCACGCCGTCATCACCAAGGCCGCCCAGCTCGACTCCAACCTGGTGAACCTGTGGATCGAGGGCCGCGCCAGTGGCCAGCCCGAGCTCGAGGCGCAGGGCACGGTCTCCGCCCAGGGCCTGTCGTACTCCGGCGCATGCACCAGCACCGAGCAGTCGTCGATCGCCACGGCGGTGAGCAACGCCACGACGTACGCGAACAACGCGTCGAGCTACCTCAACGGCATCTCCTCGGGCACCACGCGCTACACCACCTGGTTCGGCGCCTTCTCGAGCACCAACCTGGGGACGGCGCGCAGCCACTTCACCAACATCAAGAACGCCTTCGCCTCCGCGGCGGTCGTGGTCGATTGCAGCTGCAACGACAGCTACTACGCCTACGTGTACCCGGCCTCGCCGTACAAGATCTACGTGTGCAACGCCTTCTGGAGCGCCCCCATGACGGGCACGGACTCCAAGGCCGGCACGCTGGTCCACGAGATGAGCCACTTCAACGTGGTGGCCGCCACGGATGACCACGCCTACGGGCAGACCGCCGCCAAGAACCTGGCGACTTCCAGCCCCACCCGCGCCCTGGACAACGCGGACAACCACGAGTACTTCGCCGAGAACACCCCCTCGCTGCCGTAACCGGCTAGGCTGAGGTGGAGTAACGGAAAACGGGAGCGGCGACGCTCCCGTTTTTCTTTTTCCCGGAGGAGAGCATCCGTCCCATGACTCGTGGATATACCCGTTGGGCCGTGCTGTGCTGTCTGGCGTTGGGCGCGTGTGCGCCGCGCAAGGAAACCGTGGAACCGAAGCCGGCCCCGGCGCCGCAGCAACCCGCCCCGGCGCCGCAGGCGGCTCCAGAGCCGCAGAAGGAGAACCCGGCCATGGCAGCGAGCCTGGAGTGTGTCGTGAGCGTGCCTCCCAGCGTGCGCGCCGGTGAACCGGTGGAGCTCCGGTTCCAGCTCACCAACCGTACGGCGCAACCGCTGTACGTGCTCAAGTGGCGCACGCCGCTCGAGGGCCTGATGGGCAAGGACTTCCAGGTGACCCGTGACGGCACCGAGGTGGACTTCAAGGGGCGGATGGTGAAGCGGGGCAATCCGTCCGCGGAGGCCTACGTGACGCTCGCGCCCGGCGCGTCGGCGGACGCCCGGGTGGATCTGTCGCAGGCCTACGACATGACGAAGCCGGGGCGCTACCGCATCGAGTTCAACGGCGAGCTCATGGACGTCGTGGAGAAGCAGGCGGAGGTGCCGCGTTCCTTGGAGCAGCTCCAGCCCCGCCCGGTGTCCTGCCCCGCGGTGGAGACGGCGATCACCGCTCCCTGAGCCGCGCTCCGGGCCCACCCTCGCGCGAGCCGTGGCGCGAGGGTGCTACCGGGTGATGGCGCTGATGAGCGACGGGGAGGCGGCGGTGAGCGCCCGGTTGATGGCCCCCGCGGCCTCGGGGAACGGTCCACGCGCGAGCTCCCGCCCCCGGGGGCCCACGGCCTGGACGAGCACCTGGCGGAAGCCCTTCTCCATCCCCAGCGCGCTGTGGGGCGCCCCGGTGGAGTCGGCCACCATGAACAGCGACTGCTCCAGATCCGCGGGCGGCTGCTGGCCCTGCGAGAGGAACAGCTCCCGGACCTTCTGCAGCGAGTCGTTGTGGATCTTGCGGATCTCCCGGCTCGCGGCGCCCTTGAAGAAGCCGGGGATGCCGCGCAGGTCCACGCGCACCACCACGATGGGGCGCTGGCGGCGCAGGTCATAGGCGAAGCGCACGGCATGCTCCCGGAGCACGTTGCGCGTGTCCCGGTTGGCGTACAGCACCACCGCCGGCCGCCCCTGTCCGAGCGGCACGTCCCGGCCGAACACGTCCTCGAGCTCCGAGGCGTGGGCGGGAAGGGCACCGAACAGTCCCATCAAGCAGGCGGCTACCACCAGGATTCGCATGGGCAAAGGTCTCCTCCGGGGTGATGGGGACAGGCCGAGCCACCGTCCCTCGCCGCCGAGGCGCATGGACGACAGAGTACCGGCCCACCCTGACGGTCCCCGCCCAACAGCAGCGCGCTCTGGCTTCTGCCCGCCCTGGCCCCCCAAGTGTTCCTGACTGTCTGCTCGATCAGGGGACGGGCCCATGCTTCTTCATGGCGAAGCCCCGCCATTTCCTCCATGGTACGGACCCGTACCAGCCCGGGTCCCGAGGGGCTCGCGGCCATGTGGAAGACGAAGGAGAAGGGATGAGTCGCGTTCTGGATGAATTGTTGGCGCTGCTCAAGCTGGAGCCCATCGAGGAGAACCTGTTCCGAGGGGTGAGCCAGGACCTGGGCTACCGGCAGCTCTTCGGCGGGCAGGTGATCGGCCAGGCGCTGTCGGCGGCCAGCCAGACGGTGATGCCCGAGCGTCACGTGCACTCGGTGCACGGCTACTTCCTGCGCCCCGGGGATGCCAGCCTTCCAGTGGTCTACACGGTGGATCGCGTGCGCGACGGCGGCAGCTTCACCACCCGGCGCGTGGTGGCCATCCAGAAGGGCGAGTCCATCTTCACCATGATGGCCTCCTTCCAGGGGGACGAGCCCGGTTACGAGCACCAGGTGAAGATGCCCGACGTGCCCGGGCCGGAGGAACTCGCCTCGGACATCGAGCTGCTGCGCCGCCGGGCCCACCTCATCCCCGAGCGCATCCGCGAGAAGTTCCTGGGCGCGAAGCCGATCGAGCTCCGCCCGGTGACGCTCTTCGATCCGTTCGAGCCCAAGCCGGCCGAGCCGCTCAAGTACGTGTGGTTCCGCGCCGACGGCGTGATGCCGGAGGATCCGCAGGTGCACAAGTACGTGCTCGCCTACGCCTCGGACTTCAACCTCATCACCACCACGCTCCAGCCGCACGGCGCCAGCTTCATGCAGCGCAACATGCAGATGGCGAGTCTGGACCACGCGCTGTGGTTCCACGGAAACCTGCGCGTGAACGACTGGCTCCTGTACGCCATGGACAGCCCGTGGGCGGGCAATGCGCGCGGCCTGGCTCGCGGACACATCTTCACCCGCGAGGGCCGGCTGGTGGCGTCCGTGGCCCAGGAGGGCCTCGTGCGCGTGCGCCAGGACAAGCGCTGAACGGCCGCCCGGTGCTCAGCCTCGGGCAGGGGTGGGGCGGTCAGCCAGCGCGACGAGCACCTCGTGCACCACGGCCAGCAGCACCGCGACGCCGAGGATGAGCGGAGTGATGGCCGCGAGCCCGAGCCACTCGCCCACGAGGCCCGCGGTGCTCGGGATGACCGCAACGCCCACCGTCGCCGAGCTCACCTGGAAGCCAACCGCGTGCCCGGCGGCATCCGCGCCCACGCGCCGGGGCGTCTCGGACATGAGGGCCGGGAAGATGGGCGCGAGTGAGAAGCCGAGCACCGCCAGCCCGAGGGCCGCCGGGAGCGCCGGATGCGCGAAGAGGAGCGCACCCACGACGACCCCCGCGGTCCCGAGCCGCAGCAGCCGGACGGTGCCCACCCGCTCGACGACGAAGCCGAGCACGACGCGCCCGGCCAGTAGACCTGCCCAGTACAGGCTGACCCACGTCCCGGCCACCGCGGTGCCCAGGCCGCGCGCCTCGGTGAGGACGGTGTAGCTCCACTGGCCCGCGGTGACCTCGACGCCGGAGTAGAGGAAGAAGATGGCGATCTGCAACCAGACGCGAGGCCGGCGCAGCGTGGCCCACGCGGTGACCTGGGGAGAGACGCCGTCCACGGACGCCGGGGACTCGGCCGTGGCGGGACTCGAGCCCGGCCCGCCGTCCCATTGCCGGCGCATCACCGTGAAGGCCACCGCGAGGAGCGCGAGCACTCCGCCGATGACGGCATAGCCGGCCCGCCACCCCGCGCCGCGCGTGAGGAGCGCCGTCATGAGCACCGGCCCGAGCGCGGCCCCGGTGCTGTAGGCGGCGTGCAGCCAGGTCATGTGGCGCGCCCCGAAGTGGTGGGCGGCGTACGTATTGAGCCCGGCGTCCACCGCGCCCGACCCGAACCCGACGACGCAGGCCCCGGCGAGGAAGAGGGCGAAGGCTGGGGAGGCCGCGTAGCTGGCGACACCGGCGGCGGCGAGCCCGGTGCTGGCGGCCAGGAGGGTGCCGATTCCGGCGGTACGCATGAGCCTCCCCGCGAACAGGCCGGAGGTGAAGTACGCCGAGGCGGCCATGGCGAGCACGGCGCCGAGTGCCGCCAGCGGGAGGGTGAAGGTCTCGCGGATGGACGGCCAAGCGACACCGAGCACGGCGTCTGGCAGCCCCAGGCTGACGAAGGCCAGATACGACAGGGCGAGGAGCGCCGGGCGGGGTGCCGTTGGGATGGACGTGGGCTCGGACGCACGGCTCATGGGCGCGCCTTTCTCGAGGTCAGCGCGCATCCGGTAGAAAACCCATCATGCCTACATTTCAGCATGGCTTTGTTCCCGACCGCGCAGTCGGACGGATATCGTGCCTACATTTCGCGACATTCGTGATGGGTTTTCGACCTGTCATGCCTACATTTCGCCACATCTCCGCGCTTGTCGTCTGGATGTAATGCCTACATTTCCCTTCCTGTAGGCTCAGGTGCGGGTTTGTGGCCCATGTGTGACATGGGTTGGCAGATAGACATACATCAATTGCCAGTAATTTGTGTTTGTGTTTGCACCTGCTGTCTGTGATTTGGCTGTTGTGAGTGATTGCGTTGTTGTATCTGGCTTGAGATTTGCTTGGGTTTTTGTTTGTGATTATGTTTGTCTTTTGTGTGTTGCGTAATTTGGTTGTATTTGTCTGTGATTGATGTCTATGTTTTGTGTCTGTGTTTGGGAGGCCCGGGTGGAAAGGCGCTGGCGGGCGCCACTCCAGCGGGCCGTCACCTACAGCGCCTACGGAGAGGTCTTGCCGGCCGCCTGCGTGAACTCGGGCAGGAGGAACTCGTCCACGGGCGGCGCCTTCTCCATGAGGCCCAGCTCCACGAGCTGCCGCCCCAGCGTCTCCCACCGCTCGCGGCTCATCGTCCCCAGCCCCTTGGCGCGCGTCTCCTCCGTCTCGATGAGCGGCTTCTGCGCCTGCGCCGCCGCCGCGAACGTCTCCGCGTCCAGGGTGGTGTTCAGCTTCGCCATCACCCCGTTGGCCGGCGCCGGGTTCTCCAGGTAGGCGCGCCAGCCCTCGCGCACCGCGGCCACGAAGCTCTTCACGCGCTCCGGTTGCTCCTTCCACAACTCCCGGCGGGTGGCGACCACGGCCACGTAGGGGTTGAAGCCCTCATCGGCCACCAGGAACACCGATGGCTCCGCGCCCTGCTTGCGCGCCGCGATGGGCTCCGAGGTGATGAAGCACTGCTGCGCGAAGTCCTTGTTCGTCACGAACTGCGCCACGCCGCCGTCGTAGGGCACCACCTTCACCTTGTCGAAGCCGTACTTCTTCTTCAGGTACACGGCATACGGCAGGCCGGGCTCCAGGGCGATGGTCCCCGAGGAGAGCACGTCCTGGATACCCTTCGCCCCACGCGAGGCGTGCGCCATGATGGCCAGCGGCGACTTCTGGTACACGGCGAACAGCGGAATCAGGTCCACGCCGCGCGCCCGGGCGGTGAGCAGCTCGTCCGCGCCCACGATGCCGAACTCCACCTGCCCCGAGGCCACCATCTGCACCACGGGAACGCCGGCCCCGCCGCCGAGGATCTCCACCTCCAGCCCGTGCCGCTTGAACTCGCCCATGTCCCGCGCGGCATAGAAGCCGCCGAACTCGGGCTCGGGCACCCAGTTGAGCGCCAGCTTCACCCGGGTGGGTTGGGCCGCCGCCTGCGTGCCTCCCGCGTCCGTAGCCCCGGCCTGCTGCGCGCCTTCCTTCGAGCGCGAGCACGCCCCCGCCACGGCGAGCAACACCAGACTCCCCAGCAATCCGACGAGACGTCTTCTCACTTGCGGTTTCCTCCGGAAGAAACAGAAGGGGATGGGGCCCTCACGAGCCCGAGGCGGATGGGTGCCAGCGCCGCAACATGCGCTCGCCGGTGAGGCTCACCGCGCCGAACAGCATCAGTCCCAACGCCGAGGCCGCCAGCACGGCGGCGAAGACCCGGGCCGTGTTCCCCTGCCGGTTGGACGCCAGCACCAGGATGCCCAGCCCGGCGTCACCCTCGACGACTCCCGCGACCCACTCGCCCACGATGGCGCCGACGACGGACAGGCCCGAGGCCACGCGCAGGCCGGTGAACAGGTGGGGCAGCGAGGCGGGCAGCTCCAGCTTCCACAGCGTGGCCACCCGGCGCGCACCGTAGAGGCGGAACATGTCCCGCAGCGAGGGGTCCACCGAGCGCAGCCCGGTGAGGGTGTTGGCGATGACGGGGAAGACGGAGACGATGAAGGAGGCGACGGCCACCGCGCGCGCTCCATGGCCGAACCACACCACCAGCAGCGGCGCGATGGCGATGATGGGCACCATCTGCAGGAAGAGGGCGTAGGGGTAGAGCGCTCGCTCCAGCACTCGCGACGAGGACAGCACGACAGCGGCCAGCACGCCCACCGCGGCGCTCAGCCCGAAGCCCACCAGCGCCGAGCGGCCGGTGGAGAGCGCCGCGCTCAGCAGGGACTCCACGGCGCGGCTCGCCTCGAGGGCAATGGCGGAGGGGGGCGGAAGCACGATGGGGCTGATGCTGAAGGCGCGCGTCACGGTCTCCCAGAGGGCCAGGACGATGATGAGCGCGCCCAGGGGCGCCAGGGCCGCGTGGACGGAGGCGGTCTTCATGGGGCTTCTCCTCGCTCCAGCGCCTGCAGGAGCAGGCCCATCTCCCGGGCGAACTCCGGATTCGCGCGCAGGGCGGGGAGGCGCTCGCGGGGCAGGGCCAGCTGCCGGTCCAACATCACCCGCGCGGGCCTGCGCGAGAGCACCAGGACGCGCTCGGCGAGGTAGGCGGCCTCGGACAGGGAGTGGGTGACGAAGAGCACGGTCATCCCCAGCTCCTTCCACAGCGCGAGGAGTTGATCATCCAGCCGGTTGCGGGTGAGCTCGTCCAGGGCGGCGAAGGGCTCGTCCAGCAGCAGCAGCCGGGGACGGGTGACGAGCGCCCGGGCCAGGGAGACGCGCATGCGCATGCCCCCGGAGAGCTCGGCGGGGTAGCGCGAGGTGGCGTCGCCGAGCCCCACCTGCCGCAGCAGGGCGTGGGCCGAGGCCTGGCGCTCCTGCGCCGGGACGCCGGCCAGCTCCAGGGGCAGGGCCACGTTGTGCAGCACCGAGCGCCAGGGCAGCAGGTGCGCGTCCTGGAAGACGTAGGCGATGGGGGACCGCGCGCCCGGGGTCCGGTCGAGGGGAGGGGAGAAGGTGAGGGTGCCGGCGTCGGGCTTGTCCAGCCCGGCCACCAGGCGCAGCAGGGTGGACTTGCCGCAGCCGGAGGGGCCCACCAGGGCCACGAAGGAGCCCGCGGCGACGTCCAGGTCCATCCCGTCGAGCACGGAGACTCCCCCCGGGAAGGTGCGCCGGAGCCCGGAGATCCGCACGCGGACGCCTTCCCTGCCAGGGCCGGGTGTGGACGGAGGGGTGGGGGCCGGAGGGGAGGATGCCATGCGGGGAACCGGGTTCTAACCGCCCGGCGCTCTCGCGGCCAACCCCTCGTGTGGGGGATTCGGATCGCCTAGCCTCGTGGCTCCATGCTGCGACTCCAGGGTCTGCTCCTCCGGTTCTCGAGGTCTCCGCACGCGTTCATCGCGGCCGTCCTCGTCTTCTGCCTGTCGTTCTTCGGGCTCTTCCGCATCAACCAGGCCTTCGCCGTGGTGACGGGCGGGTTCCAGACCTTCGACATGCAGAATGACCTGGACGTGGCCGGGGTCCTGGCCCAGCTCCCCCTCTACACCGGGGACTCCCGCCGCCTGTACGCGTGGTTCGCCGCCACGGACTTCGTCTTTCCCGCCGCCGGGGGAATCTTCGTCGGCGCCGTCGCGGCCTTCCTGATGCGCCACGGCCTTCCCTCCGTCTACGCCCGTTTCGAGGCACGGCGGGGCTTCGTGCTCTTCCTGCTCCCCACCCTGTTCGACTTCCTGGAGAACGTGGCCGCGCTCACCGTCATCTTCCTGGAGTCCCCTCCGTCGCGGCCGCTCGCCACCATTCTTGTCGGCTTCCATCAGTTGAAGTTGGGGACGCTGATCCTCGGGCACGGCACGATCCTGTTGCTCGCGCTCCTCCTGGGGGTGCGCAAAACCATGGGTCTGGCGGCGGCGTCCCAGGCCCGGTAGAAGCGGCCTCCCAATGGATCCGGGGGATTTTCCCGTCGGGTCCTGCACAGATGTGAACCGCTCTGCACATCGGCCGAGAAGCCCTCGTGCCGGCTCCAGCGTCCTGGCGCCGCTGCCCCAGAGGGTACCCTCGGTGTTCGAAGGTTGGCACGAAGTCCGCAGAGCCCCGCACGCCCCTCGCCTGGGGCATCCGGTCCCGCCCCGCGGGGCCTCCGAGAGGTGATGATGAAGCTCCCGCTCCTCCTGTTGCTGTTGTCCGCTCCCGCCCTCGCGGCGCCAGCCCCGGCGTACGTGCTGCGCATCGAGGGCGCGGATGCCTTCGTTGACCTTGGGCGCGCGGATACGGCGCAGCCCGGTGAACGGTTGCGCGTCTACCGCGTCATCGAGGCGCGCCACCCGGCCACGGGCAAGGTGCTGCGTGACCGGTTCCTGCTCGGCGAGGCCGTGGTGCTGGAGGCGGGCGAGACGCTCTCGCGCATCTCCGCCCCGGACGAGCTCCTGGCCCGCATGGAGGTGGGTGACGAGGTGGAGTCGGTGAGCGCGCCCGCCCCCCGCGAGCGCCCCGCCACGCCGGGTCCCGCCGCCCAGGCGCAGACTCCCGGGGCGTCCGAGCCCGCCAGCGGCGGCCCCTCCGACGCCGAGCGCACCGCCCTGCGCACCGCGTGGAACAGCGCCCTGAAGCTCCCGCCCGCCGAGCGCGCGAAGGTCTGGGAGGGCTTCCTCTCCAACTGGCCCCAGTCGGACCTGGCCGGTCCCATCCGCACGGAGATCTCCCTGCTGCGTCAGGCGCCCGTGGCGTCCGCGACGACGAAGGTGCCCGCCTCGCCGGTGGCGCCCGTCCTCAAGGTGAGTGCCCCCACCAGCGCGCTCACCGACGAGCTCATCACCATCTCCCTCTCCAGCCTGGCCGGTCCCACGCCGCGCGCGGTGATGGTGCACTGGCGTGAGCGCGGCTCGCCCACCTACCGCACCGTGCACATGAGCGCCGAGGCCCATGGCCACTTCCGCGCCACGCTGCCCAAGGGCTCGGCGGTGGAGCCGGCCATCGAGTACTACGTCGAGGCGGTGGAGCCCGCGGGCGCCACGCTCGCCGCGGCGGGCAACCCGGCCAGGCCGCAGCACATCACCATCCGCCGGCCGCCCCGCGACGAGAGCATTGAGTACCGCGACCGCAGCCGGGTGCGCGTCAGCAACGAGTACGTCGACTTCAACCGCTTCAAGGGCAACGACGTCTACAACCTCTTCGAGGCGGACTTCCTCTACCGCGTCTACACCACCGTGCACGCCGTGCGCGTGGGCTTCGGCAACTACCGGGGCACCGGCACCCCGAGGGAGCAGCTCGACACGGGCATCCCCGGCCAGTCCGTGGGCTACACCTATGGCTTCAGTGAGATTGAGCTGCGCATGCACCCGTCCCTCTCGCTGCTGGTGAAGGGGACCGCGGGTGTCACCCGGGAGGGCCTCAAGGGTGGCTTCGATCTCGGCCTGCGCATCGGCAGCGAGACGGGCACGTCCCTGCTGATCCGCGGTGCCAACATCGCGGACATCGGCGCGCGCGGCAGCCTCGCGCTCTCGTGGGATGCCGTGAAGAACTGGCCCATGAGCGCCGAGGTTGTCGTCACCAACGAGCCCATCGGCGAGGACCTGGGCGTGCGCCTCATCTACACCGTGGGCCGCTCGGTCACCCCCTGGCTCGATGTCACCGGCCGCGTGAGCTACCAGCTGCGCGACATCAACCACTCTGGTCTCGGCTTCGGGCTGGGGACCACCTTCCACTGGTAGCGGACCCAGGGAGAACACCTTCAATGATGACTCTTTCCACCGTTACCTGCCTCCTGCTGTTGCTCGCTCCCCAGACGCCGCCGGCCAGCGCCACGCCGGCCGCTCCTCCCGAGCCCCTCGAGGTTCGGCACGTCCCCGCCGCCCAGGTCCTGGTCGGCAACAACCTCGTGCTCCGCGCCGAGGTGGCTCCGGCCTGGCGCCTCGGGGCGCTCGTCGCCCACCACCGTGCCGTGGGCGAGAAGGACTTCCGCCAGACGCCCTTCGAGCTCAGCGCCGATGGCTCCTACGCGGCCGTCATTGCCCTGTCCCCCGAGCAGCGCGTGCCCGTGGAGTACTTCGTCACCGCCCGGGATACCGATGGCGCGGAGACGGTGCGCTTCGCCAGCGCCGAGGCTCCGTACCCGGTGCTCATCGAGGTGCCCCAGTACACGCTGGAGCGCGAGGCCCTGATGGAGGTGTACGGGCAGCGGCGTTCCCGCGTGAGCGCCTTCGCCGAGTACGTGGACTACGGCTCCCAGTCGTTCAATGGTACGCGCTACAAGGACAGCTACTACCGGCTGGAGGCGGACTATCTCTACCGCCTGTTCACCCAGGTGGGCGGCGTGCGGATCGACTCCATCCGCATCGGCGTGGGCCACCTGCGCGCGCACACGCCGCCCTTCGAGCTGTTGGCCCGGGAGGAGCAGTTCGTGCCGGAGCTGCGCCCGGGCCTCGACTATGGCTTCTCCGAGGTGGATATCGGCTTCAACCCGTACTTCGGCCTCGCCGTGCGCCTGTCGCTCGGAGGCAACGCCACGGGCTTCTCGGCGGGCATCGGCGGCAGGGTGCGCCTCGGCCGGCCCAATGGGGCTCGCGTGGAGCTCGAGGGCGAGTACACCGGAGGTCTCGGCGGCTCCGCGGGGATCCGGCTCGCCTGGGACACGGTGCGCCGCTTCCCCATGAGCGCCGCGGCGCAGGTGACCAACGTGCCCTCGGGTCCCACCGGTGTGCGGTTGCTCTACCGCGTGGATTATCTGTTCACCGATGCCTTCGCCCTCGGCCTCCAGGCCGGCTATCAGGCTCGCGCCTCGCGAGGCGGCGGGCCGACGCTGGGGCTCGTGACCAGCTATGGCTGGTAAGGGGAGGGTGCGCCGATGATGCTCACCGCGCTTACGTTGCTGCTGCTCTCGGCGGACCCGGCTCCCACCGGTCCGTCCGCCGCCCCCGCCTCGTCCCTGACGGTGGTGTCCACCGCGGCCCCCGGTCTGGAGAAGGTTGCCCTCGAGGCGGGACGGACACTCGGCTCCCGGCTGGAGGCACCCCATGTGGACCTGGGCGGCTACCTCAAGTCCCGGGGCGAGGGGTGTCGGAATGATCCGCGCTGCCTCCTGGCGGCGCCCGGGCTCTCGGGTGCCACGCGCCTGCTGCACCTGAGCCTGCGCCCGATGTCCCCCGGACGGCTCGCCGTGGATCTGCGCCTCATCGACTTCAAGGCCCGGAAGGTCATCGGCCGGAGTGCCTCGGTGGTGGAGTCGGGTGGGCTCTCCGCATGGGCGGAGCAGACGTCCACCCGGCTGATCTCCCAGGCCGACCCGTACGCCAAGGACCGGCCCCGGAGCCCCTTCGCGGTGAAGCCCACCCCGGAGGCTGCCACCGCGCCGCAGCCGCCGGCCGGTGGTACCCCGCGCCCCGCACCCGAGGCGAAGTAACCGCGCTTCGGGTCATGCTTTGCCCGGAGCGGTGGGCTCGTTCCACCGCTCCGGTCTTCCCTCAGCCCCTGGCGAACGCCAGCAGGTCGGCGTTGAGCTGCTCCTTGTGGGTGGCGGCCAGGCCGTGATCGCCGCCGGGGTAGATCTTCAGCGTCGCGCCCTTGACGAGACTGGCCGCGCGGCGGGCCGAGGCGTCGATCGGCACGATCTGATCGTCATCGCCGTGGATGATCAGCGTCGGCACGTCGAACTTCTCGAGATCCTGGGTGAAGTCGGTCTCGGAGAAGGCCTTGATGCAGTCGAGCAGGGGCTTGAGGCCACCCATCATGCCCTGCATCCAGAAGCTGTCGCGCATGCCCTGCGTGACCTTCGAGCCCTTCCGGTTGGCGCCGAAGAAGGGGGTGGTCAGATCCTTGAAGAATTGCGAGCGATCGGCGGCCACGCCCTTGCGGATGTCGTCGAACACCGAGATCGGCAGTCCGCCGGGATTGGCGGCGGTCTTGAGCATGATGGGGGGCACCGCGCCGACCAGCACCGCCTTGGCGACACGGCTCGTGCCGTGCCGACCGATATAGCGCGTCACCTCGCCGCCGCCGGTCGAATGGCCCACGAGGATGATGTTCTCGAGATCCAGCTTCGTGATCAGCTCGGAGAGATCGTCGGCGTAGGTGTCCATCTCGTGACCACTCCAGGGCTGGCTGGAGCGGCCATGGCCACGCCGGTCGTGGGCGATGGTGCGGAAGCCGTTGGAGGCGAGGAAGACCATCTGGTCCTCCCAGGCGTCGGCGGTGAGCGGCCAGCCATGGCTGAACACCACCGGCTGACCCGAACCCCAGTCCTTGTAATAGAGCTGCGTGCCGTCCTTCGTCGTGAGCATCGCCATGCGGGGGCTCCCTTGGTTCCCGAGGATGGCGAGGTATAGCCACGCGCTCCCTCCGCTGCCTCCCTCCCCAGAGGTACTCGTCCATTCCCCGGTAGGGGATCGGACACTCCTCGGTGACCGTTTGACCAGAAATCCAAATCCGGTCATCCTGTCCACATGGCAGCATCCTCCAACCCACCGGCCGCTCCGGCCGGCCGCTCATCCGCCGAGGTCCGGCGCCAGCGCATCCTCCAGGTGGCCAAGAGCCATTTCGAGCGCTTCGGCTTCCGCCGTACCCGCATCGAGGACATCGCCCGCGAGGCGGGCATCGCCAAGGGGGCCGTCTACCTGGAGTTCGAGAGCAAGGAGGTCCTGCTCCACGCCGTCATCGAGGCCGTGCTCGAGGAGACGGGGCGCCGGTATGCCGCGGAGGTGATGGCGCTGGAATCACCGCGCGAGCGGCTGCGTGCCACGCTGCGCTTCGCCTATCGCGAGCTCGCCCGGGATGCCCTGCTCGAGCGGCTCGTCCGCGAGGACCCCGAGCTGACGGTGCTCCGCTCGCTGGCGGAGTCCGGGGACAACCCGCGCAAGGCGGATGCCCAGGTGGAGATGATTCGCGGCTGGGTACGCGAGGGCATCGAGCAGGGTGAGTTCCGTGCCGGCCTGGACGTCGACGCGGTGCCCTTCGTCCTGGGGCTGCTGCGCTTCCTTCACTACCACACCGGGATCATCACGACGGGAGACCGCATCTCCCGAGAGCGGCTGCTCGACGCCGTCATCGACATCTTCATCGCGGGCCTCTCCGAGCCCGCGCCCACCCCGCCATCCCCGGGCAGGAAACCGGGCCGTGGCTCCAGGAGGTAATGCCATGCATGCCATCGAGATCGATCGGCTCACTCGCGTCTATGGCTCCGTCCGGGCCGTGGATGGAGTGAGCTTCCACGTGGAGCCCGGGGAGATCTTCGGCTTCATGGGTCACAACGGCGCGGGGAAGACGACCACCCTCCGGATGCTGCTCGGGCTGACGCGTCCCACCTCGGGCAGCGCCCGGGTGCTCGGCCATGACGTGGTGCGCGAGAGCCTCGAGGTGCGCCGCCAGTGCGGCTTCCTCCCCGCGAGCTACGCGCTCCCGGCTCACATGACGGCGCGCCAGTTCCTCCATTACGTCGCCGCCATGTTCGACCTCGACGCCGGCGTGGCCGAAACGCGCATCCAGTCGCTCCTCCAGCTCTTCGGCATCGAGGCCGCGGCGGACCGGAAGCTCGGGGGCTTCTCCACCGGCATGACGCAGAAGGTGGGACTCGCCCAGGCCCTCATCAACGAGCCCCGCATCCTCCTGCTGGACGAGCCGACCTCCGGGTTGGATCCACTCGGCCGCCACGAGTTGCTCGAGCACCTGCGCCGCCTGTCCTCCGAGCGCGGCGTCACCGTGCTCTTCTCCAGCCACATCCTGTCGGACATCGAGACGCTCTGCCGGCGCGTCGCGGCGCTGCACCAGGGCAAGCTCGTCGCCTTCGGTTCGGTCGAGGCCCTCAAGAGCGAGCACCGCTCGGCGAACATGGACGAGCTCTACCTGGCGCTCGCGCGGAGGGCCGCATGAAGGCGCGCTTCCTCTGGCTCGACATGCGGGCCACGCTCGGGGAGCGGAAGACCTGGCTGGCCGTGGGCATGATGGCCTACGGGGTGATCGCCATGCCGGTGATCGCCGCGAAGCCACCCGAGCACGTGCTCTCGGCCTTGAAGGGATGGTTCTCCACCTCGGATCCCTTCATCCTCTTCCTCTTCATCTGGACCGATCTGGTGATGAACAAGATCATCACCATCCTCGGGGTGGTGCTCGCGGGCAGTCTGCTCATCCGCGAGCGCGAGACGGGGCAGCTCGCGGTGCTGTTGTCCAAACCCGTGTCGCCCGCCTCGTACTTCCTGGCGCGCACGCTGTCGGCCTGTGCCGTCATGGCGATGCTCTACATCGGCGCGCACCTGGTCGCCGCGCCCCTCGCCGCCCGGAGCCTGCCGGGATTCCGCGCGGGGCTCTTCTTCGCCTCCATGGCGGTGCACCTCTTCGCCGCCTTCTTCGCCATCTGCTTCAGCGCCCTCATGTCCGTGCTCATCCAGAAGCGGACCCTGGCGGGGCTCGTGAGCCTGCTGGTGCTCAGCCTGCTCGTCGGCCTGGCCTTCATGGGCTTCTACAACCCGGCCTGGAGTGGCCTCTCCTCCTTCAACCCCATCACTCAGGGCATCTCCGTGCTCGGTCACGTGGATGACCTGCGCCCCGGGCACGTGCTGGCTCCCATCGCCGTCCTGTTGGGGCTCAACGTGGCCGTCCTCGCCCTCGGCGCCCTGCGGGTGCGCCACCTGGAGGTGTGACTCCCATGCAGTCCACTCTTCGCCGCTACCGTCTCCTCGAGGCCCGCCATGCCCTTGGGGCCGTGCCCCTCGTGTCCCTGCTCGTGGGCATCGTCGTGGTCTTCGTCACGGCCATGCTCATTCCGCTCCTGCCCGCAGCGGTCAACTCCTTCATGGAGCGTGCATTCCTGATCCGCGGGCTCGGCGCGGTCATCCTGGTGAACGAATACACCGGCATCTACTTCATGGCCTTCTTCGGCGGTGCCGCCGGGCTGCTGCGTGCCCTCGTCGAGCCCCGGGAGAACCGGTCCCTGGAACTGCTGCTCAGCAAGCCCATCTCCCGCCGTGCCTTCCTGATGGCCCGCGTGGGGCCCGTCCTGCTCTCCTCCATGGCAGTGGGCACCGGGATGTCCCTGCTCATGGGGCTCGCCGTGCGGCCCTTCACGGGCGAGGGATCCTCCGTGAGCGTGGCGGGAGCAATCGGCTCCGGGATCGTCTTCACGGCCCTGGCGGTGCTGCTGCTGTGCGTGCTCGTCATCCCGCTGCTCCTGGTGCGCGACGCGTTCCAGGGGCTGCTCATCGCGTTCCTGATGTGGATGGTGCCGCTGATCCCCACCGTGCTGCTGCTCTATCGCCCCGACCTGTACGAGGGACGTGAGCGGCTGCGCGACGTGCTCGTGCTGGGACCGAACCTCGTCTGGTTCGATGCGTCGGTGCCCTCCCTCACGGCCCTCGCGCTGGCCGTGGCCTTCGTGGGCTCCTGGGGGGCGCTCGCGCTCGGCACCCGCGTGTTCGAGCGCGCCGAGCTGCGTTGAGCCCGCGTCAGGGGCCGATCGTGGCGGAGCCGGCCACGTTGCGCAGCATCTGCTCGGCGGCCCCGGGCGACACGGGGTCCACGCCGTCCAGCCACCGGTCATAGGCCAGGTGGAGGGTGCGGCTCGCCTCCAGCGCGTCCGGGGCGAGGGAGAGCCCTTCCAGCCACACCTCGGCGTTGATGAGGCTGGCCGACTCCAGGCGGAAGGGCCGCTCGGGTCCTCCACTGGCGGGGAGGACTCGCCCCTCCAGCAACAGGGTCCTTCCCTCCATGTCCACTCCGGGCGTCAGCCCCTCGGCGTCCGCATCTGCTGGAGCGAAGACGAGGCGGACGCGGCAATAGTTTCCAGGCGGCGGTTGCAGGGTGCCCAGCACCCAGGGCTCGCCATCCGGGCGCGCCAGGCCGCTCACGTGTGGCGTGCCCAGCCGCCGGGGCGTGTTGGCCTCGTGGGCCTCGGCCGTGCCGATGGGGGAGAGCATGCGCAGCCACCGCCTCGCGCTGCTCGTCTGGCAGGGGATGATCTCCACGCTGCTCAGGGTGACATGGGCGCGGTCCAGGGTGATGCGGTCTCCCTGGCCGTTGGTGAACTGGCGCGTGGCGCCTTCCGCCAGTGCCGGGCTCGTGGGACGGAAGTCGAGCCCGAGGTGGAGCCGGATGCCTTCCTCGCGAGTGCCGCACGCGCAGAGGGCCAGGAGCAGGAGGACGGGAGCGGAACGGGACGTCATAGATCGTAGGCGACGGCGGCCTGGAGGATGGGGCTCTGGCGGACGTTCCCGTGCAGCAGGTTGAGGACGGGCACGCGCACCCCGAGCTCCACCACCACATCGGTGACGGGGCTGAAGAGCACATCCGGGGACACGAAGGCGAGGACGCCGCTGCCCACTGGATCCGGGACGCCGCGGAGAGCGCTCGGGCCCTCGAGGCGGCTGTCCACGGCGAGGCGCAGGGCCCAGCGCGGGCCCGGTTGAAGCTGCGCGGCCAGGGTGGTGCGCAGGGCGGCTCCGGCGCGGAAACCCTCGCGCCCGCGCGTGGGGAGGTACCCCGTGGCGCTGGCGAGGAAGGACCAATTGCCGCGGAAGGTCGAATAGGAGAGTCCCAAGAGCGGATCCAGCGAGCCGGTGCCGAGCTGGGCATCGAGCGACAGCGGGCGTCCGTCCGCGTCGCGCACGGTGGGCGAGGTGGGCAGCCGGGCGCCCACGAGCAGGCCGACGAGGTGATCCGGTGAGAAGGCGCGATCGCGGTAGACGAAGACCTTGGCGCCGACCTCCATGTCCCCGGGTCCCCACGCCGTCTCGCGCGCGAGGCTGACCTGCTGCAACGAGCGGGTCTGCAGGGGCAGGGTGGCCGACAGGAAGAGCCAGGGCAGGGGGGCGTAGGCCACCGACAGGTCCATGCGCAGCTCGCGTAGGGAGACGGCGTCCACGGCGTCCTGGCCGGTCGTCAGGCCCCAGGCGCGTACCTGGTTGGCGAAGCGCAGACGCCCGGCGAAGGGCTGCTCGGTGCCCATGGAGGTGAGGGTTGGATCGCCACAGGCACAGGTGGCGCAGGCCCGCCCTTCCAGGGGGACCAGCAGGGTGGCGACGAGCAGGGCGGTTGCGAGGCAGGACTTCCACATGTCGCGGCGCACTCTAACGGCCGGGAAACCCCACCCCCTGCGGCGAGTTGTCGCGGCGTCTCGCGGGGAACACGTGCGTCATGCCGGGGCCGACCCGAGCCGCAGCGTCCGCACGACCTCGAAGGGACGATTCCCCTCGCGCGCGATGATGCTCACCTCCGCGGCCTGGAAGACGAGGGGCGTCCAGGTCTCGCTCAACCGCGCCAGCAGTTCCGAGACCTGTCCGGCGCTCCCCGACTGGCCCACGCTGAGGTGTGGCGTGAAACCTCCCGAGAAGCGCGAGGTGTGGGCGTACTCGGGGGCCGCGGCCTGGAGCACGGCCTGGAGACGCGTGAAGGCCTCGCGGGGCTCCGGCGCGAGCCAGAGGGTGCTCCGGTCCGCGCGGTGCTGGAAGACCTGGAACGAGGCGAGGACGGCCTCGAACGGGCTCAGCGCGGCGCAGGCGGCCTCGAGCGCGGGCAGGAGCCCAGGCAGCTCGCCGCGGGGCGCGAACGGGTAGAGCAGGGTGACATGCGGCATCCAGCGTTGGATCTGACGATCATGCTCGCGGCGGATCGCCTGGATGGGCGGCCAGACCTCGGCGGGAGGAATGAAGACGACCGCCGTCCGGTGGGTCCACGCTGGATTCGCCATGGCCTCTGTCTCCAGGGAGGGTTCAGCGTGACCCAATCTCCCCGCGCCGCTCCATGACGCGGTGTTCCAGGTGTTCAGGAGTGGCAGAAAGGCGTGAGACGTCTGCTAGTTTCCGCCGCCACATCAGGAGCGCGGTTGTGGGGGGACGTTCGCTCCTCTGAACAGGAGGCAATCCGTTGATGACGTCGAACAGGTGGAAAGGCGTTCCCCAGGCAGTGCGGAGCACGCAGGGCGCGGTGAGGCAGCGAGTGATTGTCGGGTGTATGACAATTGCTCTCGTGGGAGTTCCCGGGCAGTCGGCGTGGGCGCAGGAGCCCGTCGGAACGGTGCCAGCACCGGCTCCGGCCCCCGCTCCCGCGCAGACGCAGGCGCAGGGCGGAACGGTGCAGGGGCAGGTCACCGCGGCCTATGGAGACCCGCTGTGGGGTGTCGTCGTGGCGGTGCGGGGCACGAAGCAGAGTGTCCAGACCGACATGAAGGGCAACTACACCCTCACGGGCCTGGCTCCGGGTGAGCGCACCCTGGAGGTGAGGGGTGAGGGCTTCATGAGCCAGAGCCGCAAGGTGACGGTGAGCGCGGATGCGCCCGTCCAGGCCAACTTCTCGCTCGAGCTGGATCTCCTGGCGGTGGAGGAGATCGTCGTGACGGCGCAGACGCCGGACCGGAAGGTCCGCTCCAGCACGGCCATCTCGACGCTCAACGCGGAGGAGATCAAGGCCCGCATGCCGCGCAACACCGCGGACCTGATGCGGATCGTCCCCGGCTTCTACGTGGAGAGTTCGGGCGGTGAGGTCGGCGGCAACCTGTTCGTCCGCGGCCTTCCGGCGGATGGCTCCTACCGCTACGTGTCTCTGATGGAGGACGGCATGCCCGTCTTCGACTCCACGGAGCTCTTCTTCGTCAACAACGACATCTTCTTCCGCGTGGACGAGAACATCGAGCGCATGGAGGCCGTGCGCGGTGGCACCTCGGCCCTCTATGGCAGCAACGCGCCCGGTGGCGTCGTCAACTTCATCAACAAGACGGGCGGCGACAAGCTGGCCGGGACGTTCCGGGCCTCCACCGCCACGGCGGGGCTCTACCGCCTCGACGGCAACGTCAACGGCCCCATCGGCGACGACTGGCGCTTCTCCGTCGGCGGCTTCTACCGCTTCGACAACGGCGTGCGGTACCCGGGCTTCCCGGCGTCCAACGGCGGCCAGTTCAAGGGCAGCCTCCTGCGCACCTTCCATACGGACAAGCTGGATGGGCATGCGCGCGTGACGTTCAAGTACCTCAACGACCGGAACACCTTCTACCTCCCGCTGCCCCTGCGCGGCCGGTTCGGTGGGAGCGGCCAGCTCACGGGCTATGACTTCGTGGAAGGCTTCCCCACGGATGGCACGCTGACCTCGCCCGGGGGCGTGAACGCCCAGGTGCCGCTGCCTCGCGGGGCGGGCCTGCTCAACCTCCCGCTGGACAACGGCCAGCAGCAGATTGGCGGCTCCGCCATGGCCGAGCTCCGCCTCTACTTCCCCGAGGGCCGGTTCGAGGTGCAGAACAACCTCCGGGCGATGCAGATGGATCACAGCTGGAACGCGATGCTGCCGTTCGAGCTGCGGGACGCGGACTCGTGGGCCCGGTCCATCGTGGGCGAGGGCACGCCCTACCGGCTCACCTGCACCAACCTGCCCGGCTCCCCCGAGTTCGGCACCGGCGGGTGCGCCACGCAGAACAACCTGGTGAACCTGGGCGGCCAGTGGCTGGTCAACAAGCCCATGACCAACGTGTCCAACCAGCTCCGGTTCATCAAGTACGGCTCGCTGGGCGCGACCGAGCACACGCTCTCCGGTGGCCTCTACCTCGGCTACTACACGGCGGACAACCGCTGGTACTTCAACGACATCGTCACCAACGTGCGCAGCCGCCCGAACCTGCTGGACCTGCAGGTGCTCGATGCGGACGGCGCCGTGGTGCGCAGCGTCACCCAGAACGGCTTCCGCCGCTACCTGAGCAACTACACCAACGGTACGGGCGACGCGACCATCGCGGCGGCCTTCCTCGGCGATGAGGTCAAGATCGGCGAGAAGCTCCGCCTCGACCTGGCCGGCCGTGTCGAGCGCAACTCGTTCCGTCAGAACGTGGAGCGGACGGCCTCGTTCAATCTGGGAGATCCCTCCACCAACGCGGACGACAACGCGCTGTTCGGCACCGGCCAGTTCCAGCGCGTGAACGTGTCGCTCACCGACTGGGCGCTCTCGGGCGGCGCGAACTACGCCCTCTCCGACCTGGCTTCCGTCTACGTGCGCAGCAGCCGCGGCTACAAGATGCCGCTGCTCGACCAGTACCTGACCGCCACGGATCCGAGTGACCCGACGTTCCCGCAGACGCCGGAGACGCTGTGGCAGCACGAGGCGGGCGTGAAGCTGGGCGCGAGCTGGTACGCCCTGGCGGCCGTGGCCTATTGGATGCAGATCGAGAACTTCCCGAGCCAGGACGCCCGGGTGGATCCGGTGACGGGGGACACGCGCTTCATCACCGTGTACGCGGGCACGGCGCAGACGCTGGGCCTGGAGCTCGAGGCCGCGGTGCAGCCGGTCAAGTTCTTCCGCGCGCAGGGCATGCTGACGCTGCAGGATCCGCGCTACACGGAGTTCAACGAGGGCGAGAACGACTTCTCCAGCAACCGCATCCGCCGCATCCCCCAGGTCATCGGCGATCTCACGGGCACCTTCATGTGGGGCGATGCCAGCCTCGGCATCAACTGGAGCTACGTGGGGCACCGGTTCTCGAACAACGCCAACACGGTGGACCTGCCCGGGTTCAGCCAGTTCAACGTCCGCGCCGGTTACACGTACGAGAACTTCACCCTGGATCTGTCGCTCTTCAACGCGCTCAACAGCATCGGCCTCACCGAGGGCAACCCGCGCGTGGATGAGTCGATCGGCGCCGTGCCGGACATCTTCCTCGCCCGTCCGGTGCTCCCGCGCCGCCTCATGCTGTCGCTGACCGCGCGCCTGTAATCGCGGTCCGCGGTACCCGATGAACGACGGGCCCGGCGATCCTCGGGGATTGCCGGGCCCGTTTCACTTCCGTGCTTCAGCTCAGGCCTCGGAGGGCTCCGGGGCCTTCTCCTTCTCGGCGGCCGGGGCCAGCTCGAAGTCGAGGATCTCGAACGTGCCGTCGGCGAGGTCCGCCTTCTCCACCAGCTCCACGCCCTGGCTGCGGGTGGCGGACAGGACGTCCTCACGCAGCGGCCCGAAGCCGGCGAGGGTGGCCGCGTTTCCCGCGAGCTTCATGCGGGTGACGGCCCGGCCCACGCCCGCGCCAGACTCGCTCTTGCGCTTGTTGATGGCCTGCTGCGCGGCCTCGGCGATCGCGAAGGAGGCCGCGTTGGCCGGCTTCTCGATGCCCGCGAAGGTGCGCGCGTCGGGCCAGCGGGCGCGGTGGATGCTCTTGCGGCCCGTCTCCTCGGCGAAGGCCCAGCTCCACACCTCCTCGGTGATGTAGGGCAGCACGGGGGCGAACAGCCGCAGCAGCACGTTGAGCCCCAGCCGCAGCGCCGCCACCGCCGAGCCGCGCGCCTCCTCACCCCCGGAGGACTCGCCACGCGCACGCGCCTTCACCAGCTCCAGGTACGTGTCCGTGAAGCTCGCCCAGAAGAAGCTCTCCGTGTGGGCGAGCGCCGGGGCGAACTCGAACTCCTTGTAGGACGCCGTCGCGGCCTCCACCACCTCGGCGAGCTTCGCCACGAAGGCGCGGTCCAGCTCGTGGGTGATGGGGTGCTCCTGCGCCGTCTGGCTCAGCACGTACTTGCCGGCGTTGAAGAGCTTCGTCACCAGGCGCTTGCCGACCTTGAACACCTTCTCGTCGAAGGCCGTGTCCGTGCCCAGGCGCGCCGAGGCCGCCCAGTAGCGCACCGCGTCCGCGCCGTAGTTCTCCAACAGGTGCATGGGCGTGATGACGTTGCCCTTGCTCTTGGACATCTTCTTGCGGTCGGGGTCGAGGATCCACCCGGAGATGAGCACGTGCTTCCAGGGGATGGAGTTCTCGTGCAGCATCGCCTTGGCGATGGTGTAGAAGGCCCACGTCCGGATGATCTCGTGGCTCTGCGGGCGGATGTCCGCGGGGAACAGCTTGCGATGGCGCTCCGGATCCATCACCCAGCCCGAGGTGAGCTGCGGCGTGAGCGAGCTGGTGAACCAGGTGTCGAACACGTCCGACTCGGCGGTGAAGCCGTTGGGCTGGTCGCGCTGGCCGGCCTCATACCCGGGAGGCACGTCCACCGTCGGATCCACCGGCAGGCTCTCGGCCGGGGCGATGATGGGCTTGTCGTGGATGGGGTTGCCGTGCGCGTCCAGCGGGTACCACACGGGGAACTGCACGCCGAAGTAGCGCTGGCGGCTGATGCACCAGTCGAGCTGGAGGTTCTCCGTCCAATTGCGGTAGCGCGAGCCCATGTGCTCCGGGTGCCACTTCACCCGATCGCCGAAGCGCAGCAGCTGCTCCTTCTTGTCCATGAGGCGCACGAACCACTGGCGCGTGGAGATGAACTCGAGGGGCTGGTCGCCCTTCTCGAAGAACTTCACCTCGCGCTGGATGGGCTTGGGCTCGCCCTGCAGCGGGATGCCCATGCCGGGCTTCGCCGCGCCGTCCTCGCGCCGCAGCAGCTCCACCATGGCCGTGCGGGCCTGCTTCACCGACTTGCCCAGCAGGGCCGCGTAGAAGCCCTGCGCGGCCGGGGCATCCAGGCTCTCCCAGCCCTCATCCCCGAAGGTGATGGCCATGAGCCGCCCGTTGCGGCCGATGATCTGCCGCAGCGGCAGCTTCTGCTGGCGCCACCACAGCACGTCCGTGGCGTCACCGAAGGTGCACACCATGAGGATGCCGGTGCCCTTGGTGGGGTCCGCCAGCTCGCTGGGGAAGATGGGGACGGGGACGCGGAAGAGCGGGGTGATGGCGCGCTTGCCGAAGAGGCCCTTGTAGCGCTCGTCATCGGGGTGCGCGGTGACGCCCACGCAGGCGGCCAGCAGCTCCGGGCGCGTGGTGGCGATGGTGAAGCGCGCGTCCGAGCCCTCCACGCCGAACTCGATGTCATGGAAGGCGCCCGCCTGGGGCCGGTCCTCCACCTCGGCCTGGGCGACGGCCGTCTGGAAGTCCACGTCCCACATGGTGGGGGCCTTCACCGAGTAGGCGTGGCCCTTCTCGTAGAGGTCGAGGAAGGACAGCTGCGCCAGCTTGCGGCTGTCGTCGTCGATGGTGGCGTACTCCTCGGCCCAATCCACCGACAGGCCGATGCGCCGGAACAGACCCTTGAAGACCTGCTCGTCCTGCTGGGTCACCTGGTGGCACAGCTCGATGAAGTTGGGGCGCGACACCGTGCGCGGCGGCTGCTTGGAGGCCTCGGCGGTGGCCTGCTCCAGCTTGAGGCCGGGCTCGTGCGGGGTGCGGACGTCCGCGCGGACGTTGAAGTAGTTCTGCACCCGGCGCTCGGTGGGCAGACCGTTGTCGTCCCAGCCCATGGGGTAGAAGATGTTCTTGCCGAGCATCCGCTGGTGGCGGGCGATGACGTCGGTGTGCGTGTAGCTGAAGATGTGGCCCACGTGCAGCGAGCCGGACACCGTGGGCGGCGGGGTGTCGACGACGAACGTCTCCTCGCGGGTGCGCGAGGGATCGAAACGGTAGGTGCCCTCCGACTCCCACCGGGCATCGAGGCGCTTCTCGATGGTCTCGGCTTCGAAGTGCTTGGGGAGGAGCTCAGGGTTGATGGAGCGGAACGTCTTCATGGAGCACGAACATGCCAAGGAGGCGTGTCCACTGCCACTGAGATCTCCCGCCGTGCTCCCCCGGAGGCTCACTCCGCGTTGAGGGTGGCCACCGTGAACGCGCGCTGGGCTGTGCGAGGCGGCGCAGGGACCAGGACGCACCCAGCAGCGCCTCGAGCCGCGTGAGGATCTCCGGCCAGTGCGTCCGCTCCTTCGCGAGGAGTGAGGTCACCCAGGCCACCACCAGGTCGTCGAGCTTCATCCGCGAGTCTCCGTCAAGGATGGGACGCATCTCCCACCCTACTTGATTGACGGACGGGCCGGGTTCGGGTGGCATCGGCCTCTGATGCCTGGAAGCCCCCCTCCACCCGAGGGCCCTCATGACGAGCAGCTCTTCCGCGCGTTCGCGGCAGCGATGCCTCACATCGTGTGGACGTCCGCGGGAGGCGGGGAGGCGAGTGAGTTCAATCCCGCCTGGCACACCTTCACGGGCCTTTCCACGCGGCTGCCAGGCGCCGCCGCGTGGCTCACCGTGGTGCACCCGGACGAAGTGACCGCGGCGACGGCCGCATGGGAAGCAGCCCGTGCCACCGGGGTGCAGTTCGAGCGCGAGCTCCGGTTGCGCCGCGCGGACGGCGCCTATTGCTGGCACCACGTCCGGTGTGTGCCGGTGACGCATCCGGATGGCTCGGTCCGCTGGCTGGGCAGCGCCACCGACATCCACGAGCGCAAGACCCAGGAGGCCCGCTTCGAGCTCGTCGTCGAGGTGGCCGGCCTCGGGGTCTGGTTCTGCGACCTGCCGCTGACGACCGTGACGTGCAATGCCATCTACAGGCAGCTGTATGGCCTTCCCGCCGAAGGCCCGGTGACGATGGAGATGCTGTACCGCGCGATGCACCCGGACGATCTGCCGCGGGCGAACGAGGCGGTCCGGCGCGCGATCGAGGACCGGGAGCCGTACCTTCTCGACTTCCGGGTGGTGCTCGGTGAGGGTGAGAGGGCCCAGGTGCGGTGGCTTCAAGCGACCGGCCGCGTCTTCTACGACGCCCACGGCCGTCCGGAGCGGTTCGACGGCATCACCCGCGACATCACGGCCCAACGGCAGCTCGAGGAGTCCCTCCGGCGGACGCTGTTCGAGAAGGACGAGTCGCTCCAGACCCTGGAGGTCCTCAACGCGACGGGCCAGTCGTTGGCCGCCGAGCTCCAGCTCGAGAGGCTGGTTCAATGCGTGACGGACGCCGCGACGCGGCTGTCCAAGGCTTCGTTCGGCGCGTTCTTCTACAACGTGCTCAACGAGCGCGGCCAGGCGTACATGCTGTACACGCTCTCGGGCGTCCCGAAAGAGGCCTTCGACAAGTTCCCGATGCCTCGCGCGACCCGGGTCTTCGAGCCCACGTTCAAGGGCGAGGGAATCATCCGCAGCGACGACATCACCCAGGATCCGCGCTACGGGCACAACCCACCGCACCACGGAATGCCCCACGGCCACCTGCCCGTGCGGAGCTACCTCGCGGTTCCGGTGACGTCCCGCTCGGGCGAGGTGATCGGTGGATTGTTCTTCGGCCACCCCGAGCCGGGCGTCTTCACCGAGCGCGAGGAGAAGCTGGTCGCGGGGCTCGCGGCCCAGGTCTCCGTGGCGATGGACAACGCCCGGCTGTTCCAGCGCGCGCAGGAAGCCATCACCTCGCGGGACACCTTCCTGTCGATCGCCTCGCACGAGCTGCGCACTCCCATCACCTCGATGAAGATGCAGACGCAGCACATGCGCAAGCGGATCGCCCACGACGATCCGGCAGCGTTCTCCCCCGAGCGCGTCACCCGGCTGGTCTCGCAGACCGAGCGCTCCATCGGCAGGCTCAGCCGGCTCGTCGAGGACATGCTCGACGTCTCGCGCATCGCCACCGGCCGGTTGAACATGCGGTTCGAGCAGGTGGACCTCAGCGCGCTCACGCGAGAGGTGGTCGAGCGCTTCGGGCCGCAGCTCAGCGAGGCCGGCCACACGCTCGAGCTGCACCTCACGCCCGTCCTCGTGGGCAGGTGGGACCGGGATCGGCTCGAGCAGGTGCTGGCCAACCTGATCACCAACGCCCTCAAGTACGCGCCGGGCGCTCCGCTGAAGGTGACCACGCTGGAGGTCGGTACCTCCGCCATCCTCGAGGTCGAGGATCGCGGGCCGGGCATCGCACCGGAGGATCATCACCGCGTCTTCGAACGCTTCGAGCGGCTCTCCGACGCAAGCCACGTCAGCGGCCTCGGCCTGGGTCTCCACATCTCCAGGCACATCGTCGAGGCGCATGGCGGAACCATCCGGGTACGCAGCGCCGTCGGCCAGGGGGCGAGCTTCGTCGTGGAGCTCCCCGTCTCAGGACCCTCGGAATGAGAAAGCCCCGAGCCCACGAGGAGGGGAGGGGGGAGGAGCCCATCCGCTCGGCTGCTCTCCTGGGCTCCCTGCCTGTAGAGGGCTGTAGAAACGGGCTTCACCCCCGGTCCAGATTCCTGGGAGAATCGTCGAGTGTGCTAAACAACGCACCTCAGATTGATCTTGCCCCCCTATGCTGGAATCCCTCTCCGTACCGAAGCGACGCGTAGCGGCCCAGTTCGTCCTGCCAGGCGGTGCCTCGCGCAACGTGGCCGTGTTCCTCGCCGAAGCCGCTCCCGGACACACCGGGGGTGAGCGGCTGTCGGACCTGCTCAACAACAGTGGCTCCCTCTTCATCCCCGCGGTCGACGCGGACACGGAAGCCATGACGTTCGTGCACTGCGAGAACCTCGCCCTGGCGCGCGTGGCCGCCGAGCTCGAGCCCAACGTCGTCGATCAGTTCACCATCCCCACCGAGCACGAGGTGGAGGTGACGATGATGGACGGCCAGAAGCTGCGCGGGCTCATCACCTACGTGCTGCCCGAGGCCCACTCCCGCCTCACCGACTACCTCAATCACAGCGCGCCCGCGTTCTTCCCCGTGTTGGAGGGGGAGCGTGTCGCACTGGTCAACAAGCGCCACGTCGCCTACGTGGAAACCCTTCGCCGCTGAGAAGTCTGAATAACCATGGCTCGGTTCGACGCCTTCATCGAGAAGCTCTACAAGGAAGCCGGTGTCGCCATCATGTTGGAGACCGGCAGCGGCATCAATCTGCGGACCGCTGCGGGCAACGTCCCCATGGTCAAGGCGGGGCTCAACTCGCAGCAGATCATCGGCGCGCTCTCGGAGATCCTCCCCGCGGACATGCGGGGCAGCTTCCCCACCGAGGGAGTCTCCACCTTCTCCTATGCCGCTCCCGCCGGAGCGGTGCAGGTGAAGGTGCAGAACGTCGCGGGCCACCTCAAGGTGGCGCTGGTGCCCCAGAAGGCGGCCCCGGCCGCCAACGTCGTCGCGGTGCCGCTCCCGACCCCGGGCCCCGCCGCCCTGGACCTGCCGCCCGCCTCCGAGGATGACAAGCTGGAGCTGGCCTCCCCGGCGGACATGATGGACCTGGCCGCCCGCGGTGCCGGTGGCGCCTTCACCGCCCCTCCCGCCGCCCCGGCGCGTGCTCCCACCGCTCCGGCCGCCGGGCCCCGCGCCGTTCCCGCCGCCGCGCCGGCCGCCGCGCCCGCCGCCGCCAAGGCTCCCGCCGCACCCACGCCCGCTCCCGCCGCCGAGGCCAAGTCCTCCATCCAGGTGATTCCGGCCAACGACGGGCCGGACTCGGATGCGGCCCAGGCCCTGCATGCGCTGCTCAACCGCATGCTTGACAAGAAGGCCTCGGACCTCCACCTGTCCAGCCAGGTGGTGCCCATGCTGCGCATCGACGGCGACATGGTGGCGCAGGAGGACTACCGGCCCCTCACGAACGATCGCCTCAAGGCGATGCTCTGGACCATTGCTCCGGAGAAGAACAAGAAGCAGTGGGAGGAGACGCGCGACACGGACTTCGCCCACGAGACCGACCGCGCCCGCTTCCGCGTCAACGTCTTCGAGGATCGCAAGGGCATCGGCTCCGTGATGCGGCAGATCCCCACGAAGATCATGTCCGCCGAGGACATGGGGCTCTCCAAGCACATCCTCGACCTGTGCTACCTCAGCAAGGGCCTGGTGCTCGTCACCGGTCCCACGGGCTCCGGTAAGTCCACGACGCTGGCCGCGATGATTGACTACATCAATCGCAATCGCGAGGACCACATCATCACGATCGAGGACCCGATCGAGTTCGTTCACCCGAACAAGAAGTGCCTGGTCAACCAGCGCGAGGTGCACGTCCACACGCACGGCTTCAAGAACGCCCTGCGCGCCGCCCTCCGCGAGGACCCGGACATCGTGCTCGTCGGCGAAATGCGAGACCTCGAGACGATCGCCATCGCCATCGAGACGGCCGAAACGGGCCACCTCGTCTTCGGAACGCTGCACACCAACACCGCGCCCTCGACGGTGGACCGCATCATCGACCAGTTCCCCGCGGACCGGCAGGAGCAGATCCGCATGATGCTCTCCGAGTCCCTCAAGGGCGTCATCTCGCAGATGCTCGTCAAGAAGATCGGCGGTGGCCGCGTGCCCGCGCAGGAAGTGCTCCTGTGCACCAGTTCCGTGGCCAACCTCATCCGCGAGGGCAAGACGTTCCAGATTCCCTCCATCATGCAGACCTCGCGCGGCATCGGCATGCAGACGCTCAACGATGCCCTGTTGGATCTGGTGAAGAAGAAGCTCTGCGAGCCCAACGACGCCTACATCAAGGCCATCGCCAAGGGCGAGTTCAAGCAGATGCTGGAGCGCTCGGGCTTCAAGGTCGATCTGTAAGATCTTCCGGGCCATGGAGGAGGAGAAGCGGGGCGTGGAGCACGCGAAGCCGGGTGAGACTGGCGCCATCCTCGGGAGGGATCTCTTCCTGCTGGAGGATGGCCGCCTCGGGCTCGTCGAGGTGGTGGGCACCTGGGTGTGGAAGATGGGGCTGCACCACTACGACACCCTCACCACCGTGGGGACGCGGCGCTCATCGAGCCCGAGGAGGCCGTGAAGGCATTCCCCCTGCAGCGCCTCATGGGTGGCCTGCGAAGCATCCTGTGGTTCGACAGGGGGAATCCCATCAGCCCGCCCGAGCCGGAGCTCGAGGCCCGGCGCTACCGCTTCATGGCCCTGGTGAAGGAGCTCTCCAAGGCCACGGCCGCGTACAACGAGCGGATGCGCCGGGTGGGGTGGGAGCCCCGCTGATCAGTCCAGCGAGGCCTGGTCCGCGTAGAAGACCACGCGCCCGCCGCTGGCCGGGTTGGTGGTGCCGTTGTAGCCCTCGGTGACCGTCCACAGGTTGGTGCCGCTGCCCGTGGCGTGCATGCCCTCGGGCATGTGGGCCCACTGGCCGCTGCCGGACAGGTACGCCGTGCGCGAGGCACCCGTGGACACCTTGAAGAGGGCACCGCTGTAGCGCGTCGAGCTCAGCCAGTACGAGGTCGTCGCCGTCGTGGTCATGATGGGGGCCACGCCCTGCACGTTGGGCTCGTTCATGATCCAGGCGCGCTCGGGCGCCACCACGCCGCTCACCGTCTTGAGGCGGTTCGTGGTGGAGTCCACCGGCCAGCGGTAGAGCCGCCCGCCGAGCCCCGGCGTGGAGCCGTCATAGGGGCAGCCCGTGCCGGTGTTGTTGCAGTACTCGCCCGAGAGCAGCACGGGCGTGGTGCCGCGCGTGTCCTTGCCCAGGAAGGAGAACTTGGGACGGCAGGGGCTGACAATGGTCGAGGGCACCACGTACGCGCTCACCTGCGGCAGCACGTACTTGTAGCCGTAGGCGCACCACTCCGTGCCGACCTTGCCGATCGCCGTCTCGCACGTGGTGCTGGTGCTCACCTCGCGGATCTGCGTGAGGTCGAACACGCGGACGCCGTCCGAGGTGTCGGCCATGTAGAGGTAGTTGCCGTACCAGGCCAGGCCGCCGCCGTGCTCGGGGATGGTGGTGAAGTTGCCGGCGCTGGTGGGCCGCACCAGCAGCAGGTGCCGGTAGTTCACCGCGCTCAGGGACATGTCCGAGATGTCCGCCACGGAGACGCGCACGCCCTTGTCCGGGCTGTTGGGCGCGTAGTGCCAGGAGACGATGGCCACGTTGCTGGTGCCGGACACGCCCGCGGTCAGGCCCTGGGGGATCCATTCCGTGGTGGCCATGTCGCCGTCGTTCCAGCGGAAGCCACCCTTGTAACCCACCGCCGCCGGGTGGTTGGTGGAGGTGAGCACCGGGCCCGCGCGGTTCAGGTCCTGGAGGATGGCCGGCAGCCCCAGCGCCGGGCCCACGCCCGTCATGTACGAGGCGTAGGTGCTCCACGTGTTCTGGTCCTGCAGCTTGAGGCAGCTCGCGTCATGCGCCGTCAGCGGCGCCCCTTCCGTGAGGGCCTGCTGCTCCGTGCCCGTGGCCTCGTCCCCGGGCTCCTGCTCCACGGCGGGACCGCACCCCGCGAGTCCGGCCCCCGTCAGCCACGTCGCGATGAAGAGTCCTCGCGTCTTGTTGAAACTCATGACGTCTGTCTCCTGGAAATAAGGAAAGACACGACTTACTTGAGTTTGCGGGATTGATACAGTGGCTTCGGGGGCGGACACCCTCACCCCGTCCCTCGGTTAGGGTTTCCTCCATGGCCACCAGGGAGAGCGACGGACTCCAGGCGTACCTCGATGAAGTGCCCGGGGCGCGGCCGCTCCCGGATTGGATCGGGGGGCTGTCGCGGTGGGGCAAGATCGTCCTCGTCCGCGCCGCGCTCGCCATCGCCGAGGACTGTGTGGACCGGTGGCGACAGGGGGCTCCCCTGGACGAGGGGTGGCAGCGTCACTTCGCCTCGTCGACCCTTCCGGAAGAGTCCTTGATGGTCCTGCGCACGTGGCTGGAGCGGGGCGCGCTGCCTGGGGACTCCGGGCTCGAATCATGCACCGCGGCCCTGCGCGACCTGATCGGCAATGCGGAATTCTACGATGACGAAGCCTCGACCCGGGGCGGCGCCGACGAGCGCGAGCAGGCCGCGGCCTCCGGGCGTGCGATCCTGATGGTCCTGGAAGCCGCTGTGTGGACGGCGGAGCGCGCGACCGAGGGCATTCCGGACGAGGCCGAGCGCCAGGCGATGGTGCGCGCGGGGCCCGTGCCGGAAGTCTGGGAAGCCGTCCGGGCGTACCGTCACGCACTCCCGGAGAGCTCGGCGGCCACGGTCCGGGAGCTGATCCGCGACGCGCTCCGCGCCAGGTGACGCCCCTCCGGGCGCGTTCTCGACAAACCTGTCCAACAGTTGGACAAGTTTCAGAAGCCCGAGGTCAGGACTCCGCGTTGGCGGACTGGGGCTCGGCGAGCGCCTGGGCCGGGGAGGGCACCTGCGCCGCGTGGGCCTGGAGCCGCGAGCCCACCAGCGACAGCAGCGCCCCCAGCGAGCACACCGGCTTCATGTCCGGCTCCACGATCCGCATGGCCAGGAAGGCCGCGGCCACCCGGGCCACCGAGGACAGCAAGAAGAGCACGTGCAGGTTCACCCAAAGGTGGCCCCCGAGGGTGAACTCCGTGGGCAGCAGGCTCGCGAGCCCCCCGCCCAGCGCCGAGGCCGCCGCGTAGGCCAGGCCTCCCGCCGTGGAGAACGCCGCCAGGTAGAAGGGCCGGCCCCGGCGCGGCGCCACCGACAGCGGCAGCGCGAAGGCCGCCAGACCGTGGCCACCCCAGAGCACTCCCGCCAGCACCACGTCCGCCAGCAGCGGCCAGAGGAAGGTCGCCGTCGGGAACAGCCAGATGGCCGGGATGAAGCCGATTCCCAGCGAGCACGCCAGCAGCACCGGCTGCGCCCCCATCCTGTCGATGAGCCTGCCCCACATCGGCGCGGTCAGCATCCGCACCCCGGCCACCGCCGCCAGGTGCAGGGCCATCGTCAGGAAGCTCATGTTCAGGTTCTTCAGCATGTGGAACGAGAAGAAGGGCGCGGAGATCCCCACCGCCGCGTTCCACGCCACCTGGTACACCAGCACCCGGCGCGCCCGCTCGTCCCTCAGGGGCAACAGCGCCACCTGGAAGTCCAGCTTCGCCTTCTCCTTGTCCGGCGCCGGCTCATGCTGGCGCGCCATCAGCGCCGTCGTCACCACGCCCGCCACGCACGCCAGCGCCGCCAGCAGCGGCAGGCCCAGGCCCAGGCCCTCGGGCGGACGCAGCTTGTCCATCAGCACGCCCGCCACCAGCGACGTCAGCGTGCCTCCCAGCGTGCACAGCGCCGTGCGCCGGCCGAAGAAGCGCCCCCGGATGGACTCGGGCACCAGCTCGCCCATCCACGCCACCCAGGCGTTGTTTCCAATCACTCCCAGCACCGCCGACACCGCCGCTACTCCCACCAGCAGCCGCTGCTGTCCCTGCAGCCCCAACGGCAGCCACGGCAGCACGCACAGCGGCAGCATCACCTGGCGCGACAGGCACACCGCCGTCAGCGCCACCCGCCGGTACCCGAAGGTGGACGTCAGCCACGCCGCCGGGAACTGCACGAACTGGGCGAAGAAGGGCAGCGCCGTCATCACCCCCACCAGGAAGGGCCCCAGCTTCAGCGCCAGCGCCCACGCGGTGAGCACCGTCGCCCCCGCACACGCGGTGAACACCTCCGCGACGATTCCCTCGGACACCGAGGCCTTCAGGGACCGGCGCAAGGCATGCCGCGCCGCGTCACCCGGCTCGGAGGTCGGGGTGGTGCTGGCAGGGGGCGCCCCCATCAGCGGGGCGGCGGAACCCGGCAGCGAGTTTCCGGGCCGGAAGAGGGGGACGGCGGTGGCCAGGGCAGCGAAGCTGCGGAGGACGTGGCGGCGCAGGACGGCGAGAGACACGCGGACCCTTGAATCGGTGAGGCGTCGGTGGTGGCGCTGGAGCGCCCTGGTCTCTCTCATGACGCACCGCACCCACTCAAACCGACCCCTGGCGCCCGCTCGCCCCCCTTCCGGGCCCCGGCGCCTGCCCGTCCATGCAGCAAACAGGTGCAGTTCACGCGGTCTTGAACTATATGAACGGCGCAGAGGGAGAAGAGGGGTACATGGAACTCGCGCGTGAGCTGGCGGACTTTCTGGGGAGCGTGGAGCAGCGGCTGGGCACCATGCTGGCGGACGGGGATGCGGGCCCGGGTGTGAAGGGCGACACGCTGATGGAGGCCGCGCGCCACTTGTGCATCGGCACCGGCGGCAAGCGCGCCCGCCCCATGCTGGTGCGCCTGTTCGGCGGTGCGGTCAACATCGCCCCCGAGCAGCTGGTGGACGTGGCCGTCGCCGCGGAGATGATCCACTCCTCCAGCCTCCTGCACGACGACGTGGTGGACGCCGGCATGTACCGCCGCGCCCGGCCCACGGTGAACGCCCGCTGGGGCAACATCGTCGCCGTCATGAGTGGAGATCTCATCCTCTCCACCGCGCTGCACCGCCTGGCCCACCTGGACGCGCGCCTCACCCAGACGGCCCTCTCCGTGGTGGTGGAGATGTCGCGCGCCGCCATCACCGAGGTGGAGGCCCGCGGCAACCTGGAGCTGCCCCTGGAGCGCCTGCGCTTCATCGCCGAGGGCAAGACGGGCTCGCTCTTCGGCTGGTGCGGCAGCGCCGCCGCCACGCTCGCCGGCCAGCCCGAGGCCGCCAAGCGCTTCGATCTCTTCGGCCGCCGCTTCGGCGTGGCCTTCCAGATCGCCGATGACATCCGCGACGTGCTCGGCACGGACCCGGGCAAGCCGCGCTACGCGGACGTGCTCTCGGGCACGCCCTCGCTGCCCATCCTCCTGGCGGTGGCGCGCGACGGCAGCCTGAAGAACAAGCTCAAGGATGCCTGGGCCTTCACCACGGTGAACCCCGAGCGCACCCGCGCCATCGGCGATGCCATCGAGGCCACCGGCGTCGTCGAGCTGGCCATGGAGCGGATGAACAAGGAGCTGGAGGCCGCCGTGGACGCGCTCGGGCCGTACGCGCAGCAGGGCACGGGCACGGAGCTGGTGGACTGGGCGCGCAAGCTGTCGGTGGGCATCGCCGCCCAGGCGCAGGAGCGGAGCCGCGCTGCATGAAAGGCTACCTGTGGACGAGCGGTCTCGAAGCGGCCCGGGGGGAGGGCTCCAGCAACGGTCACCTCGCTCCCTGGGAAGCCATCGCCATCGACGCGGTGGGCAACGTCATTGAATTCTGGGGCTTCAAGCGCAACCAGGGCCGCGTCTGGGCCCTGCTGTACCTGCGCGGCGAGCCCCTCACCGCCGGGGAGCTCGAGCGCGAGCTGGAGCTGTCCAAGGGCGGAGTGTCCATGCTGCTGAGGGACCTGGAGCGCTGGGGCGTGATCCGCCGTGTGCGCTCTCCCCAGGACAGCGCCTGGCGCTATGCGGCGGAGACGGACCTCATCCGCATGGTGTCGCACGTGATTGAAGAGCGGGAGGCGGGGTTCATCGAGCGCATCCGCGCCGACCTGGCCGAGGCCCACCGGCTGGCCATGGCGACGGGGAGCGTTCCCCGTGAACATCTCGCGCGGCTGGAGAAGATGGCCACCCTTGCCGAGCACGTGGAGCGCGCGCTACGGCTGTTCATCAAGACGGCGCGCCTGGACGTGGGCGGCATCCTCGGCGCGCTGCGCGAGGACTCGCCCCGGTCGTGAGGCGGCCCGGGAGGCACGCATGGACTCGCACTACGATCAGGTCATGAAGGCGCGGAACACGGCGGATACGGCGGCCATGAAGCTGTACTTCGCCTACTCGACCATTCTGGACCGGGCGGCCTTCGAGGAGTGGCGGGCGCAGCACAGCTACGAGTTCTTCGAGCTGCCCGAGGGCAAGCTGGCCGAGGCGCTGGACGTGGACCTCGTGTACGACTTTCCCTCGAGGTGGTGGGGCGGGAGGGTGGCGGGACTGACGGACGCGCCGGGCAAGAGCGTGTACGGGCGGCTCTTCGAGATTGGCGGGAAGGACTGGCCCATCATCCAGCACAAGGAGGGCGCGGTGACGAGCATGTGCGTGGAGCGGCTCGTGCGCGTCCGGGTGGAGGGCCAGGAGCTGCAGGCCACGGCGTTCGTGACGTCGCCGCGCCGCGCGTCCACCGAGGGCCCTATCAGCCAGCGCTTCATCGAGGCGCTGGTGCGTGGCGCACAGAGCGCCGGATTGCCCGCGGAGTACATCGAGCGGCTGCGCCGCGGGGAGTAGGGGAGGGCGGGTCCCTTGGTTTCGGGACCAAGGGGCACAGGCTCAAAGCCTGTTTCCCAACCATTAAAGCCCTGGAGGTTCGCGGACTTCCGCTGAAACTCCAGGGCTTTTGTATTTCCCCCGGAGCCCGCAGTCAGCAAACCAGCAGCAAGCGGAGGGGTCTCGCCTCCGGCGACTGGCGGGGACTACTCGGCCGGGCCGGCTCGGGCGCCGCGAAGTCGAGAGAGGCAGGGAGTTGTTAGTAGTGGCTATCCACTTTTCTGGCTTGTTCCCATGCCGCGTCGGCTGGTGACCCGGGAGGGGGCCGCCCGCTCCGAGCGGCGTGACCTATATTCTACTGCCGTCAGCATCGAAACTGGACCAGGAGGATGCGAGTGTCGGAGATGTGGCCGTCCCTGGAAGACGAGGCCCGCCTGCGTGAGTGGGTGCGAGAGGCAGCGCCGAGTGGAGCCCCTGCGCTGGCCGCAGACCTGCCCGCGCTCTACGCGCATTATGGGTTACAGAACGAGTCTGGCTTCTACTCGACGGAGCGTGTTCGCGAGCATCTACGCACGCTCACGCTGAAGGCCATTCCTCGCGGAGAGACCATCGGCCTTTTCGACCTGTCGAGGCTCCAGCGCCACCTCCTCTTCCGCCACGTCCTGGATGGAGACGAACTGCATCCCGTCTATCGCGTCGTCGAGACCCTCCAGGCGTTGACGCAACAGGAGAAGGGGCGCTTCGCTGCCGGTTTCGAGGCGGGGGCTGCGTGGAAGGAGGCGATTCGCCTCTGCCTGGAGTACCTCGCCTTCGGGGGAACGGCGGACCAGGTCGATGACGCAACCTTTCGCCGACTCCAGGTCCGCAACTTCAACATCGCCGAGGCCGCGGGGCGCCTCCGGGCAGCGGGAATGTCACTCGCGGTCGAGGCTGGGCACATCCGTCCTGCTGAAGGGGAACTGGAGCGATTCGGGGCTCGCCTGCACTCGATTGTGCAGGAACTCGGCGGGCTAGCGGTCTCCGCGCGCCTGCTGGACACCATGGCTCCGCACTTCGACCCAAGCCTCGGTCGGTATCACCTAGTGCGTACGCGGCCCAGCGTGCCGCAGGACCTGCCTCTTCAGGTGCCGTTCGGCTACCTGCTCAACTTGGCCGCCCGGGAAGCACATGCGCCTGCCCCCCGGAAGCTGCCATCAAGCGAGGCCAATGCCCGGTGGGCCGCACTCATCAATGGGGCGACCGACCTCACAGCCATCCTCGACGTCCAGCCCTACACGATCTACGAAGGCATGTTCATGGGCCCGGAGCAGTTGACCCGGCGGCTCCAGCAGGAGGCCCTCTACGACTCAGCGTTCACCCTGGTGCAACTCCGGCCCTCTGATGTCGGGGCGATGCTGCGGGGACTCTTCGGCTGGATCGATGACGATGCCGTGCGCCCGCGCTTGGGATGGACGCCGAGCGGAGCCATCGAGGTGGCCGAGTGTATCCTTCGACTGGCCACCCCTCCGCAGGGACTCTCCTTTCGGGCCCCCGACGTCGCTGGGAGGATACGCCACCGGTCCAAAGGCGAGGTCCGCAACATCCTTCTTGCACTCTCTCATCCACCCGGCACGGTGAACGAGGGCTACCTGCTGCCGACGCACGGCGACCGGGTGAACTTCGGCTTCAGGCCCTTCGTTCGTAGGCACGACGACTCGTACGTGTTGGTCAGTCCGTCCTGGTGCGGCCCCGCGTTCTACGAGGCCATCGCCGCAGCCCTCAGGAGCGCGGGTGTTCCCCAGGTTGAGCAGCGCGTGGGAGAGGCCACCGAAGCTTTCGTCCGCGCAGTCCTGGCGCAACACGGAGTTCCCTCTCGGAGCGGCGAGTATACGGATGCTGAGGGCGAGGTGGGCGAGTGTGACGCTGCCATCGAGGCGACAGCCGACGTCGTCTTCTTGGAGATGAAGGGGAAGGCACTCACACGCGCATCGAGAGCGGGGGGCATCCCTCAACTCATGGTGGACATCGCGGCGAGCCTTCTGAAGGCTCAAGCGCAGGCCGGTGGGCACGAAGTGCGAATCCGCCGTGATGGCCACCTCCACCTTCGCCACAAGCGGGAGGGCGAGTACCGTCTGGAACTCCGTGGGCGAGAAGTCGAGCGAGTGGCGCTCACGCTGCTCGAATATGGCACCTTCCAGGACCGCTTCCTCTGCCAGCAAATCGTCGGCGCAATCGTCAACGCGGTCATTACCGTCAACGACAAGGAGTGGGAGAAGCGGTTCCGCGGGTTCTTTGATGCGCAGGAGGACCTCCGGGAGCAGGTGCGTACGCTTCGTGCTCAGGCCGGTGGAGACCTGGGCCCCAACCTGTTCATGAATGTGGGCTTCCTCAGCCTTCCCCAGCTTCTCGTGCTGATCGACGGCGTGAACTCGCCGGACACGTTCCACCAAGCGCTCATGTTCAACAGGAACGTCACCATGGGCAGCGGGGACTTCTACTTCGAACTCTCGCAACTGAGGAGGCTCAAGGCCCACCAGCCGCAGACCACGCAGTAGCCGGCGGTACGCCTTTGGCGGCTCGGTCGCCTCGGCTTTGCCGCTTTCCACAGCGACCAAGACAGGGTGTCTTGAGCCGATGGGCGTTGTGCACCAACCGGTCGAGGATGGCGTCTGGGCTTGCTCCGGTTTTGTGGCTCTCCCGCACTTCGTGTGGTTCGGCGGTAGCGAGCAGGAGAGCCTCGCTCTTGCGGCCATCCGTATGCGCCCAGGATTCACATAAACTGCGGGAGAGCCACAAAACCGGGGCAGGCTCAGTAGTACTAGGAGGAGGTTCTTGAGCATGGATCGAGCGCTCTACCCTCCTGCATGCTACCGGGCGAGCGCGCGTCTGGTCCGAGTGAGCCTCAAGTCAGGTGCGCCACTTCCACCACGAGGCGGCCCACCTTCAGCTCGCGCAGCAGCCGGTACAACTTCGGTGAGAGAAGGATTTCGGGTTTCGGGTGCAACACGCCCCGGCGGGCACCGGTAAGCTGCCTCGTCCGGACGAAGTCACTGCCGTCGTAGCCTTCCCTTCGCACCCACAACTCGGAGAGACGATTCAAACCGAGCACGTGACCCTGAGGGCAGCGGAACTGCCCCTGCTCGTCGACATCGAAGAGGTCGTTGCCCACCAGGGTGGGCGCAACGATGTCCACCGGCGCGGAGGTGATGGTGAGCTGACGCCAGTCCTCGAGGAGATTCCCCGTTGGATCTCGTACCGGTAGGAATTCGGCTCCCGTGATGCCATGGGCTTGAAGGGCCTGGGCCAGCCGATTCGATATGACAATTTCCCTGGCGATCGTGAAACTCAGATCCCGCTTCGGAATGCTTTCGGGTTCAAGGTGCAGATCCGTGGATTGTCGTGCACCCGCGCCGCAGAGGGAGCAGGCCTCCGACTCGTCGTATTCCGTTCCGCACATCTCGCCGCAGGGCTCGAAGATGGAGCGGGGGCGAAGCGCGAATATCCGTGCGGATTGCATCTCCTCTGGCGTGTAGTGGCGGGAGATGGACCAACCCATGGAGAACGAGCGTCCTCTCCGGTTGAACTCGCGATTCAGCTCGCCAATCAGGCGAACTCGCTCGTCCTCCAGAGGTAGCCGGACATTGCGGATGGTTCCCCCCAGGCTTCTGCCTGGGTTTCCCGGAAGCATGCGAGCCTCTGGTTCTCCAATCCTGAATTCGATGATCTCGCGCACGGTCAGGGATTGATTCCGATGAGTTGGGGGAGGGGGTATTGGGAGTAGATCTCGAGCAGGATTTCCTGAAGGTACTGGGGAGTGGGCTCTCCCCTGTCGTAACCCCATTTCCTTCGGAACTCCCGGGTGAGAAGCTTGTGGTAGGCGGTGGGAACCCGGTACGTCACACCGCTTCTCGGCCCACCGAGGTACACGGGAACGAGGTGGTGGTCCTGGTAGCCCTGGCTGTTGGGATACAGCGCCTGTGCCTCCGCCAACCGCTGGAAGTAGAGCTTGCGCGCGGCCTGCACCGCCGCCAGGTCCGCCGCTCGCCGCTGGCTCTCCTGGCGCTGCTGCGGCGTCGGACGAGGGCTGAGCAAGGGCGGGCGCCGCACGGGCCCACCCGGGCCACCGCGCCGGGGAGGACGCCTCGACAGGAGTTCATCCGGTTCGCCCCCCAGGTCCCGAGCAGGTGCGTACTCAACGATGTCCTCGAACTCGACGACGGCGATGCGGTAGCCAGCCGAGCGCAGCGCCTCCGCGCTCCAACCATCGAGGCCCGCGTCGTCGAACTCCACTGGGAGGAAGACGGCCCAGGCATCCAGCGTGTCTGCTTCTGCCCCACCACGCACCAGCAGGATGGCTTCCGCCGGAGCCGAGGCCACCACGCCCTCCACGAGTGGACGGGAGAGGCTCGGAGCGCACCCCAGGAGCAGAAGGACGCCCATCAGCAGCATGCGCATCGGAGGGGATCCTTCCGGGCAGAGGGCAGAAGAGAGCGTCAGGGTCGCACTGCCGGAAACGAAGGACGAGCCGTTGAATCCGTGGGCGTTGACCTCCCAACGCGGGACGCGTGATTCGACGGCCCGCGAGCGGTTCTTCTACGCTCGCACCTCACGAGCACCTCGAATCCCTCTCCCTCCGCGCCCGTCGGTACGCACGTCGAGCGGCTGCGCCGCGGGGAGTAGGGGAGGGCGGGACGAGCCCCTTGGCAGCGAGACTCCTGGGCTTTGGTTTTTCCCGCCGTGCCCTTCAGCAGCAAACCAGCGGCAAGCGGAGAGGGCTCGCCTCTGGCGGCTGTCGGGGACTACTCGGCCGGGGCCAGCTCGGGCGCCGCGAAGTCGAGCTGGTTGAGGCCCTTGCGCATGTCCTCCACGTCGAGGTTGCCGTACACCGCCGTGGTAATGGCCGGGTCCGAGGGCGCAGGATGCGCTGCACGGTGGCCACCGGGACGGCCAGCGTCAAAGGGGAAAGGTGCGGCTGGGGCCCCCCATGGCCGCCTCTGGTCGCCCGTAATTAGCCCGTGCGCTGGCTGGGCTGGACCTCCCTCACCTCAGGCCCGGGTCCGCCGCGCGGGCTTGGTCCCCCGACGCTTCAACCCGGGGTGGGAGTCGCTGCTATACCGTAGCCGCTCCATACGTCACTGAACGCCACCGGACAGCGGCTTGGCATCCCGCCCCTACTCCCACCGCAGGGAGGCCCGGGCCATGCGCTCCCGGGCCTCCGCGTCATCCACGGCCTCGTGGCTCAGGGAGAGGGCGTGTACAGCTCAGAGGTGTTGCTGCCGACGTTGTAGCCGACGGCGCCCGCGACGAGCACCTTGCCATTGAGCAGCAGCGTCGCCGTGTGCTTCCTCCGGGTGTTGTTCGTCGGTGACGTGAGGGCCCACGTTCCCGTGTTCGGGTCGTACAGCTCCGCTTCCCGGAGGGCCCCGTCCGGCCCATCCCCTCCCGTCATCAGCACCTGGCCGTTGGACAGGCGGGTCATGGTGTAGTTCGAGCGGCGCACGACCGGGGCTTTGCCCCGCTTCCAGGTCTGGCTTTGGGGCTCATAGAGCCAGGTGAATGCGCCTCCGCCCACCAGCACCGTGCCGTTCGTCAGCAGCACCGCCGCGTGCTCACCCAGCGGTTCGTCTGGGGGGGCAATCGACGTCCAGCTGTTCGTCGAGGGGTTGAAGAGCCGGGCGAGCGGGGTGTTCCAGTTTCCTCCCACCACCAGCACCTGGCCGTTGGGGAGCAGCGTGGCCGTGTGGCCCAGCACGCCGTGAGACGTCGCCAGGGTGGACCACCCGCCGGTCGCCGGATCGTACACCTCCGAGGTGCCGTAGCCGCCGTTGTTCCAGCCACCGACCACGAGCACCCGCCCATCCAGGAGCAGCGTCGCCGTATGGCCGAAGCGGCCCTGGCCCAGGGAGCCTCTCACGGTCCAGAGGCCGGTGGCCGGGTCATACACCTCGGTCTCGGTCGGGTAGGTCGGGCCCGTGGCACCGCCCACGAGCAGCACCTTGCCGTCCCCCAACAGCGTCATCGTGTATTGGGCGCGCTCATGCTTCGCGGAGCCGGTGAAGCTCCACTGCCCGGTGGCCGGATCGTACAGCTGCGTGGAGGTGGAGCCCCAGTGGGGGCCCACCAACACCTTGCCACTCTTCAGCAGGACGGCCGCGTCATTCAGGCTCCAGCCCTTCATCGGGTCCGTCATCGCCCAGTGGCTTACCACCTGGAAGCGGAGGAAGAGGGGGACGCCGCCCAGGCCGCTCCCGTTCACGCCGCTGTAGGGCGTGGCCACCAGCGTGTGGGCACCGGTCACGAGGGCGCTCGAGTTCACGGTGTAGGGCGCCGTGCTGTCGCTCGTGGTGACACCGTCGAGGACGAGCTTCACGCTGCCCACGGTGGCCGGGAAGGTGTTCACCTGGAGCTTCCAGCCCGGGGGCAGGTCGGCCGCCCGCAGCGTCATGCCGTTGCGCACCTCCTCGTAGCCGGGCACGGTCTGGCCGTTGCCATCCACGATGGAGAAGCCGGTGACGGCGCTGACGTGGTTGGGGAGCTCCGGCGTGGTGGCGCTGACGGTGAGGGTGTTGCCGCCGAAGGTACGCACCTGGAAGCCGGCGAAGTCCTCGTTGTAGGTGCGCGCCAGATCCTGCAGCACGCGCAGCGCGATGAGCTCGCCCAGCCGCACCGCGTTCTCGTGGTCGGTGCGCCAGTGGACGCCGCCGAAGAGCCGGCCGACGCCGATGTTCATCGCCAGCTTGTCCAGCTCGTTCCCAATCGTCAGCGCCGGCCCGGTGTAGGCCTCCAGCGACAGGCCGTCCGCGCTGGGCACCACCGGGTTCTTCACCGGCAGGTCCGTCTTGTAGAAGGCCTTGAGCATCGTCACGCCCGCGCCCACGTAGGTGGAGTGGCCGGAGCCATAGGCCGGGTGGAGGGGCGAGCCCTCGGGGAAGGCCTGGGCCAGCAGGTGCGTGCCCTGCGTGCCCCCGTTGAGCGCCTTGTTGCGCTCGAACACCTTGGGCAGCACCGGCGAGCCGAGCAGGTCGGGGTGGACGGGGTAGGCGCGCGAGTTGGCGTTGGTGTTGTGGACGCGGCCGGCGAACTCCTCCGGGCGCAGGCGCCGGTGCACCTGGTACTTCTGGAACCAGACGCCCTGGAGGGCCAGCTTCATGATGCGGCCGATGAGGTCCTGCCCGTCCGCGTTGCCGAAGGTGGCGAAGGCGTCTTGCTTCACGTACAGGCGGTAGGGGTTGTTCTCGTCGTGCACCGGCGGCGAGGACTTGCCGTCGCTGTCATTGTCGTTCTGCGAGCTGATGATGAGCGCGGCGTTGAGGCTCGACTGGAGCGGGAAGTCGTGGTGGACGAACTCCGCCAGGTCGCGCCCGTTGCGCAGGTAGCGCGGCGTGGCGTCGAACGTCTCCCCCCGGGCGGGGGGATGGCCGTTCTGGATGCACAGCCACTCGTCGAAGGCGGAGACGCGGTCATCCCCGGCCACCCTCGTGCGGATGCGCTGGGAGACGGTCTGCGCGCCGTAGGGCACGTCCAGCAGCAGGAACTGCGAGATGAAGGGGCCCACCGTGCTGCCGGGCAGGCTGTCGCGGAAGAGCGTCTGCGCCGTCACCTGCCCGTTGTCCCGGGGGCCGCGGAACACGCCGAGCTGGTTGAGGCGCTGGAGGGCGTCGGGGATGACCGGCGTGGAGGCGGCGGCGTAGTCCTGGAAGGAGACGTCGCGTGCCAGCGCCATCCAGTACAGCTCCTCCATCTCCCCGGCGATCTCCAGGCCCGCGAAGGTGGGCGCGGGGGCGATGGCGAGCGCGTGGGAGTCCGCGCCCTCGAGCTGGTAGGCGTAGGCCGACTGCGGGTTGACGAGCATGCGGGTCCCGCCGAGGGTGATGGCCTCGAAGTCGGCTGGGTTGCCGCTGGAGATGGCGACCAGCAGCTTGTCGTACTCCTGCGGGTTGACGTCTCCGAGCCCGTCGTGCGGCAGGCCCTTGGAGTAGCTGGCGAAGCGGCTGGGGTAGCGCGCCTCGTCGGCGTTGTTGGGGTGGCCGGGCAGGGGAATGCCACGCTGGAAGTTGGCGGCCTCCACCCGGACCATCTGGGCGGCGTCGGCGCGGGCGACCCCCGGGGTGGGGACGGCCCGCGGGGTGGGGCGCTCGTGCGGGGTGTCGGACTTCTGCTGCTGCTCAATCTCGGCTGTGGACTCTCGGGTCGTCATGCACGGGCTCCGTGTCAGAGTTGCGCGTGCAGAGTGAGGGCATGGTCTGACATGGAATGCCTGTGTTTGATTCCTTGCTTTGCAAGGGTATGGAATCACCGGAGCACCCGGCTTGCCGCCCTCGGGAGGCGCGTGCTTGGCTCCAGGAAATGGCCGACATCATCGAGAGCCCTCCCCGAGCGCGCCGCGCCGACATGCTCGTGAGTAATGATTACCTGTGCATCGCGGCGGAACCCTCGCTGGTGCGGGCACGGACCGAATGCCTGGAGCAAGCCCAGGCGGGCATGCTGATGTCATCGGTCTTCCTGCAAGAGGGCAGCCGCCAGCACCGGCTCGAGGCAAGGCTGGCCGCCTTCATGGACGCCGAGGACGGGTGCTGACCCAATCGGGCTGGGCCGGAGGGCCTGCGCGCAACGCACGGGCGTAAGGCGGGAGAGAGGCCATGTGGAGGGAGAGGGCTGGAGCGCAGGGGCCGAGGAGGGCCGCAGACGGGGGCCGGCCGAGCAAGTGCGCCAGGCGGGTGGAGAAGCCGCGCAGCCCCTTGGGGTACACGCCTGCCCAGGCCGCCCGCCCATGAGGGGCGCGGCAGGGGCACCCTGTCTCTTGGCTGGGGCGACTTGAGCCTCAACCCCCTGCTGGGGAGCAGAAATGGCCGCACTTTCGCGCCTGGGGCAAAGACGCCGTGGAACCTCGTCAAACCAGCAGCAAAAAGCGAGTGCCAAGCGGACCGAGCGCCAGGCTCGAACGTGACAGCGGCGCCCGAGGCGCGTGCCGGGGCCTTCGCCTGGAACAGGTGCAGGCCCAGCTGCGCTCGGGGAAACTCGTGCGGGTGCTCGAGGCCTACGCGCCCACCGTGCCCGGCTACTTCCTCTACTTCCCGAGCCGGGCCCAGCGCTCGGAGCCCCTGCGCCTCTTCGTCGAGACGGCCAAGGAGCTGGCCGCGAAACAGGGTGACGGAGATGACCGTTTCCCGGTCAGCAGGTGATCGGTTCTCGGTCAGCCGTGGGTGTAAAGCCGCGTGACACTTTCGAGCGCAACCGATGGAACCTCCGGCGCTTGGGAAGTCCTCTCCTCTTGGCATCCAGCCTGCTTCAGGCGGGCAGGGACGTCTTGCCCCACCTCGAGGAGAGGTCATGTCAGAGCTGAAGCACGGTATTCGCGGATGGATGGTTGTGTCGGCCGTCTTCGTCGGCGCCTGTGGTGGTGAGGAACTGCCGGCCGAAAACCGCCCGGCCCCGGAGGACATCCTCCACCCGGACGCGAAGCTCCACACGGGCTTCATCGTCAACCCGGACGGGTCTCCTCGCCGCATCGCCTACGAGGTACAGGGCGGACAGGCGATCATCGAGGGCGACATCGTGGTGGGCCCGGCGGACGAGGTCGCCACGACCGCGGAGCAGGCGGTGGAGCAAGCCCGGCGCGTCGGGGCGCTTTCCGGCTCGCTCACCAGCACCAGCAAGCGATGGCCGAATGGGGTCGTCTATTACTACATCGACCCGGCCATCTCCTTCCCCTCGGCGGTCACCGCGGCGATGGAGCACATCGAGTACTGGTCCTCGTACGTGTGGGACGGCGCGAGCAGCAGCGTGTACATCGGCGCGCCGCGGGTCGACTTCCGGCCCTGGCAGAGCGGCATCACCGAATACATCTGGATCAAACCCACTGGTACCGGTTGCAACTCCTATGTGGGGCGTGTCTCTCCCGGCAATTACCAGGTGGTCTCCCTGGACTACAATTGTCAGACCAAGGGAATCGCCATTCACGAGCTGGGTCACGCGCTCGGGCTGCAGCACGAGCAGAACCGCTGCGACCGGGACAGCTATATCTGGGTGTACGACGCCAACATCCTGCCGGACTGGAGGGAGCAGTTCACCCGGCAGTGCTCGGGCTACAGCCTGGTGGCCGAGTACGACGAGAGCTCGGTGATGCACTACCAATACGACTCCTCCTCGGCGAACGGCAACTGGACGATGGAGTCGAAGCGCGGCCGCACCTATGAGATGGGCAGTGGCATGTACACCAACCACGAGATGAGCTGGAACGACGTGTACAGCGTGCAGTGGATGTACGGGGGCAACTACGGCAAGACGGCTTCCGGCGGGCCCTACACCCTGCGCACCGGACCGGGCAGCGGTTACGCGTCGGCCGGGACCCTCGCCGGCAATACCCGCGTCCACATCGTGTGCCAGACCACCGGCACCAGTGCCAGCGGCCCCTGGGGTTCCACCAACGTGTGGAACAAGCTGAGCAATGGCAACTGGATCGCTGACGCCGTGGTGTTCACCGGGACTACCGGCAAGTACGTCTCGGCACGCTGCCCGTAGCACCTCGTGCGAGCGGTCGCCTACGCTCGCACCGCATGAGCACTTCCAATCCTTCTCCCTCCACGCCCGCCGGTACACACGCCATCGTCTATGGCGGTAGCATCGCCGGAATGATGTCCGCGGGCGTGCTGTCCCGCCACTTCGAGCGCGTCACCCTGGTGGAGCGCGATCGTTTCCCGGACGGGCCGCAGCCGCGCAAGGGCGTCCCCCAGGCGCTGCACATCCATGGCCTGCTCACGCGGGGAATGGACATCCTCGCCGGCATCCTCCCGGGCATCCGGGAGGACCTGGAGGCCGCGGGAGGGGAGTTCCTGGATGTGGTCGGGTCCGTCGCCTCGTTCGGGGCTGGCAGCTGGCGCCCACGGTTCCCCAGTGGCGTGAAGGCCGCCTCCATGAGCCGGTTGCTGCTCGAGTGGGTGATTCGCCAGCGTCTCCAGGCCCTCGCGAACGTGTGCATCCTCGATGGCCGGGAAGCGGTGGGCTTCCAGACGAGCGCCGACCGGACGCGTGTCACGGGACTCCAGCTGCAGGCGCCGGGCGGCGGGCAGGAGGAGACGCTCGAAGCCGAGCTGGTGGTGGACGCCAGCGGCCGGGGCTCGCGCACGCCCCAGTGGCTGGAGGCGCTGGGCCATCCCCGCGTGGAGGAGACGCGCATCCACGTGGACGTGGGCTATGCCACCCGTCTCTACCGCAAGCCGCAGGGGTTCGACCCGGGGTGGCGCTCCCTGGCGCTCTCGCCCGAGCTGCCGAAGGAACGGCGGCTCGGCATCATCCAGGACATCGAGGACCACCGCTGGCTGGTGACGCTGGGCGGCTGGCTGGGGGATTTCCCCGCGACGGCGGACGAGGCGGTGTTCCTCGAGTTCGCCCGCGGCCTGCCCCAACCGCACCTGTACGAGGCCATCAAGAACGCCGAGCCGCTCGGGCCCGTCCACCTCTACCGCTTCCCGCACCACCAGCGCCGCCACTACGAGCGCATGTCCCGCTTCCCCGAGGGGCTGGCGGTGGTGGGGGATGCCTTCTGCTCGTTCAACCCCATCTACGGCCAGGGCATGAGCACCGGCGCGATGCAGGCCAAGGCGCTGGGCGAGTGTCTGCGCCAGGGTGTGCACGGGGCCGCCGATCGCTACCGCCGGCGGGCGGGTGAGATCCTCACGGGGCCGTGGGCCCTCGCAACGGCCGGCGACCTGGGCTTCCCCGAGGTGAAGGGCAAGCGCCCGCCGGGGTTCGGCCTGATGAGCTGGTACGGCAACCGGTTCCAGCAGCTCGCGGGCTATGACGAGGAGGCGATGACGGCCTTCGCTCGGGTGCAGCACATGATCGAGTCACCCGCCGCCATGTTCTCCCCGCGCATGGTGCTCAAGGTGCTCACCGTCCGGCCCGAGAAGGCCGCCCAGACCCCCGGGCCCCAGCCGCTCGCCGTTTCCTCCACTCGAGCGGCCTGAGCGAGCCGCCACCTCCGGCTTCCCCACACGGCCCTTCATCCGTCTGGAAGCGGTGGGGTGGGGAAGGGGAAAACATTGCCCAGCGTGAGCACCCACCCGCCCCTCCGGCGGGCGCCGTTTCCAGAAGAAGACGCGCCGGGCCTGACGGGTTGGCACTGCCTTCGCAACCCCTGCACGCCGTGGACGACCGCGTGCAGCGGTGGGCTGCCTGGTGGCATGCCGGGACTCCACGCTCGACCTCGTCGGTGGAGGGCAGGCGATGGTGAAGAAGAAGACTCCGGCACGGAGGCGGAAGGCGGGGCGTGCGGTGGCGGCGGCCGGGGCCGTGGCGCTCATCGGGGCGGCGATCGAGGTCGCCTCGGGCGGCGTGACGGTCGCCGAGCGCGTCCTCGCCCTCGTGGTGAAGGGCCGGCAGGTGCTGGCGCGGCCCGCCACCGCGGCCGAGCCCTCGTTCTGTGAGATCCCAAGAAGTAGCGCTTCCGGCTCGCCGCATGGGGGTGCACGGAAGCCGTGAAGCCCGCGCCGGTTCCGCATACATTGCGCGGCCCTGGCGGCTGTGACTGGAGAAGGACGTCCCCATGCGGCAGAAGGTCTTCACCCTCATCGATGAAACGCTCGCGGCGCTCAAGGCGGCCGGCACGCTCAAGCTGGAGCAGGTGCCGGGCTACGCCGTGGAGCCTCCGAAGAATCCGGCCCACGGTGACTGGGCCGTGAACGTGGCCATGATGCTCACGAAGCCCGAGGGCAAGCCGCCCCGCGACATCGCGAGCGCCATCGTGAAGGGGCTGGTGGACAAGGAGGGCATCGTCGCCAAGGTCGACGTGGCGGGGCCGGGCTTCCTGAACTTCACGCTGAAGCCGGGCGTCATCCAGGAGGTGGCGCGCGAGGTGCTGCGGGCCGGGGATGCGTTCGGGCGGCGGGCGCCGAAGTCCACGGGCAAGCGGGTGATGGTGGAGTTCGTCTCGGCGAACCCGACGGGGCCGGTGCACATCGGCCACGCGCGCGGGGCCTTCATGGGCGACGCCGTGTCCCGGTTGCTGGAGGCGGCCGGGCACGACGTGACGCGCGAGTTCTACATCAACGACTACGGCAAGCAGGTGGAGACGCTCGGCCGCACGGTGCACAAGCGCTACCGGCAGCTCTTCGGGGAGCAGGTGGAGCTGGTCGAGGGCGAGTACCCCGCCGAGTACGTCATCGACATCGCGAAGACGTGGAGGGCGGACGTGGGCGAGCGGTACCTGCGGGCGCCCGAGTCCGAGTGGCTGCCCGAGGCGACCGCGGTGGCCATCCGCGAGAACCTGAAGGCCATCAAGGCCAGCCTGGAGAAGGCGAACATCCGGCACGACGTGTTCTACAGCGAGGCCTCGCTGCACGCGGCCGGCAAGGTGAAGGCCGTGGCCGAGCAGTACAAGGCGCGCGGGGCCACGTACGAGGCCGCGGAGGCCCGGCGCGAGGGCGAGAAGGTCCGCAGCGAGGACAGCAAGGCCGCCCAGTACGCGGAGCGCCAGCGCGGCGGCACCTTCCTGATGACGAGCCAGCACGGGGATGACGAGGACCGCGTCATCCTCCGGCATGACGGCACGCCGGTGTACCTGACGGCGGACCTCGCCTACCACCAGGAGAAGTACGAGCGCGGCTTCGATCGCATCATCGACGTGCTCGGGGCGGACCATGCCGGCCACACCCCGCGCATCAAGGCGGGGATGATCCTGCTCGGGATGGATCCGAAGAAGCTCGAGTTCCTGCTGGTGCAGATCGTGCGCATCACCCGGGGCGGCGAGGAGGTGAAGGTCAGCAAGCGCAAGGGCACGGTGTTCGAGCTGGAGGACCTCATCGACGAGGCCGGGGCGGACGTGTGCCGCTTCCTCTTCCTGATGAAGTCGGCGAACGCGCGCTTCGACTTCGACCTGGACAAGGTGAAGGAGCAGTCGAAGGACAACCCCGTCTTCTACTTCCAGTATGGACACGCGCGGTGCGCGAACATCCTGAAGAAGGCGGTGGAGAAGGGGCAGCCGTTCATCGGGGTGGAGGGGCTGACGGAGGCGCACCTCGCGCGGCTGACGCTGCCCGAGGAGCAGGTCATGCTGAAGAAGATGAGCCAGTTGCCGGACGTGGTGGCGAGCGCGGCGGAGCGTCTGGAGCCGCACCACGTGCTGTACTTCTGCCAGGAGCTGATCACCGACTTCCACAGCTACTACACGCGCTACAAGGCGGACCCCATCATCAGCGCGGATCCGGAGAAGACGCAGGGCCGACTGGCCCTGGTGGCGGCGCTGAAGCAGACCCTGCGGAGCGCGTTCGCGCTGCTGGGCATCCAGGCCCCCGACTACATGGAGGCCCCTGCCGAGGAGGAGTGAGGCAGGAGCCCCACCACCCGGGCGCCGGGTGTGCACGCCCGGGTGGAAGCGCCCTCTTTACGGGCGCGGGGGACCGTAGGAGACGGGCCGGACCGGCGAGCCCGAGCCTCCGCGCTCCCGGAGGGGCAGGACGAGGGTGCAGGAGATCCAGGTCTTGTCCCCGGCCATCGCCTTCAGGCGCACGTTCTCCATGAGGTGGATGCCCGCCTGGCTCAGGAGATGGTGGTGGGCGTAGAAGGGGATACCCGGCGGGGTGCCCGCCGGAGGCGGCGCCTGTCCCTGCAGCTGGCCCGGGTTGACCGGATCGATGAAGGGCACGTCCATGCCCACCGCGACGATGGCCTTCCTGGCGAGCAGATTCACCGCGTCCGGGGCGAGCCCGGGCCCCTGCGCGTAGTACTCACCCGTGACGCTCGGGTCCTGCCAGAGCTCCTGCCAGCCGGTGTAGATGTAGACCACGTCGCCCGGGAGGATGCCGCGCCAACCCAGGCCCTGCGCCTGGATCATCCCGTGGATGTGGGCCGCGGTGATTTGCTGGCCACCGGCGAGCCGGTTCCCACTGCCCACGTACGCCCGCGCATCCAGCAGCACGGCGGTGGTGACGATCGGCGGAATCTTCTCCACGCCCAGCTTGGCCAGCGGAGAGTCGGGGGTCGGCTTCACCTGCGCCTGGGTGTAGCCGTTGTAATAGATCGCGTTCTGCGAGGGATGGGGACCTGTCGCGGGATCCCACGGCTGGGGCAGGACTCCGAAATGTCCCAGCGCGTCGATCTGGGTGCCCTGGCCCCCGGGCTCCCCGCAGATCGTCTCGCCATTGACCGCATGCCGGGTGAACGGCGGGCCAAACGTCGGCACATAGTCGTACTCGAGCGGCGTGGCGAACGGCGACATCGGCATGGTCTCCGAGCGCACGTACGACAGCTCATACTCCTTGGACTTCGGATGCAGCATGTAGACAGCGCAGCGCATGCGCGTGCCAGGGCCTTGCGTGTTGCCCATTCCGCGCTCGTCACCAGCGGGCCACGGCGGCACGGGCGTCCCCAGCAGCGACTCATCCAGCAGCAGCGGATCATTCACCCGCGGATCACTCAGCACCGGATCATTCAGCAGCGGCTTCTCGAGCTGCCCCTGAAGCTCCTCCTGGGACTGAGGGGCTGACGACTCGCAGGCACCCAGGGCGCCCGCGGCGAAAACGGCTACGGCCACGTTGATACGTCTCATGTTGTTTTCTCCTCCGTTTTCCAGGGTAGGAGAAAGCGCTTCAACCGTCGAGGCCAGCCGGGGAGAGAGGCAGCTCGAGGGTGGCGGTGGCTCCCTGTCCTGGCCCCGCGCTCTCCAACCGCAGCTGCCCGCCCATCAGCCGCGCCGCGAGCGCACTGGAGTGCAGCCCGATTCCGTGGCCGTCCTTGCGGGTGGTGAATCCATGGTTGAAGAGGCGCCGGGTCACTTCGGGCGCGATGCCCTGGCCGTTGTCCCGCACCTGGATCCGGATCCACTCACCCTCGCGCTGCAAGCGCAGCCACAAGGTGCGCTGCCCGGGCGCGGTGTCCTCCATCGCCTGCCGGGCATTGCTCAGCAGGTTGAGGAGGATCTGCAGCAGCCGGTGTCTGTCCACCTTCACCGGAGCCAGGGGCGCCAGCTCCTTCTCCACCCGCACGCTCGCTTGGCGCAGGGCTCCGCCTTGCAGGCGCAGGGCCTCTTCCACCACCTCGTCCAGCGCGCACTCCTCCACCAGCAGCGAGGATGTCGCGTACGTCTGCTGCAACTGGATGATGGTGCGCACGCGCTCCACGTTCCTGCCCAGCGTCCCCAGTCCCTGCCGCAGGGACTCCCGCTCCTGCATCAGCTCGGCCGCGAGGCTCGGGAGGTAGGTGAACAGCTGCTGGCCCCGCTCATCGTGGGTGAGGAAGTCCGAGAGGTGCGGCCGGTGCTCGGCCAGCAGCTTGAAGACCTTGTCGACCCGGTCCACGCGCGAGGCCTCCACCGAGTGGTGCATCTGCTCGGTGTCCACCACGATGGTGGTGAGGGTGTTGCCCACATCGTGCAACACATTGGAGGCCACCTCGGCCATTCCCACCGAGCGGGCCGTCTCCACCAGGCGCGCCTGGGCCTGTCTCAGCTCGCGCGTCCGCTCCTCCACGCGCCGCTCCAGCTCCTCGTTGGCCTGGCGCAGGGCCGCCTCGGCCTGCCGCACCTCGGTGTAGAGCCTCGCGTTCTCCACGGAGATGGCCGCCTGGGAGGCCAGGTGCCGCAGCAGGGTGATGCGGCCGGGCCTGAAGGCCCCGGTGGTGAGGGCATTCTCCAGGTACAGCAACCCGTGGAACTGCTCCTGGCGTTGCAGGGGCAGGCACAACACGGCGCGGGCCTGGCTCTGGGCGAAGAAGGCGTCCGAGGAGAAGGGGTGGGGTTGCGAGGTGTCGTTGATGAGGACGGGCTCGCCGGTCCGCCGCACGTAGGAGAGCAGGGTCCACGGCAACACCCGATCCGCCGCTTCCGGCGGGACTGGCTCCACCGCTCCCCGGGAGGTGTCCACCAGGGCCTCCACCTTCAGCACCCCGCCTTGCATCAGCAGGAGGGCTCCCCGCTGGGCGCCGGCATTCTCCAGGGCCACCCGCGTGAGGGTGTCCACCAGCTTCTCCAGGTTGATCTCACTGGAGATGGCCTGCTGGCTCTTGACGACGGTGAGCGCGTCGAGCTGGCTGGAGTCCGAGTCATAACTGGTGGAGTCCTGGTGCCTGACGGCCGGGCCGCTCAGCAGGGACCACTGCCAGTCCAGGTGCCGCGCCTTGCCCTCGGCGCCCCACTGGGCATAGGCCTCGCGAGCCCTGCGGGCATAGAAGAGGGCCAGGACGTCCAGCCGCCGCTCCTCCCAGAAGCGCGCGGCCAGCTCGCTGGCCTGGGCGAGGTGGTGCACCTGGCCCTGCTCTCGCGCGGCTCGAATGGCCTCCTCGTAGACCGAGGGGGCCGTGTCCGCTCTTCCGAGGAGGCGTTCCAGCTCCGCCGCCACCATCCGCTCGGGCGCGCGGAACGTCTCCGGGCAGTGGCTGGCCCACTCCGCCAGCTGCCGGTGGTGCGCCTGGAGCTCCTTCAGGTCCTCCTGTTGGCGCTCCGCCGGGGACTGCCGGTAGCACGCCGCCAGCACCAGGGCCCGGCACAGGTGGTACTCGAGCTGCTGGATGCGCCCGAAGACGGACCAGCTCATGGCCTTGGCCTCGTCCACGGCCTGGCGCGCCTCCTCGTAGGCCCCGCTCACGAAGCGCGACCGGGCCTTGATCGTCGCGTACCAGAATCGCAGCGCGGGCATGCGGCCGCTCAGCTGGGCCTCGAACGCCTTCTCGTCGAAGCCCTCCATGCTCATGGACTCGAACGACGCGGTGAGCCCCCGCATCTGCTGCACGAAGGCGTGCGAGACCCGGAGCATGTCCTCCGGCTGCGGGTAGCCCACCTTGTGCGTGAAGTCCGTGCGCGCCACCATCTCCCGCGACACCTCGGCCAGCTCGGTGCCCGCGAGCATTTGGACCGTCGTGATGAAGAGGCAGCAATAACAGGCCACCTGGTAGTCACCCGACTGGACCGTCTGCTGGAAGGCACTGTGGTAGAGTTCCATCGCGGCGGGGATCGGCTTCACCCAGAGGCTCGCGTGGGCCATGGTGAAGAGCGTCCTGCCCCGGTACGCCGCGCCGTCGGGGCGCTCGATGAGCTCACAGGCCAGCGTGCAGAAGGCGTAGCCCCGGTGGTAGTCCTTGAAGTGGCTGGCGATCACCGTGCCGTACCACGCATAGCCCGGTGCGGCCGCGGCGGTGTACCCATGGCGGAGTGTCAGCTCCACCGTCCGGCACAGGTGCAGGGCCAGGAGCTTCTCGTCGGAGAAGAAGGCGGGCCACGTCAGCGCCGCCAGCAACCCCATGGCGGTCTTCATGTCCGGATCCGTCATGGGAGGTAGATCGCGGAGGCTCTCGATGGGGCGGTCGCCCAGCAGGGTCTCCGCTTCCCGGTGGGCGGCGAGCACCTGCTCCCAGGTGGGCTTGGGGGGAATGCTCACCCCGAAGCGCTCCAGACACTCCAGCAGACAGGCGGCGGCGGCGGCGGCCTGGTTGCGCGTGAGGAGGATGCTGCTCTTGAGCTGGTAGGAGGCCGCCAGCTCCTGGCGCGTGGTGGCGCGCGCGAGCAGCTCCTCCTCCACCAGCCGGTTGGCCTCGGTGCCATGGCCGCTCACCAGCTCGCAGCGGGCCTGCTCCAGGCGCAGCGAGAAGGCCAGCGCGGGCTGCGTCTCCCACGGATTGCCGGGCAGCAGGGAGAAGGCCATGGAGAAGTAGCCAATGGCCGAGCGGTAGGCCACGGAGGCCTTGGCCCGGAAGCCCGCATCGGCGTTGAGCCGCGCCAGCCGGGAGCGCTCCTCCTCGCCCTTTATCAACTCCGCGCCCGCGTTGAGCTGGCCCACCACGTCGAACAGATGCTCGTGCAACTCCTCGGGCGAGAGGCGCGCCCACAGCCGCCGGCCAATCTCCAGGTGGGCCGCCTTGCGCTCCTCCTCGGCGATGAGGGCATAGGCGGCCTGGTGGATGCGGTCGTGCGCGAAGCGGTAGTGCTGGGCGCCCGTCTCCACCAGCAGCCCTTCCTGGAGCGCCGGCTCGAGCCCGCGCTCCACCTCGGGGGCCTCCTGGCGGGAGAGCAGGGCCACCGTCTCCCGGGCGAAGGAGTCTCCCACACACGCGGCCAGGCGCAGCAGTTGCTGGGTGGGGAAGGGGAGCTGCCGCAGCCGGGCGGCCATGAACTCCACCACGTTGTCCGAGTAGTCCCGGGCCCGCACGGCCCGCTCTTCCCAGCGCCACGCTCCGTCCGCCCCGCGTGACACCAGGCCATCGGTGTAGAGCGTCTGGAGCAGTTGGAGCAGGAAGAAGGGGTTGCCTCCCGTCTTCTCCTGCACCAGCGCCGATAGCGGCACCACGAGCCCGTCCGCGGCGCCCGGCAGGGCATCCGCCACCAGTTGCCGCGTCTGCTCGGGAGACAGTGGCCCCAGGTGGAGCTCCACCATCCGCCCCGCCGCCTTGCGCACCTCCGCCAGCGCCATGGCCAGCGGGTGCGAGGCGCTCACCTCGTTGTCCCGGTAGGCCCCCATCAGCAGCAGGGGCGGGGTATCCGGGTGGGTGGAGAGGTACTTCAGCAGCTGGAGGCTGGCGAAGTCCGCCCACTGCAAGTCATCCAGGAAGAGCACCAGCGGCCGCTCGGCGGTGGCGAACACCGCGAGGAAGCGCAGGAAGAGGCGGTTGAAGCGGTTGCGCGCGTCGGCCGGTGGCAGCTCCGGCACGGGGGGCTGTCTGCCCACCACCTGCTCCAACCGCGGCACCAGCGCCGTCAGCACCTGGCCCATGCCCTCGAAGGCCTCCAGCAGGCGCTGGCGCCAGGCGGCCACCTCCTCGTCGTTGCCGGCCAGCATCTGTTGCACGAGCGCCCCCAGCGCCTGGGCCAGCGTGGCGTAGGGCACGTCCCGCTGCAGCGGGTTGAACTTGCCGCTGAGGAAGAAGCCGCGGCGCCGCAGCAGCGGCTTGTGCAACTCATGGACGACGGAGGACTTGCCGATGCCCGAGTAGCCCCGCACCAGCACCCACTCGGTCTTCCCGGTCCGGGCCACCCGCTCGAAGGCCTCCAGCAGCGCCTGCCGCTCCGCGTCGCGGCCGTAGAGGCGCTGGGGCACCTGGAAGCGAGCGGGGAAGTCCCGCAGCCCCAGGGGGAACTCCTCCGGCGCGCCCCGCCGCAGCCCCTCCTCGTACCGCTCCAGGTCCGCCTTCAGCCCCTCCGCGCTCTGGTAGCGCTCCTCGGCGGACTTGCCCAGCAGCTTGAGCGCCACCGCCGACAGCAGGGAGGGGACCGAGGGCACCCGCTCGCTCGGAGGCACGGGGGCCTGGGCGACGTGCGCATGGATCCACTCCAGGGCGTCCCTACCTCGGAAGGGCAGCTCCCCGGTGAGCAGCTGATAGAGCACCACCCCCAGCGAGTAGAAGTCCGTGCGGTAGTCCACCGCCCTGTTCATCCGCCCGGACTGCTCCGGGGACATGTACGGCAGCGTGCCCTCGATGAGCGGGGCCGCCGCGGCCTCCACGTGCTCCAGCTGCCGCAACGTGGCCAGTCCGAAGTCGATGAGCCACACCCGTCCCCCCTCCGAGAGCAGGATGTTGGCGGGTTTGATGTCCTTGTGGATGACGCCCCGGCGGTGCACCTCCGCCAGCGTGGCGGCCAGGGGAATCGCGATGGCCAGGAGCCGCGAGGGCGCGAAGGGCTGGCCGAGCTGCTCCGAGAGCGCCTTGCCGCCCACGTCCTCCAGCACGAGGACGGGCCGCTCCGCGTACATCTCCAGGCCATGGGCGGTGAGCACCCCGGCCGTGCCGCGCAGGCGCTCGAGGAGGGTGTACTCGCGCTGGTAGCGGGCGCGCTCGCGTGGACCCGGGTGCTGCGCGCGCGGCGTCTTGAGGATGACCGGCAGCCCGTCCGCCCGCCGCACCGCATGGAACAGCAAGTTGTTGCTCGTCGTCTGGAACAGACTCCGAAGCTCGTATCCCGGAAACTCCATCATCCTGGACTCCATCAAACCGGCCACCGGATGAAGGAATATAAAAATTTTACGCCTGGGGTGGACGGGAACACGCCGCACCAGAGCCCCCGAGAACACCCGGAAGGACGATTTTTATTTTTTTGTGAGACGGTGATGCGCATTCGATGTCTTCTTGGGAAGTAGGGATTAATCAGAAACCCCCCTTTTTCCAAGGAGCCGGTCCATGCGCTCGAAGGTGCGGTCGACGTTCATGACGATGATGTGCGGCGTTTCGCTGGTGGGAGGTGCTGCGCTGGCGGAGCCCGCGACGGAGTCTCCGCGTACGGCCTCGCCGGGGAACGCCAGCGGTCTGCGTTGGGCGGAGGATCTCGCCACCGGTGAGGGCACGGGAGAGCTCGTGCGCACCGGGGAGGGGCTGGTGTTCGAGCCCTACAACGTCATGCGCCGTCCCGAGGGGCTGCGCACCCTGACGGGCCTCTACACCTTCCCGGCCCGCCGGCTGGAGCAGCCCGTGGACACGGTGCGGCCGCTCCTCCAGGCCAAGAGCGCCCTGGGAATGGGCGTCGAGGTGGATGTCCGGGTGCGTTCGGCCAGTGGCGCCTGGAGCGAGTGGAGCATCTCCAGCGCGGGAGAGGCCGTGCGCCTGCCCTGGGCTGGCACGGAGGTGCAGGTGCGGCTCGCGCTCGTGGCGGATGAGCACGGCCGCGGTCCCGTGGTGCACGACGTGAAGCTGGAGGGAACGCTGGAGGGGGGCACCGCCTCGCAGGAGAGCGCGACCCTGGCGACACCGTTGACCTACCGCATCTACGCCACGCGCGAGGGTCTGGTGGGCGGCACGACGGCCAACGGCCACGTCATCAAGAGCTATGACCGCTTCGTGGCGCTGCCTTCGCGCCGGGCGCTCGCGACCAATGGTGGCACCGAGTACCAGGTGCGCGTGTGCTACCCGGTGACGGGCAAGTGCACGACCACGTCCGTCTGGGACGTGGGCCCGTGGAACACGAAGGATGACTACTGGAATCCCTCGTCCATCCGCGAGATGTGGAAGACCCTGCCCCAGGGCAAGCCCGAGGCCCAGGCCGCCTACCAGGATGGCTTCAACGGCGGGTTGGATCAGTTCGGGCGCCGGCCTTCCAATCCCGCGGGCATCGACATCGCCGATGGAACGTTCTGGACGGACCTGGGGCTGAGCAACAACGACTGGGTCAACGTGACGTACCTGTGGACCTCGGGCGGCACCCCCCCCACCACGGGCCTCATCATCGACAACAACAACGCCGCCAACGACACCACCAAGGGCTACATCGAGCTGACGGGGACCTGGACGGCCTCGTCCTCGACGGCGGGCTATTACGGCTCCAACTACCTGTACGCCGCGACGGCGGCGGCCTCCGAGCCGGCGACGTTCTGGTTCTACCTGCCGGCGGCGGCCAGCAAGACGATCGACGCGCGGTGGACCGCGGGCACCAACCGCTCGACGGCCGCGCCCTTCATCATCACCAACGCCAGCGGCACCAACCTGGCTACGGTGTACAAGAACCAGCAGACGGGCGGTGGCGCGTGGAACACGCTCGGCACGTGGAGCTTCCCGGCCGGCTGGAACAAGGTGCAGGTGAGCCGTTGGGCCACCGCGGGCTACGTCGTCGTCGCCGACGCCATCCAGGTGCGGTAACGCGCTGAGGGAGTGGGGTGGGGCACGGCGTTGGGCCGTGCCTCACCGTCCCGCTTCGCCGAGCAGCTTGTAATAGAAGACCGTGCTGTCGAGGGCGCCACCGGCGCGCTCGGCGTACTGGGGAATCACCCCCGCGCGAACCCAGCCCAGGGCCTGGTAGAGCCGCTCGGAGGGATCGCCTTCCCGGGTGTCCAGCACCAGGGTGCTCTTGCCGCGCCGCCGGGCCCGCTCCTCCAGCGCCCGCATGAGCGCGGCCCCACGCCAGGGCCAGGCTGTGCGAGGGAGAGGCCAGCTTCGCCACCACGTCCTCCCAGTAGGCGCGGGCCTCGGCCACCTCCAGTGGCGGCAGGAAGCCCACCGACGCTCCGTTGTCCACCGAGTCCCTGAGCAACTCCACCAGGACGTCCAGCTGGGACGCCGCCTCGGGGGCCTCCAGGAAGCGGATCTCCACGGTCACGTCGGCTCTCCAGGTCGAAACAGGTCCAGGCCCCTGGCTACCCGGAGCACGGGAGGAAGAGAATCCCTCTTGCGCGGCCCGGAAGCAGGCTGGAAATGTTTCAGCAAATTACAGGGGCTCCATGGACTCCCTGGATCTCCTGGCCCTAGTGTGGATCGCAGGAGGCCTGGCCGCCTTCCTCGCGGCCAGAGGGGAGCCCTGATGAATCGGACACTCAAGCGGAGCGTACCGCTCAGCGCGCTGATGGTGGGACTCGGCGCCGGGAGCGCCAGCGCGCACTACAACCCGTCGGCGGCGGCGTATGACGCCAGCCCGGCCCCGACGCTGCTGTCGACGGTGTCGGGGTGTGACGACTGCTCGGAGGTGGTGAACCTGCCGTTCGCCTTCCCCTTCTATGGGAACTCCTTCACGCAGGTGACCGTCTCGAGCAACGGCTACCTGGTACTCGGCAGCACCACCGCCAGCAGCATCAGCAATCCGCAGCTCTCGTGGTCGGGGTCCACCGCCGCGCCCGCGGGGATGATCGCCCCCCTGTGGGACGACTGGAACCCGGCGGCGGGCGGAGACGTGTACGCGGGCCAGGTGGGCTCGGCCTACGTGGTGGAGTGGCGCAACCTCTACCACTACGGGCAGTCCGCCTCCGGCGGCTACACCTTCAAGGTGAAGTTCTTCGGCGACGGCGCCTTCGAGTTCCACTACGGCACCGTCACCGGCGGCTTCGGCACGGGCGCGGACAACGGCAGCTCGGCCACCTCGGGCTTCCAGGAGGGGCAGAACACCGTCGCCCATCCGGTGAGCTACAACCAGCCCGTCCTCTCCAGCTTCTCCGCCAGGCGGTTCACCCGCCCGGGCGCCGCGGCCCTCTTCATCAACATCCGCGACGGCCTCTTCAACCAGCCGCGCCCCGAGCTGAGCTACTCCCTCGACTACACGTGCGGCACGCTCAACACCTCCACCACCGCCATCAGCACCGGCTCCACCGTCAATGACGGATGGGTCCGCGCGTCCGCGGGCTGCTCCGCGGCGCCCACCCTCCGGGGCACCCGCTTCAACGGGGACGTGGCGGGCTACAGCGTCTCCACCTATCCGCTCACCGGCGGCGAGACGGTGGTCACCAGCGGCACCTACGTCTTCCTCAAGCGCACCGACGTGACGCCCCGGCAGACGCGGCAGAGCGCCTTCAGCGTCACCTATGGCGGCACCACCCCGTACCGCGCCGTGCTCGATTACTGGCAGAGCGGCGCGCTCGACAAGCCGCTGCTCATCGTCACCGGGTTCGATCCGCTCAACACGGACTCCACCGCCAACTACCTGATGCTGATGGGAGACCTCGTGCGCACGCTCAACGCCGAGGGCTACGACGTCATCATCGGCAAGCACGGGGACGGCAACCAGCGGCTGGGCTGGTTCCGGGGCGAGGTGGCCGCGTGGGTCGATGACATCCTCGGCCGCATGCCCGCGGGCAGCAAGGTGCAGGTGGCCGGCATCAGCCAGGGCGGCGTGGTGCTGCGTGACACCCTGTACAACAACACCAACGGCATCCAGGGCAAGGTGAAGGCCTGGTACTCCATCGACTCGCCGCAGCTCGGCGCGAACCTGGGCCGCGCCTACCGGGGCGTCCAGACGCTCCTGCTGTGCCACCAGCCCGAGACGCACTCCGGCCGGCGCAGGCTCACCTCGCCGCCCGCCTATGACCTGGCCTACAGCATGGCCACCACGTGCTCCTGCGACAACGAGCCGGAGAACTCCACGTGCAACAACACCACCAGCTACCATGATCTGTATTACGGGAGCATGGGCTGGCCCACCTCGGCCATTCCGCGCTACGCGCTGGCCTTCGGCGACGCCAACCCCACCAACGGCTATACGAAGATGGGCAGCGACTCTCGCCTGTATGACTTCACGTATACCGGGTGGTTCTGCTCGGAGGACCGCGACTGGGAGCCGGGCCAGCGCGATTGCGTGGCGGGCTCGCGCACCATCACCGCCGCCGACGTCAACACGGACCAGGGCGCCTCGGTGTGCGGCAACTTCCGGCTGCGGCTCCAGTTCGAGCCGGCCTTCATCAACGCCGACTCGGCCCTGGCGGTGACGGGCAACGCGCTCAGCACGGAGGCGGCCAGCTCGGGCTGCGGGGTCAACTACAGCTCGCTCGCTCCCACGCAGTGGAAGGACTGGGCGTCCAATGACTACAACGAGAACCATGAGGTCATCACCTCGGCGCTCGCCAACAGGATGCTCACCTGGGTGAGGGCGGAGCAGTGAGCCGGACCGGAGCCCGGGGAGCGTCCGCCCGGGCGTCCGGGAAGGAGCGGGCATGAAGTCAGCAACCAATCAGCATCCGGGGCGGGCCCGGTGGGTGGTGATGGGCCTGGGGCTCGCCGCGGTGCTGGGCGGAGGCTTCGCCGTGTGGAGCGGGGCAGGGGAGCCGCCAGTGCCAGAGCAGGCCCCGGCGGACGCCTCCACGTCCCGCGCCGGGGGGGAGCCGGCATCGGCTTCACTGCCAGCGGGGGCCCCCCTGCGCATCGTCCGCCTCACCGCGTCGCCGCACGACGTGCCCGTGGGCGGGAGGGTGGTGCTGGAGTGCGAAGTGGAAGGAGGCTCGGGGGAGGCCAGCGCGCGGCGCTACACCTGGGTGGCGGCGCGGGGACGCCTGGAGCAGGAGAACGGACCGGCGGCGGTCTGGGTGGCCCCGAAGACGCCGGGCCTCCACCAGGTGGGCGTGCTCGTTCAGGAGGGCGGCTCCCAGGTGAAGCAGACGGTGATGCTGCACGTCCACGTGCCCACGCCCGAGGATCTGCTCGCCCTGATGAAGGACAGCGACTGGAAGCAGGCGCGGGAGCAGACCCAGGCGCAGCGGGAGGCGGCGGAGGCGAAGCTCGCGGCGCTGGGCGAGGTGGTGGCGAAGCGGGAGACGCGGGAGGACCGGCTGCGGGCGTACTTCGCGCTCGCGGACCTGGCGGCGCTCCAGCTCGACGAGGGCCGTTACGAGGAGGCACTGCGCTCCTACGAGGAGTTGCTGGGCAGCCACCTGGAGACGGACCCGAAGCGCAAGCCGTTCCTCGCGGGCAAGGCGAGCGCGCTGTTCGCGCTGGGGCGGGAGGACGAGGCCCTGCGGATCTACGCGCAAGCCGGGGATGAGAACCTCCCCATGTCCCACTACTACGCGGGCCTGCTGCTGGAGGCGCGGGGCCAGCTCCCCGAGGCGCTCGCGGCCTACGGGAAGGCCGCCGAGGCCAACCGCTGGTTCGCGGATCCGCTGCTGCGCCAGGCGGAGCTGATGCTGCGGCAGGGACGGCCCGCCCAGGAGGTGGTGGAGCTGCTCGTCACGGCCTCGCCGCGCTTCGGGCGGGAGTTGCTGCTCGAGCGGCTGGCCACGGATCCGCGGTTCGCCGCGTTGAATCAGGCGCTCGGGGCGAGCGGCCGGGCCGGAGAGCTCGAGGAGCGCCGGCCCATCGAGACCCGCCTGCCCGAGCCGCCCAAGCCGCCCGAGCCCGGAAGGACGGCGGTCATCGTCCCGGAGGAATGAGGAGAGGAAAGGCGATTGGCTCTAAGCCATAGGAACTAAGTCTCTTCAGGGGGGAGGTTCCGGCCGTGCTCGGGAGCAACTGGTCCAATGGTCGGACCAATCGGCACGGCGCGCGGCCGGAAGGTGCCCCGTTTTTTGCTACAAGAGCACCCCTGAAAGAACTTGGTTCCTATGGCTTAGCAGCAAGCGGGGCCAGTGGAGCCTCCGTGGCCGGTGCCGGAGTCGCCGCCCGGAAATCGAGCTGATTGAGGCCTTTGCGCATGTCCTCCACGTCGAGGTGGCCGTACACCTTCGAGGTGATGGCCGACGTATAGCGTGGCGTGCGCTCCTTCTTCGGTTTCGACTTCGCCGCTGCCTCAGGCGCTGGGCTCGCCCCTTATGGCTTCGGCTCTGCCCCCGCTTGGGAGAACGGCACCCGGGCACACTCACCCTCGGCAACGTGACCTTCCCCTGATCCCTGGCACTTCGGCGCTTGTCAGACCCATCGAGTATCCCATCGGACTAGCAACCCAGCAGGGACCGTCACCACGGGGAATTCCCATGAAGCTGGCCGGAACGGTGGTGCTGTTGGTGCTCCTTGCCGGGTGTGCTACCGCTTCTCGGGTCGTGCGCCTGGACACGGGCCAGGCTGATGCTCTCGTTTTCACCCCACGCTTCGGTGCCGAGCCGGTGAAGTTGAACGGCGACGAGTTCAAGGATGCCGTGGCGAAGCGAGCCTGGGAGGTTCGGCCCTCCACTCGGCCCCAGGAAGCCGCCCGGAAGTTGTTCGAGGTCGAGGCGCGGAGTGGTTCGTACAGGTACGAGACACGCAGCCGCCGCGTCACTCCGCTCGGGCCGGACGAACATCTGGAGGGGACACCACCGGTGGCGGAGGTGGAGTTGACGCGCGCCTACCTGCGCTGGTGCGAGCGCACCGGCAGACCTGGAGACTGTCTACGCCTGCTGACGGAGAGCCCCATCCTCAACGGGGACGGCCGTTTCGCTCTGGCCTTGGCCCTCGCCAAGGGTGCCGTGCTGGACGAGATGTTGGAGGCGTTCAAGGACATGGCCGATCCCCACGCCATGGTGGCGGCGGTTTTCTGGACCTGGACCACGTACATGGTCCTCATCTCGATTCCTGACGTGACGGTCTCGAAGGGCCTCGCGGCGGTGATGACCGCTACCCTCATCTCCTACGTGGGCGTCGACACCTTCTGGGGCCTCGTCGTGGGCTTCAAGCGGCTGATGGACGAGGCGGACCGGGCCGCCTCGTTCAACGAGCTGCGCGAGGCCGGGGAAAGGTACGGCAAGGTCATGGGCCGCAACGCGGCACGTGCGTTCGCCATGCTGGCCACGGTGGCGCTCAGCAACACGGCGCCGGGGTTGGCGGCGAAGGTGCCGACGCTGCCCGGCGCGATGCAGGCGGCGGCGCAGGCGGAGACGCAGGTGGGCCTCCGCCTCGCGGTCGTGGGGGAGGTAAAGACGGTTGCCGTGAGTGCAGAGGCCGTCACTATCGCCCTCACCCCCAATGCGGTCGCGATGTCGGCCGGAGATGGCCGAGGCGACGGTCATGTCTCGGGCGAGTTGAGAGGAGGCGCATCGGATATCCACGTTGACAATGTGGTCAACAGCAACATGCCGCACGCGGCGGAACGTGCGGTTGAACGGGCCGGTTTCTCGAGCGTGCAGGATGCTCGGGCGGCCTTGCAGGCGTTCGGCCGACAGATCGAGAAGTCGGGGCTTCCGCCCGGAACCATTCGGGACACGGCCCACGCGGACCGCATCATCGTTCCTGGCTTTGGCCGAGGTGGTGCGGTCGTCTATCAGCTTCGGGATGGTGTATTGAAGCTGAAGACCGTTTTGCAGTGGAGGCCGTAATGGGGCAGACGGATTCGAAGAAGAAGCTCGGGCGCTTCGAGCTGCGAGTCTCCGAAGACGATCAGGACGTGGCTTATTTGCGCCTCCCGAGTCACCCCGGCGAGACCTGTAAGATGTCGAAGTCGATCAGGCTGGCCGAGCTCATGGGCTCCTACTCGGGCCCCGATGTGGTGCTCGATTTCGACCAGGATGGGGTGCTGGTCGGAATCGAGATCCTGGCGTGATGCCCTGCCGATGATGACGCGCTTGGCCCCGCTTTGAGCTGAGCACCCGGTGGGGGCCTCTACTTGCCCAGCAGGTTTGATTGAAACCTGGAGACGGCCCTTGCGCACGAAGTGGAGCCAGTGCCGCTGGAAGCGCTGCTGGAGCGCCGTCTGTTTTCATGCGGCGCTGCGAGCGCCGGTGGTGATGCTCGGCGACGGCTCAGGCCGATGCGAGGATGACGTCGGCGGCCTTCTCGCTCGCCATGTAGATCGCGGTCACGATGAAGAGGCCGGGGATCTTCGGAAAAATCGATGCATCCACGACCCGGAGGCCCTGCGTGCCGCGCACCCGGAACTTGCTGTCGAGGACAAAGCGCTTCGCGTCGACTCCCGTCGGATCGCTCGGACCCATCGGACAGGTGCACGAGGCGTGGTGGCCCCACGCGTTGTCCCGCACGTAGTCCCGCACCGCCTCGCGCGTCTTGGGAACGTCGCGCATCATTCCGGCGGGGCGCATCCCCGCGCTATCGAGAATGTCGCGCGCGAGCTCCGCGCCTTCGGCCAAGGCATCCATATCCGGCAGCGCGGCGTCCGGGGTGCCTTCCTCGAAGTAGCGGAAGTTCACCGCCGGAATGTCGAATGGGTGGTCGGAGCGAAGACGCACGGTGCCCGCTGTGTTGGAGGTGTGGGCCTTGAGAACAGTCCAGGTGAAGCGCGACTTCGAGACGTTGTTGGGCGGCGGCGGCGGCGCGCCACCGGGCGGAGGCAGGCCGGTCGAGTAGCCCGGGTAGTAGCCGAGGAAGCCCGATTGCAGTCCGAAGATCACCACGTCCGATGGGATCCCCGCCGTGCGCGCCGCCTCCGATCGCAGGACGATACCCCCCACGCACTTGTTGTTGGCGTAGGGCCCGCTTTTGTCGGCGGCCCATTGCGCGAAGCAAGGATCCTCCGCCGTGTTGCCAGTGGTGGTGAACGTGCAGTTGGCGAGGAGCTCGAGGGGCTTTCCTTCCGGTTGATCGCCGAGCACGGTGACCTCGTAACGATCCTGGAGGTTTCCGCCGACGCCCGGAAGATCGACGATGGAGAGCGTCTTGCCCGAGACGGTCCGCGGGCCGTCGATGCCCATTTCCTCGAGGTGCTCCTTCGGGCCAATCCCCGACAGCATCAGGAGCTGCGGCGTGTTGAAGGCACCGGCCGAGAGGATGACCTCTTTGCGCGCATAGAGCTTGATGGGCGTGCCCTCCGTGCTTCCGTCGGCGAGCGGCGACGCCCGATAGACCTGCTTGCCGTCGGGATACGTCGTGGCCTCGATTCCCTTCGCCACCAGCTTGCCGTCGACCAGTTCCTCTCCGAACAGAATGCGGGTAACGAACGTGTTCAGCTTGAGGGTGAGGCGCTTGCTGCGCTGATGCGCGTCCAGGAGGAGCTCACGCGTACCATTGCGGAGGCCGCCCCGAATCGCCATCGGGATCGCATAGAGCCCCTCGAGGGTGTCGCGATCGGCGATGTCGCCATTGAAATCGCGCTGCAACAACGCCTTGAGCGCCGACGCGGGATTTTCCGACCCGGAGATCTCTCCCGTGGCGATCGCCGCCTGATAGAGCAGGTTGCCGATCGTCTGCTGACCGAGAGTGGAGTCGTCGAATGTCTCGAGGACCAGGCTCGAGGCGTTTCCCAGGCTCGTCCCGAGCCACCCCTCGGTGCCATGCACGCGATTGGCGCTGGCGTAGTCGCAGCGCTCCAGGCGGGCGAAGTAAGGCTGCATCTGGTTCGCCGCCCACGAGTCGTCACCGGTGAGCCGTGCGATGTCGTCCCAGTCGGCGTCTTGCGGACGAATGGTGATCATCGCGTTGTGGGCGGTGCACCCTCCGAGGGTACCGGCGCGCGGGTAGAAGATGCCCTTCCGATGCTCGACGCCCTTCGGGTCCGTGTAGTGCTTGGGATCGCGCCTGGCCTGTTCGGGATCCGAGTAGTGATCGACGAAGTAGTCCCACTGCATCGAGGGCACCTCGGTCGACCGCGCGTGGAAGGACGGAACCTGGTAGTTCAAGTTGTCGCCGCGATCGCCACCAGCTTCGATCACACAGACCTGGAAGCCTGCTTCGGCGAGCCGCGCGGCGACCGGACCGCCGCCCGCGCCCGAGCCGATGACGATGTAGTCGAAGGTCGAAGCCGTCGCGTCGCCCTCGGGCGCGTCGTCGTTCTTGCAACCAAGCGATCCTGCTGTCGAGCCGAGGCCGGAGAGCGCGATGAGCTTCAGGATCAATCGACGGGAAATCATGGGTGTACCTCGCGGTTCACGACGGGTGTCTGGCTGCACGGTGATGCAGCCGGTTGGGCAGCATGGAGTGACGACTCTCGTGCCCCTCCTGAACGATCCCCGATTGCGGCGGAGGCTCACTCCGGAGGTTCCCGCATCACCGTCAGCAATATCGATGCCACCGGACCCGCTCGGCGAGGTGAGATCCCCCCGAGCAGACCGGCCTGGTCCGGGGTCCGACGCAGCGGTTCTTGACGCGTCAGCCGTGTCGTTTGACGTGTCAAAAGCTCGAACTCACGGCTGTTCAACCGCGGCGAGTCGCGGACCGTCTGGCCCATCCAGCTCTTGCGCGTGCGCCGAGCCTCGGGCGTATCGGCTGATTCACAAGGTGCTCGCTGTTGCCGCGCCAGCGCTCAGGGGATGACGGTGGCGAGCGCGCTGGTACACCTGGTGGCGGCGAGCCAGCAGTTGCGCCTCGCGGCCGAAATGCCTGTCGTCCGGGGTGAGGGAGTAGCGGCGGCTACTTGTACGGCACTTCGGTGCCGCCGCGGTGGGCCGAGTCGCGCTCCCCGCCGGCTCAAGGGAATCCCATCCCAAGCCGCTGCGCGCCACGGGGTGAGGGAGACCCCGTGGACGCGCGCCTTGCCGAGTGCGGCGGCGGAGTGCCCCGTCAGAGCGTGGGATAGCCAATGAGGCTGCCGCAGTAGCCGCTGCCCCCACAGGTGGGGATGACGCCCGTGTACCAGGCGGAGCTCCTCACGCCGTAATGCGTGTTGGCGGAGTAGACCTTTCCCGAGGTGGCGCTGCCCGAGGCGCCCACCAGCCCGAGCGAGCAACCGTCACACGTCTTCGAATACGAGTTGGCATTCGAGTTGACGTAGTGCTGGCGGAAATCCCAGCCATCGGTGCCCCGGACAACGTAGTAATTGCCCGCACCGCCATTGCAGCTCGTGCTGTCACTGGTGCACTTGTTCGCACAGCCCCCGTAGTATTGGTAGTAGCGGGAGCCCACGAGCATGCCCCGGTGGTTCCACTCGCTACACGTTCCGTTGCTGATGTACACCGCTTTGTAATCGCTGCCGTAGCAGCTATACGCCGTCTCCGCCTTGGCCGCGGTATCGCAGATGGCACCCTGGGCGGAGGTCGTGGTGGCCGCGGCGGCCAGGCCAGACCCCGCGGCAGCGGCCATCATCACTCCCAGGTGCAGCAGCTTTTTCGCATTCATGGATTCACCTCCTGCTCTGAAGAAGAAGTGACGGGGCTCACGGAGGGGGCGCCAGGTCCGGCAGCAGCGGGACGCGCCGCGGCCCGGGGCCGTTCGGCGTCGTGGCGCTGTTGTTCGTCACCCGCCGCATCTTCGAGCGGATGAGGGGAAGATCATTGCGGAGGGCCGTCACGAAAGCGGAGGGCGCGGTCGGCTCCACGTAGAAGACGACGGCGTTGCTGGTCGCATCCGTGACATAGGCCCCGTAGTCCTGCAGGGCCTGGGCGACCATCTTGCCCTCCGGCGAGAGGCCCAGCGCGTTGATGTCCACCGAGGGCGGAATGGCGAAGTAGGCGCCCATGGGCACGTGGCCCTTGTAGGTCGTCGGGCTGGTCCAGTCCTGCTCCGTGGCGGGCCAGACATAGCCCTTCGCGGTGCCATAGCCATTGGTGTCGTAGCCGCTCGTGCCACCGCTGTAATAGAGCTGGACGCGGTCGAGGGCGACGGCCAGCGCGTGCTGGATTTTCCCCGTGTACTTCGGATGGCTGGGGGTGGTTTCCCAGGCACGGATGAGCCCGCCAATCGCCGAGCCCCCATAGGCGCGCACGCCATTCTGCGGCCCGAGGCCACTGCCGTACAGGTCAATCTTGTGGTGGCGCCCGGCGCTATAGGCCGTGGTCGACTGCCGGGTGACATTCCAGCCCTCGTCGACGAACGTGCGCGCGGGATTGATGATGTGCATGTGCTCGTCGGTCCCGGAGGCGATGGGGGCCGTCGCGGGGATGAAATAGGACCCGCTGCGCCTGGAGTCGTTGTAGTCGGTCACCGTCGCCCAGGGATCACTGCTGGAAGCGAAGGAGATGGGGTGGGAGTAATGGTCCCAGTTGGCCCAGGTGCGGATGCTCACACCGTTGATGCTGGTGGCAATGAAGTCCTTCGTCGCGAGGTCCGTCGTGTCCGCGTACGTCGCCTGGGTGCCGAGGGGCAGGTTCCACACGGAGTCCGAGCGGAACGGATGCAGCGAGGCGTCGCGCGTGCCCTGGGTGTAGACCTTGAACTCGTCGTACCGGGCGAGGTTGTCCATGCTGCCGAGCAGGCCCACGCGGGTGGCGCCCTGGTGGCTCGCATCGTTGACGCCGCCCTTGAGCACGCCGTTGATGTAGACGTCGATGCGGTCGCCCGAGGCGCGGACCTCCAGGACGTCACCGGCGACGGGCGCCTGGGCGATGGCGAGCGGGAACGTCTGGGTGCCATTGACGAACTTCGTCAGGAAGTACTTTCCGCCACCCGTGTCCGTCGCCAGCTTCCAGCAGTTGCCCCGGTCGATGAAGCGGAAGGTGAGGCCGGAGAACTGGCCGCGGCTGGAGAGGGTGACCAGCACGCGCACGTTGGCGGTGGCGTTGACGGTGGCGTAGTGGTCGTTCCACGTGCCGTCATCCGTGGCGAGGTACGCCTTGCCCGCGGAGATGCCCCACCTCGCCGTGGCGGGCGTGACGCTCCAGGCCTGGAAGCCGACCTCGAGGCTGCCCAGGCTGGTGGTGCTGTCCGCACGGGAGAACGAGTCGTACAGGTTGGCGTCGGCGAGCGGGGCGCGGTCGCTGCCGGCCTGGACGCCCTCCTCGGCGCCCTCGCCCGGCAGGGGGCCTTCGCATGCCGGCACGAGGGTCAGCAGCGGGAGCAGCGCGGAGACGGTGGTGAGTCTCCGCATGCGATGGACACGGGGGGGAACCGGAACCATTCAAGTTTCTCCACTTTTCCCTGAATTTAAAGGGAAAGCCAAGATACCAGGAGAAACGTGGAATGCAAGGTTCAACCCCGCCCAAACCAATCGCGGCCCGCGCGCCCGCGCCCCGCGCGACGCCGTCTACCGCTGCCTCGCGCGCCGCTCGAGCCACACGGCGGCCCGGGCCGGCTACGAATCCAGGATCGGCTCCCGGTTTCGACCGGGCCGGGCCTCCTGCTGACCGCCCGCGAACGCAGTGTCCTTGTGACTCCAGGCGATATGCTCGAGCGCCTCGTCGTACGAAGACACCAGGCTGGCGGATGGAGACTGCCGCGGGAAGCCGCCCTGCTCGAGCATCCGCTCCACCTCGCCCCACGCGACGACGACGACCACGCCCTTGCGCATGACGAGGCAGTCCCGGAGGTTCAGCACGTCCTGGAGTCCCGCCGCGTCCAGGTAGGGCACCGCGGTCAGGTCGAGCACGAGGTACCTCGGGAAGGGCTGACTGACGAGCTCCGTATTGAGGACGCCAGGAGAGAGGAAGTCGAGCGGCCCGCGGACGCGGATGCGCTGGAGGGGCGGCCGATCGTCCTGCTCGGCGGCGACCGCGCCGAGGGTGATGCGCGCGCATGGAGGCGAGGTGGCGTTCCTGGACGAGCCGGGCCCGGGCGCGGCCTTCGCCGTCTGGATACCGCTCGATGGCCCCGCCTCGCTCCGCTACGCTGCCGGGGCGACTGCCTCTCCGTCGCCTTCCGCCCGGAGCCCCGTATGAGCCCGTCCCGCCAGCCTCCGTCCTCCCCCGCCAACCGCGTGCTGGTGGTGGATGACGACCTCGAGCTGTGTGAGCTCATCTCCCTGCGCCTGGAGGCCCAGGGCATGCAGGTGACGAGCGTCCCCACCGGCCAGCAGGCGCTCGAGCTGGTGGAGAGTAGCAAGGTGGACGCGATGGTGCTCGATCTCCGGCTGGGAGACGTGGATGGCCTGGAGGTGCTCGCCCAGGCCCGCGAGCGCATTCCGGAGCTGCCGGTGGTCATCCTCACCGCGCACGGCACCATCGAGACCGCGGTGGAGGCCATGCGCCGGGGCGCCTATGGCTTCCTCACCAAGCCCTTCCAGGACCACGAGTTGGTGCAGAAGCTGGTGCACGCGCTCGAGCGCACGACCCTGCAGCGCGAGGTGGATGACCTGCGCCGCATCGTGGCCGGCGTTCCGCGCGAGCGGTTGATCGGCCGGAGCCCGGCCATCACCCAGGTGCGTGCGCACATCGCCCGGGTGGCGCCCTCGGATGCCACGGTGCTGGTGCTCGGCGAGTCGGGCACGGGCAAGGAGCTCGCCGCGCGGTTGCTGCACGGGCTCTCCCGCCGCGCGCACGGGCCCTTCGTCGCGGTGAACTGCGGGGCGCTGCCGCCGGAGCTGCTGGAGAGTGAGCTGTTCGGCCACGTGAAGGGGGCCTTCACCGGCGCCACCCAGTCGCGCGAAGGGCTCTTCGGGGCCGCGCGCGGTGGGACGCTCTTCCTCGACGAGGTGGGCGAGGCGCCGCCTGGCGTGCAGGTGAAGCTGCTGCGGGTGTTGCAGGAGCGGCGCTACACCCGGGTGGGCTCCAACACCGAGGAGGAAGCGGACGTGCGGGTGGTGGCGGCCACCAACCGGGAGCTCCGCGAGGAGGTGGAGGTGCGGCGCTTCCGGGAGGATCTCTTCTACCGGCTCTGCGTGGTGCCGACGAGCTGCTGCGCCGGCACGGGCTGTCGGCCGCGGACTTCAAGGACACGGGCCATGGGCGCTGAGTCGCGGGGGACTCATGCCGCGTCCTTTCCCTCGGGCGAGACGACCGCGACGACGTGGCGTGCCGGCACCTGCACCCCGACCGTGACGTTCACCGCCGTGACGACGCCGCCGATGGGCGCGACGAGCGGTGACTCCATCTTCATCGCTTCGAGCACCACCAGCACGTCGCCCCGCGTCACGGTTGCGCCGACCTCGGTGTTCACCCGGATGATGCGGCCGTCCATCGGCGCGCGCAGGCGGCCGTCGCTGGCGCGCTCGTGCTCGGAGGGAGGGCGGAAGGAGACGTCGCGGATGTGGCGCGTGACGCCGTCGAGTGAGCACCATAGGGTCCCACCCGCGCGCCGGTACCGGACCGCGCGGCGCCTTCCCGCCACTTCGATCTCAGCGCGCTCGGCGGCGATGGAGCGCAGGGAGAGCGCGACACAGGTGTCTCCAATGCGAACCTCGTACTCCGTTGGCGCGACGGGGCGGACCGATGCGCGGAACTCCGAGGCCCCATCATTCAGGACGACCGGCACCGGCAGGGCGTAGGAGCTGCTCCAGCCGGCGAGCGTCGCGTCGAAGCCTGCCCGTTGGGCGAGAGCCATCGCGTCGTCATGGAAGAGCAGGGCGGCCAGGATGGCCTGGTCCTCGGCGGACGCCTGCCCGAGCGCACGCAGCGTCTCCGGGGACAGGTGCGCGGCGATGAAGCCCGTGTCGTACCGGCCGGAGCGGAACGCCTCGTGCGCGAGGACGTACTGGAGGAAGGTGCCATTCGTCGTGACGCCGAACGCCGTCAGCTCCCGCAGCGCCGCGGCCAGCCGCTCGCGCGCCGTCTCGCGGTCCGGCCCGTGCGCGATGAGCTTCGCCTGCATCGAGTCGTAGAACGGAGTGATCTCCTGGCCCTCGCGCACGCCATGGTCGACGCGGACGCCCTCGCCGGCCGGCGGCACCCACGCGAGGAGCCGTCCCGTCTGGGGAAGGAACCCGTTGGCCGGGTCCTCCGCGCACAGCCGCACCTCGATGGAATGCCCGCGGAAGGTGATCTCCGGCTGCGTCAGTGGGAGCGGCTCGCCGTCGGCGACACGCAGCTGCCACTCGACCAGGTCGAGCCCTGTCACGAGCTCCGTCACCGGGTGCTCGACCTGCAGGCGCGTGTTCATCTCCATGAAGAAGAAGCGGCCGTCCGGCGCGAGGAGGAACTCGATGGTGCCCGCGCCGCGATAGCCGATGGCGCGGACCGCCTGCACCGCCACGGCGCCCATGCGCTCGCGAAGCTCCGGCGTGACGGCCGGGGACGGGCTCTCCTCGACCACCTTCTGGTGCCGCCGCTGGATGGAGCAGTCGCGCTCGCCGAGGTGCACCGCGTTGCCGTGCTCGTCCGCGAAGACCTGCACCTCGACATGACGCGCGCCTTCGATCGCGCGCTCGAGAATGAGCTCGCCGCTGCCGAAGGCGTTCTCCGCCTCCGAGCGCGCGGAGCGGATGGCATCGGGCAGCGCGCCGGGCTCACGGACGAGGCGCATGCCGCGCCCGCCGCCGCCCGCCGCCGCCTTCACCATGAGAGGGAACCCGATGCGCTGGCCCTCACGGACCAGGGCCTCGTCGTCGAGCGACTCGCCGGGACGGGCCGCTTCGTAGCCGGGGATGCACGGCACGCCGGCGGCCCGCATGCGCAGCTTCGCCTGCCGCTTGTTTCCCATCAACTCGATGGACTCCGTCGGCGGCCCGATGAACACGAGGCCGGCCTCCGCACACGCGCGCGCGAAGTCCTCGTTCTCCGAGAGGAAGCCGTACCCGGGATGGATGGCGTCGGCGCCGGACGAGGCCGCCGCCGCGAGCACCCGCTCGATGGAGAGGTACGACTCCTTCGCTGGCGCCGGTCCCAGGCGCACCGCCTCGTCGGCGAGCCTCACGTGGGGCGCGTCCCCATCGGCGTCGGAGAAGACAGCGACCGTGCGCAGACCGAGACGGCGGTAGGTCCGCAGCACGCGCACGGCGATCTCGCCCCTGTTCGCCACCAGCACCTTGTGAATGCGCTTCATGGTTCCCCTCGTTACAGCCGGGCGACGCCGAAGGTGTTGGGAGAGAGCGTGCGGCGCGCGGCCTCCTCGCACGTGGCCAGGACGAACCCGAGCACTCGCCGCGTGTCTCGCGGATCGATGACGCCGTCGTCGAACAACCGCGCGCTGCAGTGGAAGGCATCCGACTCGCGCTCGAACTGCTCGATGATCGGCCGCGACCACTCTTCCAGCACCGCCTCGTCGACAGGCTGGCCGGAGCGCCGGGCCTTCTCGGCGGTGACGATGGACAGCACCTTCGCCGCCTGCTCGCCGCCCATCACCGCCGTGCGCGCGTTCGGCCAGGCGAAGATGAAGCGCGGGTGGAACGCGCGGCCGCACATGCCGTAGTTGCCCGCGCCGAAGGCACCTCCGAGCAGGATCGTCACCTGCGGCACGGTCGCGTTGGCCACCGCCTGCAGCATCTTCGCGCCGTGCTTCACGATGCCGCCTTGCTCCGACTGGGTGCCCACCATGTAGCCGGTCGTGTTCTGCAGGTAGACGATGGGCGTCCGCGCCTGGCAGCAGAGCTGGATGAACTGCCCCGCCTTCGTCGCGCCCTTCGCCGTGATGGGCCCGTTGTTGCCGATGAGGCCCACCGGCCGGCCCTCGAGGCGCGCCCAGCCGCAGACGGTGAGCGCGTCATAGTCGTCCTTGAAGGGCGTGAAGTCCGAGCCATCCACGAGCCGCGCGATCACCTCGCGGCAGTCGTAGGGCCGCCGGTGGTCGACGGGCACGACGCCACACAGCTCCTCCACCGCGTAGCGGGGCGGCTCGAAGGCGGAGCGCACAGGCGGCGGCAAGGCGTCGTTCCACCCGAGCGACGCGACGAGCTCTCGCGCCATGCGGATGCCATCGGCATCGTCCTCGGCGAGATGGTCCGCGGTGCCGGCCACGGTGGCGTGCATCTCGGCGCCGCCAAGCTCCTCGTCCGTGGCGACCTCGCCCGTGGCCGCGCGCAGGAGGGGAGGGCCGGCGAGGAACACCTTCGCCTTCCCGCGGACCATGACGACGTGGTCGGAGAGCCCCGGAAGGTACGCGCCGCCGGCGGTGCTCGAGCCGTGGACGACGGTGACCTGGGGGATGCCAGCCGCCGACAGCTTCGCCTGGTTGTAGAAGGTCTCCCCGCCCGGGACGAAGATCTCCTGCTGGTAGAGCAGGTTCGCGCCGCCGCTCTCGACGAGCGACACGACGGGCAGCCGGTTCTCGAGCGCGACCTCCTGCGCGCGCAGCGTCTTCTGGACTCCCCAGGGCGTCGCGGTGCCGCCCTTCACGGCGGAGTTGCTCACGAGCACGAGGCAGCGCACGCCCGAGATGAAGCCGATGCCGATGATGGTGTTGCCGCCAGCCAGCGAGCCGTCGGTGTCGTCGTGGTGCTTGTAGCCACAGAGCGTCGAGAGCTCGAGGAAGGGGGAGCCCCGGTCGAGCAGCAGCGCCAGGCGTTCGCGCGGCAGGAGCTGTCCGCGCTGCTGGAACTTCTCGCGGGCCTGCTGCTCGGTGTCACGCGACTTCTGCTCGATGGCGCGCAGCTCGGCGACGCGGGCGAGCATCTCCTCCCGGTGCGTGGTGAAGGCGGGGGAGGCCGGTTCGATGCGAGAGACGAGCATGGGCACGTCACTTCTCCTTCGGGCCTTCTCAGCCGCGCGACCTGCGGGGCAGGGTGCCCATTGCCTTGCTGATGATTCCGAGCATCACCTCGTCGGCTCCGCCGCCGATGGAGCTGAGGCGCAGGTCGCGGTAGGCGCGTGCGACGTGGTTGTCCCAGGTGAAGCCCATGCCGCCCCAGTACTGGAGGCACCCATCGACGAGCTCGCGGGCGAGGCGGCCCGACTTGAGCTTGCACATCGAGGCGAGCTTCACGACCTCGGGGTCGTCCTTGTTCTCGACGTACAGCTCGACGGTCCGGTAGATGAGCGCCCGGAGCGCCTCGACCTCCGTCTGCAGCTCGGCGAGCCTGAAGTGCACGGTCTGGTTGTCGAGAATCGGCTGCCCGAACGCCTTGCGCTGCCGCGTGTACTCGGCCGTCTGCGCGATGAGCCGGTCGAAGGTGACGAGGGTGCTCGCCGACACGAAGAGCCGCTCCTCCTGGAACTGCTGCATCTGCATCGCGAAGCCGCGCCCCTCCTCGCCAATGCGGAAGCGCACCGGCACGCGCACGCCGTCGAAGAAGAGCTGCGCCGTGTCGGACGCCCACATGCCGAGCTTGCGGATCTTCGACCGGGTGATGCCGGGGCGGTCCATCGGCACGATGATGAGCGACTTGTTCGCGTGCGCCGGCCCGTCGCCCGTGTTGGCGAGCAGGCAGAGCCAATCGGCCTGCATGCCGTTGGTGATCCACATCTTGCTGCCGTCGATGACGTAGTCGTCGCCGTCGCGGCGCGCGGTGGTCGTCACCCCCGCGACGTCGGAGCCGGCGCCAGGCTCACTCACCGCGATGGAGCAGACGCGCTCGCCAGCGAGTGTCGGCGCGAGGAATTCCCGCCGCAGCGTGTCGCTGCCGAAGCGGGCGAGGGCGGGCGTCGCCATGTCGGTGACGACACCGATCGCCATCGGCAGCGCGCCGCAGGTGCAGTGGCCGAGCTCCTCGGCGAAGGCGACCGAGAACGACGCGTCGAGCCCGAGTCCTCCGAACTCCGCCGGCTTCGTGATGCCGAGCAACCCGAGCTCACCGAGCTTGCGGAACACCTCTCGCGCCGGGAAGATCTCCGCGGCCTCCCAGGCGTCGACATGTGGGTTCAGTTCCTGTTCGACGAACTTGCGGACGGTCTGGCGGATGGCGCGGTGTTCCTGGGTCTGCTGCATGGGCTTCCTCAGGTGGGCTCGGGAGCGTGCGAAGGGTCAGAGAAGTGGTTCCGGCACCTCGACGTGGCGCGCGCGCAACCACTCGCCGAGCGCCTTGCCCTGCGGGTCGAAGCGGGTGGACGACGCGACGCCCTCACCGAGGAGGCCCTCGATGACGAAGTTCAAGGCGCGCAGGTTCGGAAGCACGTGTCGGTGAATCGTGAGCCCGTGCGTCTCCGGCAGCAGCGCGCGCAGCCGCTCCTCCGTGAGGGTGTGCACGAGCCAGCGCCAGGCCTCCTCGGTGCGGACCCACACACCGATGTTCGCGTCCCCGCCCTTGTCCCCACTGCGGGCCAGGGCCACCCGGCCGAGCGGTACGCGCTCGGTGGGCCCCGGCGGCAGCGGCGCCGGTAGCGCCGGCGCTGGAACCGCTTCGAGCCCGCGCGTCTCCTCCGGCGGCGCCACGTCGATGCGCGTCCCATCCGGGAGCACCGCGACGTGCGGCACCTTCCGCGCATCGACCCAGGCCGGTGTGTAGACGCCGAAGGGCGAGGCGTCGCCGGGCGGCGTGGTCATGAAGAAGCCGGGGTAGCTGCCCAGGGCGAGTTCCACCGCGGCGCTGCTGAAGTGGCGTCCGACGACCTTCGCATCGGCATCCTTCGCGGTGACGCGCAGCGTCGCCGAGGCCTGCTCCTCACTCGGTGCGTCGGCGCGGTCGGTGCGCGCGAGGGTGTAGACGACCTCGGCCGGCCGCGGGTCGAGCGCCGCATCGAACTGCGCCCGCACGAGCGCGGCCTTCTCCTCGATGTCGAGGCCGACGAGCACGAAGCCGGCCTCGTTGCGGAACCCGCCGATCCGGTTCAGGCACACCTTCACGTCCGGGGGAGGGGGTTCACCGCGGACGCCCGACAGGCGCACCCGGTCGGTGCCAGCGGCCTCGACCGTGATGGTGTCGAAGCGCGCGGTGGCGTCGGGTCCGGCATAGCGGGGGCTGGCGATCTCGTAGACGAGCTGGGCCTTCACGGTATCGACGGTGACGGCGCCGCCGGTACCCGGGTGTTTGGTGATGATGCTCGAGCCATCGGCGAAGATCTCCGCGAGCGGGAAGCCAGGCCGGCGCGTGTCGAGCTCGCCGAAGAAGGCGAAGTTGCCACCGGTCGCCTGTGCTCCGCACTCGAGGACGTGGCCGGCGGCCATGGCGCCAGCGAGGCGGTCCCAGTCGTGGCGCTTCCAGCCGAAGTGGGAGGCGGCGGGGCCGACGACGAGCGAGGCGTCGGTCACCCGCCCCGTGACGACGATGTCCGCGCCAGCGTCGAGGCACGCCGCGATGCCCCAGCCGCCGAGGTACGCGTTCGCCGTGAGGGGCCGGCCGAAGCCGAGCTCGTCCGCTCGTCCGACGAGGTCGTCGCCTTCGACGTGCGCGACGCGGACGGACAGGCCGAGCTTCGTGGCGAGCGCGCGCAGGTCGTTCGCGAGCCCCGCCGGATTGAGGCCACCGGCGTTCGCGACGATGCGGACCTTCTTCTCGATCGCGAGGCCGAGCGTCTCCTCGAGCTGGCGCAGGAACGTCCTGGCGTACCCGCCCGCCGGGTTCTTCTGCCGGTCACGGCCCAGGATGAGGAGCGTCAGCTCGGCCAGGTAGTCGCCGGTGAGGACGTCGAGCGGGCCGCCCTCCAGCATTTCCCGGAACGCGGAGAAGCGGTCGCCGTAGAAGCCGGATGCATTGCCGATGCGCAGCGCTCGAGCGTCCATCGCACCTCCCGTGCCAGTGAGTGGAGAGTCTGTATCCCTCGCCCCGAAAAAAGCAAAGGCGCTCGTCCACTGGGTGCGTACACTGGAGGTGCAACTGGTGCGAACGGACGCCCAGGCCCCCGGACGGGGACCTGGGGAACGTCGTCCACCTCACAAGCGGATCAGCTCCACGTCATCCATGTGGATGGAGTTGGCCGGGTTGCCCACGCTCGCGCGGGTGTGGAAGCCCAGCTCCAGGTAGCCACCGGAGACGTAGATGGCGGGCGTCTCCACCAGCGTCCAGCTGCCGTACGTGCCCAGGTCCGTGAAGACAGGCGCGCAGGAGGCGCACGTCTTCGCCTGGAGGCGCGCGATGTCGAAGCCGCCTGCCTTGCGCACCCACGCGCGCACCTTGTAGTTGCCCGTGGCCAGCCCCGAGCGGCCCTGGTACGTCCACACCTCGAACGGCGAGGCGTTGTTCCAGTGCGTCAGGTGGTACGCGCCCGAGTGGCCGCCGTTGTACGTCTCGGAGAAGTCCGCGGCCTCGGTGCCGTTGGGGCTCCAGGTGGCCCAGCCCGTCATCCCCGACTCGAAGCCCGGGTTGGTGAGCGAGACGCCCGTGGAGCCGCCCTGCTGGTACCAGCGCACCCACTCCACTTCCATCGTCTTCTTCGTGCCCGCGGGGAGCGCGATGCTGGCGGGGCTCGGATTGCCGTACCAGTTCCCGCCGAGCGCCAGGTTCAGGATGAGGTAGTGCGGCTGCTGGAACTCGGTCTCGTTGTGGTAGTACGTGCCGCCCACGATGTTGCCGTCCAGCCGGAACACCATGCTGCTGGCGGTCCACTCCACCTCGTACGTGTGGAAGGAATCGGCCAGGTTGTAGCCGCCGCTCTGGCCGGTGCCCCAGTCCGCCTGCCCACCGTTGTACCAGTGCGTGGCGGACTTCATCCACGTGGGCTCATTGGAGTGCCACTCGAGGATGTCGATCTCCCCGCTGGCCGGCCACCCGGCCGTGGAGATGTTGCCGCCCAGCGTCCAGAACGCCGGCCACATGCCGTACCCCGAGGGAATCTTGATGCTGGCGGCGATCTTCCCGTACTGCCGCTCCACCTTGCCCTTGGTGTGGAGGCGGCCGGAGTAGAACGAGCGCGGGCCATAACCCGTGCACCGCGAGTCCACCGGGTTGTCGCTCGTGCGCTCCGCGGTGATGACGAGCTTGCCGCCGCCCACCGTGACGTTCTGCGCCCGGGGGAACTCCAGCTCGCCCGTGCCGAAGTTGCAGTTGTTGGTGACGGGATCCCAGTTGCTCGTCAGCACCGTCCAGTTGCCGGCGTTCACGGCCGTTCCGTCGAACTCGTCCTGCCAGACGAGGTTCCAGCCCGCGCCCGGGTTGTAGCCCAGCTCGGCCTGCTCATGGCTCCCGACTTCACCCTCTTCGGTGAGCTCGGAAGGGTCCATCGCGCACCCCTGGAGGGTGGCGACACAGCACGTGGCGAGGAAACGGAAATGAAGATTGCGAGGATTCATGTGAGGTCCTCCTTTGGGGGGCTTCGTTCGTACGACGAAGAAACAGGATGCCGCCAAGGTCCGCGTCTCGCGCCGCCGCGACTGCGCCCCCGGGCTTTCCCCTCCCATTCCTACCGCGCACGCGACGGCTTAATTCGAGTAATGGAGGAACTACCAGCAATTTCACGGTGATTGCAAGCGAGGGCGCACCTCGGGCGTCAGGCGGGGCGTGACGCATCGCGCCGATCGACAATTCAACATTGGGAACGCCCCGAGGCCGCGGGCCTGGTGAACTGCGGGTATGCGCCCAGGCTTTGTCGGCGCACCCCACAGCGAAAGGACCTGACGATGAGCGACTGGAACCTCCCCTGGGAAGGCGGATGCCGCTGCGGACAGGTGCGGTTGAGAATCAGCGCGCCGCCCCTGCTCACCATGGCCTGCCACTGCACGGGCTGCCAACGGATGACGGCCAGTGCCTTCTCCTTGAGCGCCGCCATTCCCACCGAAGGGTTCTCGGTGACGAAAGGAGAGCCCGTCATTGGGGGGCTCCACGGCGCGTCCCGTCACTACTTCTGCCCGTATTGCATGAGCTGGATGTTCACCCGGGCCGAGGGCATGGACTGGTTCGTCAACCTTCGCGCGACGATGCTCGACGATCCCAGTTGGTTCACACCGTTCGTCGAGACGTGGACGAGCGAGAAGCTCCCCTGGGCGGCCACGCCAGCGGTTCACAGCTTCGAGAAGCTGCCGGAGCTCCACGAATACAAAGAGCTGACGGACGCGTATGCGGCGCAGGCGGCGAAACCCACGTCCTCGCGCCGGGCCTGAGTTCGCCTACGTGGTGTCACGTTGCCGTGAAACGCACAGGAGTGGAGTCCATGACCCCCATCGTCAGTCCCGCCATCGACACCGAACGCCTCACGTTGCGCTGCCCGCGACTCGAGGACTTCGAGGAGGCCCTCGCGATGTGGGGAGATCCGAAGGTCGTCCGGTACATCAGCGGCAAGCCGTCCACCCGCGAGGAGATGTGGGCTCGCCTGCTGCGCTACGTGGGCCACTGGAACCTGATGGGGTTCGGGTTCTGGGTGGTGCGCGAGAAGAGCACGGGCCGGTTCGTCGGCGAGGTGGGCCTCGCGGACTTCCGGCGGGACATCGAGCCCCCACTCGGGGAGTCCAAGGAGGCGGGATGGGTGCTGTCTCCGTGGGCCCACGGAAAGGGGTTCGCCACGGAGGCCGTGCGCGCGGCGCTGAGCTGGGCGGAGGGCACATTCGGTCCGGAGCGCGTGGTGTGCATCATCGCCCCGGAGAATGAGGCCTCCCTCAAGGTCGCGCACAAGTGCGGGTTCCGCGAGTTCTCACGCGGCACATACAAGGGCGAGCCGTCGCTGATGCTCGAGCGGCTCCCCGGGGCCAGGTGAGGCGATGTCCAGGGGGAGTCCGAGTTCTGCTATCCTCGGAATCCTCGAGCCGTTCTGCGAACTGAGCGTGACATGCGTCATCAAATCCCCTCGGCGACATCGAACGGCAGCTGGGGCTTCCTCAAGGACCACCCGCGGGTCCCCCTGCCCAAGCACACCACGAAGGTCGTCGGCGCGATGCTCGACTTCTCGGTCTCCGCGCTGGAAGCGGTGGAGATCGAGCTCCTGTGGAACCTGAGCTCCTCGGTCACCAAGGAGGTGCGCGCGCTGCTCTACCTCTACTTCGGGTTGAACGAGGCCTCGGACCCCGAAGCCGCGCTGGGTACGATCATCTCGGTCTTCCGGCAGACCCGCACCGGTCTCTCCGGGGAGAAGGGGAAGCTGGAAATCATCCAGACCGATCCCAACGTCGGCTCCGCCTACGCGGGCTATGTGGAACAGTCCCTGATGGGGGAGATGGGGCCCATCCACCTGCGGTTCCAGAAGCTCACGGACGCGAGCATCATGTTCGGCGCGCCCATCCACGCCAACCTCCTGGTGCACGAGGCCACCCACCGCTACGCCAGGACGGTGGACGCGCCGGTGAACGTCCCCCAGGATGGAAAGACGCTCGCCTACCTCAATGTGTTCCGGCAGAACGTGCTCTCGACCTTCAAGGCGGGCAAGGGGGACAAGGCGAAGCTGCGCCAGCAGATCGCGGGCAAGGTGATGTCCCACATCAGGCATGCGGATGCGCTGAACAACGCGGACAGCTACGCCTGGTTCATGACCGCGATGATCGAGTCCTACGGGACCACGTTGAATGCGGCCTTCAAGTTCTCCCGGATGAAGAACGAGCTGAAGGCGGCCGCGGAACAGTTCGCCGAGGTGCAGCAGGAAGTGCTCGGCGACATGTTCGCCTCCGCGAACGTCTTCACGGTGTCGTGACAGGGGCGAGAGCACGGGGTGGGGAAGCGCGCCCCCCTCACCCCGGTCCTCTCCCCTCGAGGCCGCTCAGCAGCCGAGGTTGCTGCCGGGGCTCACGCCGAGCAGGTTGGTGAAGCGCAGGTAGGTGTCGATGCGGCTCTGCACCTGGGCGGGGTTGCGGCCGTTGCACTCCATCGCTCCGTTGATGGTGCGGATCGTCTCGCCGAAGCCGGCGCCGTTGACCATGGCGTTGTGCGCCGTCATGGAGCCCGCGCCCGTCTGCGTCATCCAGAACCAGAAGCCCGAGCGCCAGGAGGCGTTCGCGTCCTGCGCGAGCAGGTCCGGGTTGCTCTGCAGCGGCAGCCCGAGCGCGTTCCCGGCGGCGCAGTAGTTGCCGTTCCACGACAGCTGCATGGGGCCGCGTCCGTAATACCACTTGCCCGCGGCGCAGCCGCAGCCCGGCGGGCCCCACGAGGTGTCGCAATACACCGCCTTGTTGATCTCCTCGACGTACACCAGGCCGCCGGTCTCGTGCGAGACGTTGGCGAGGAAGGCCGCCACCTCGCGCTTGCGGGTATCGGCGTCGCCCGTGGTGGCGAGCCCCTGGAACGTCGACGCCGCGGCCACCAGCGCGTCATACGTGTAGAACGGGTTGCGGCTGGGGAACATGGTCTCGAACATGGAGCGGCTCAGGATCGCCCCGAACCCGCTGGGGGTGGTGCCGCCCCCACCCACGTTGTCGAAGGTCCAGTGCTGGTTGGCGCCGCCGGTGTACGGGTACTGGACGAGGATCGTCCCGTTGTCCGCCGAGCCCCAGTACAGGTCCACCGCCATGTCCGTGTGGCGCGGGTGGATGCTGAACTGGTTGTTGCCCCGGGCCACGAACCTGAACTGCTGATTGTTCCCGCCGATGTACGTCCATTGATGGACCAGCGCGTTCGCCGCGGTGCTCACATCCTTGATGTCGAGCCCCTTGTTGCTGTTGACGTTGATGATCTTCCAATATCCATCCGAAGTCGGGGAGATGTGGAACTTCTGCGCGTTGGTGCCATTGCAATCCCACTCCTGCACCTTCGCTCCATCCGCCGTGCTCGACGCGGAGATGTCGATGCACTTCTGCGTCATCGCGGACCGGATGACGTAGTCGCCCTGCGTGATGCTGGACACGATGACGGCGCTCTCGGTCCTCGACATCTCCTCGGAGGACTCCGGCGCTTCGAGGGCACATCCACTCAACGCACCCACGACACCCAGCAGGGACAAACCGCGGTACACGAGCTCTCGGGTCATGATGATCTCCTTGAAAGGGGAGGCCATACTCTGCCCGGTTTCCAGGAATTCTCCTGAAATTGGCGTTTGTTCTCTTTCCGAAGGAAGACGGTGGCACCCCCTTCTTGGTCTACAGTGGCCCCACCGTCCAACCCAGGGGGAGACCATGCCTCAGATGCTTCGCCCGCCGTCCGTTGGCCCCATCGTCGGGCACACCACGGACACCAGCGTCCGTCTCTGGATTCGTGCCGCGGATGTTCCGGACCTTCGCACCGTGGGGGTCGCCGCGCTCTACGAGCCAGGCCAACCGGAGCCGAGGGTGGAGTACTTCCGTCTCCATCGTGAGTATGACCGCACCGGCACGGTGGACTTCGACGGGCTCAAACCCAATACGCGTTACACGGCCCGCCTGGGCTCGATATCGGTGGACAGCATCGACTCCGAACTGATCGTCGATGACCAGGAGGTCTTCGAGCGGCTTCCCCCGAAGAGCGTGTGGAAGGAGGACTTCCGGCGGTTGAACGCGGACGATGCCGAGGCCCGCTTCACTACCTTCCCCAGCCCGGCGGAGAGCGGCTTCTCCTTCCTCATGGGCTCCTGCCGCTACCCGGGCGTGATGGGGGAGTCCAAGCGCTCGGATGAGATCTTCCAGGCCATGCACCGGCACGTGGAGCAGGCTCGTGACAGGGACGCGCTCCCGCCCCGCTTCGTGCTGATGATGGGAGATCAGATCTACGCCGACAAGTTCAACAAGCTCCCCGTGGGCCGCGCGGACACCTGGCGGGAGTTCCAGGAGCGCTACACCACGGCGTTCTCCACGCCCTACATCCGCCAGCTCATGCGCTCGCTGCCGACGTACATGATCCTCGATGATCACGAGATCGAGGACAACTGGGCGCAGGCTCGTCTCAAGGACGCGCTCAAGCGCGACCTCTTCCACAACGCCATCCGCGCGTACATGAGCTACCAGTGGGTGCACGGGCCGCGCAACTTCGACAAGCGCATCCACTACAGCTTCGAGTGCGCCCAGGCCCCCTTCTTCGTCCTCGACGTGCGCACGCAGCGCATCCGCAACGACGACGACACCTCCCTGCGCGGCAACCACCTGCTGGGCTACCCCGCCAAGGCGAGCGCCCCCGGCTTCAAGGGCCAGCTGGATCAGTTCTGCGACTGGCTCGTGGAGCAGCAGCAGCAGCGCGGCAATGTGCCCAAGTTCGTCGTCTCCCCCGGCGTCTTCGCGCCCAATGATGTCAACTCGAGCCATGGCGCCGCGGGCAACGACTCATGGCCCGCCTTCCCCGAGACGCGGCGGCGTGTGCTGCGCACCATCGTCGACAACGGCGTCCAGAACGTCGTCTTCCTCTCCGGCGACGTGCACTGCTCCAACGTGTCGGAGATCTTCTTCGAGACGAGCATTGGAGCGACGCTGCCGCTCAAGGCCTTCTCCATCGTCTCCTCGGCCTTCTACTGGCCCTTCCCGTTCGCCGATGGGGATCCGCTCGGCTTCGTGCACGACTCGAAGGCCGAGGCGGATGGCTTCGACATCGACGGCTCCGTCACCATGCACTACCGCACCCGCGGCTTCGAGCAGGACGACAACTTCACCCAGGTCACCTACGACACGGGCAGGAACGCGCTCGTGGTGCAGAACTACAGCCGCAAGGGCAAGGCCTTGAAGGAGCCCAATGAGCTGAGGCTCGCGCCCTTTTGAATCACGGGTGAGTCATGGGCTCGCCGAGGGGAGCCCGGCCGCTTCAGGGCTATTGCTCCCCCCGTCTCGCGCCCGCCTGTAGGCCCCCGGCCCGAGGCCATGCCAGCGCTTGAAGGCCTTGTTGAAGGCCACGGCACTGACGTAGCCCACCCGCTCGGCGATCTCCGGGAGGCTGTCGTCCGTCTCGCGCAGCCACTGCGCGGCCTTCGTCATCCTCCACCCGGCGAGGTACTGCAGCGGAGGCTCGCCCACGAGCGCGTGGAAGCGCGCGGCGAACCCCGAGCGGGACTGCCCCACCGCCGCTGCCAGGCTCTCCACCGTCCAGGGCTCCGCCAACCGCCCATGCATCAGCCCGAGCGCGGCCCCGATGTGGGGATCCGCCAGGGCCCGCAACCCCGCTCCCTCGGGGCCGGTGGTGGTCACGCGCGTGCGGAGCGCATGGACGAGCAGGACATCCGCGAGCCGCCCGAGGACGATGGCACTGCCCGGCCCCGGGGAGGCGCTCTCGGCCGTCATGAGCTGCACCGTCGCGGCGAGCCAGGGCGCGGCCCCCGGCTCGTGGGCGGGGAGGTGGATGGCGGGGGGGAAGGCCTGGATCAGGGGACTGTGCGCCCCCGGGCTGAACCGGAAGCAGCCAACGACGAGCGTGCTGACAGGCCCCTCACCGCCCAGCCGGACCGGTGACAGCAGGGGACCGCGCAGCTGCTCCGGGGACAGGAGGTCCCGGGGGGAGAGGGTGCGCCGGGAGCCATCGTCGAGCACGTGGGCCGCGCCCTGGGGGACCAGCACCACGTCTCCCGCCGAGAGGAGGAGGGGCGGCTCCACGCCCTCGACCCGGAGCCGCAGGCTGCCTCGCGCCAGCACGTAGAAGGACGAGGTCTCCTTCTTCGGGACGCGCAGCGCCCAGGGCGCTCCCAACTCGAAGCGGCCGAAGAGCTGGGTGGTGAATCGCATCGTCTCGAGCACGTCCGAGACGACGTCGACGTGGCCGTCCATCGCTCCTGGACGCTCGGGCAATAGATTTGGACTCACTGGCATTGAGAGTCCATACCGCCTGGAGCACTGTTCGTCCATCACGAATCAGGAGCAACGCATGCCACTCACCACACCCCCTCGCGATGCCGCCAGTCTGTTGGACGCCCACCTGGAGCTCATCGGTACCGACATCGAGCGCTGGCTCGGGCTCTTCGCCGAAGACGCGGTCGTCGAGTTCCCCTATGCCGCCGGGCTCGGTCTGCCCGAGCGCCTGGAAGGCCGGGAGGCGATCCGCCGGTACTTCGCGGACACGCCGAAGCACTTCCAGGGGCTCGTCTTCACCCAGGTCCGGCGCTACCGCACCTCGGAGCCGGACGTCGCGCTCGCGGAGGCGCACGGCTCGGCGACCATCGCCGCCACGGGCAACGGGTATGAGCAGGACTACGTCATGCTGGTGCGGACGCGGGACGGGAGGATCTCCCTCTACCGGGAGTACTGGAACCCCATCCCGGGGCTCAAGGCCTTCGGTGGAGAGCAGAACCTGCGGAAGGCGGTGAACGCGTCATGAGCCCCTCGCGAACGGGACATTCCCCCCGCGTCCTCGTCATTGGGGCGGCGGGAAACACGGGCAGACACATTGCCTCCCGCCTGGCGGAGCTCGGTTTGACCGTCCGGGCCGCCACGCGAGGAGAGCGCCCCGCGGACGGCCTCGCCGAGCACGTGCACTTCGATTGGGCCGATCCGTCCAGCCATGAAGCCGCCTTGTCTGGTGTGGACCGGATGTACCTGATCGCCCCGGCGGCGGTGGAGGATCCCTCCGTCCTCATGCTGCCGTTCATCGAGCGGGCCGTGGAGCGCGGCGTCCGGCGGGTCGTCCTGTTGAGCTCCTCCGCCGTGCCCGAGGGGGCTCCGGGATTGGGGACGGTGCACCGGGCCCTCCGCGAGCGCGTGCCGGAGTGGGCCGTGCTCCAGCCGTCGTGGTTCATGCAGAACTTCGCGAACGAGCGGCATCACCATGGCGCGAGTCTCGCGCGCGACGGGCTGCTCGTGACGGCGACGGGCGAGGGCCGTGTCGGGTTCGTCGATGCCCAGGACATCGCGGAGGTCGGCGTCCGGGCGCTCGCCGATGAGCGCTCCCATGACACCGCGCATGTCATCACCGGCCCCCAGGCGCTGAGCCACGACGAGATCGCGGCCGTGATCTCCCAGGTGTCCGGCCGCCCGGTGCGGCACGTGCAGGTGGATGGGGACGCGGTCAGCGAGCACATGATGCGCTCGGGGATTCCGGAACGGTATGCCCGGCTCCTCGCTGGGATGGAGGAGTCCATCCGGCAGGGGGCCGAAGCCCGGGTGACCGGGACCGTCGCGCGCGTGACCGGCCGCGAACCGCGCTCCTTCGAGGCCTTCGCCCGGGAGCACGCCGCCTTCTGGACGGAGCGGCTCCCGGGGCGGGTCGCGCTATGAGCCGAACGCCTCGCGCAGCCGCTCGCCGATGAGCCGCCTCGCGTCGTGCGCGGCGTCGATGAGCCCGGCCAGCACCTGATGGACGAGCCCCGGGGACGTGCCGCGCAGGGCCGGGGCCACACTCGCGGCGAGGTTGCCGCCCGCGCTGTCACCCGCGACGGCGACCCGCGTGGGGTCGGTGCGGCATGCGGGGAGGCTAGTCAGGGGAGCACTGCCCCATCAACCGGCACCGGGGGCGCCCCCCGCTCACGTTTCAGCGGCCTCGGCATTGCACCGCGCGAGGGTCATGCGGAAGTCTTCCCTCATGGTCACCCGTCGCCCTCCCGAGTCCGAGTCCACCGAGCGAAACGCCCCGTCCGTTGAGGCGGCCTTCCAGGCGGCCCCGGAGGAAATGGTGTCCGAGATTCTGGACGGAGAGCTGCACCTCAGTCCGCGCCCGGCTCGCCCCCATGCCAACGTGGCGTCGAACCTCGGCGGCATCCTCATGGCGCCCTTCAAGTTTGGCAGAGGAGGCCCAGGTGGGTGGGTCATCATCGACGAGCCGGAGTTGCACCTCGGCCCGCGTCCGGACAAGGTCGTGCCGGACCTCGCCGGGTGGAGGCGCACTCGCCTGCCAGACGCTCTCGGAAGCGACGAGGCTCCGGCCCATTACGACCTCGCCCCGGATTGGGCGTGCGAGATCCTCTCCGATCGCACGCGCAGCAGGGACAAGGGCCAGAAGATGCGCATCTACGCCCGGGAGGGAGTAGGGCACCTGTGGCACGTGGACCCGCTGACCCGCACGCTGGAGATCTTCCGGCTTCAGGAAAACCAGTGGGTCCTCGTCCATTCCTTTTCCGGAGAGGCGCGGGGGCGCGCCGAGCCATTCGAGGCCCTCGAGCTCGAGCTGGCGCTCGTCTGGTCCAGATAGCGATCGTCCATGCCTCACTGGAGGTCCGTGGTGGGCCATCAGACCTGGCCCCCAGTGGTCGATGGCCCGGAGCGAGGGTCCTGAGTTCAAGGCCGGCAGGTCTCCTCTGGCGAGCGGCCGGGAGAGCAACCCCTCTCCCGCAGGAGTCTTCGGGAGGAAACCTGGCGGCTCCTCACCTCGTGCCGACATACCGGAGGCTGCGTTGCGCTTCAGGAAAATGGGGCAGTACACTTCGTCAGGAATTTCCATTCGCGCCAGAATTTCGCGGCGGGACAGCCACGCTCATGGGCTGCGGGCTCGCCCATGACGCTGGACCTCACTCCCAACAGACGCATCCTCGTGGTCGACGACAACGAGGACATCCACGAGGACTTCCGCCGGATCCTCCAGCCCCAGGTGGACACCACCGAGCTGGACTCCCTGGAGGCGATGCTGTTGGGTGAAGCGCCGGCCACGCCCAGGCCGCCCACGTTCGAGCTGACGAGTGCCTACCAGGGCGCCGAGGCGCTCGCGAAGGTCCGCGCGGCGCTGGCGGCGGGCACCCCCTACGCGCTCGCGTTCATCGACATGCGGATGCCGCCGGGGTGGGACGGAGTCGAGACGCTCTCGCGCATCTGGCAGGAGGATCCGCGCCTCCAGGCCGTCATCTGCTCGGCCTTCTCGGACTTCTCGTGGGAGAGCGTCAGCGCCCGGTTCGGCCAGACGGATCGCCTCCTCATCCTCAAGAAGCCGTTCGATGCCGTGGAGATCCGCCAGATGGCCTGTGCGCTGGCCGAGAAGTGGACCCACCGCACCGCGAGCCACCAGGCCGGGGAGGCGCTGCGCAGAAGCGAGGCCCACCTCCGTGGGCTGCTCCAGGTGCTCCCGGATGCGCTGCTGCGCGTCTCCGCCGACGGCACCTGCCTGGAGTTCCAGCCGTCCCGGGAGGCCACCCCGGCCCCAGGACTGGCCTTCCCGTGTGGTGGACGGCTGGCCGAGGTCCTGCCGGAGAACATCGCCCGGGAGCTGCTCGCCCACCTGGGCCAGACTTCTGGCGGAAGCCCCGCGCGCGTCTTCGCGTTCGAACTCCCGGTGGGCGGCGAGGTGCGCCATTTCGAGGCGCGGATCGCCGCCATCGACACCACGGAGGCGTTCGTGCTGCTGCGCGACGTCACCGCCCAGCGCCCCCGTGCCTGAAGAGACACCGGGCCCAGAAGAGAGCGCATGAAACCCCTCGCACGCAGCACCGTCCTGCTCATCGTCCTCGCCGGAGCCTTCGCGCTCGTGGGGGGGTCCCTCCTGTGGTGGTTCAGTGGCAAGTCGAAGGCCTTGGCGGCTCCGGTGGCCGCGAAGCCGTCCGCCGTGAGGGCGCCCGGGAAGGCCGCCGGCAAGTCCATCCGGCTCGCCATGTCCGCCGCCTTCGTCTCCGAGTGGGGGGTCGGCATCTACGCGCGGCTCGCCGAGTACCTGACGAGGAAGACGGGCATCCAGACCGAGTTCGTCAGCGGCCTGGCGTACAGCACCATCAACAACATGCTCGAGGAGGGGACCGTACACTGCGGCTTCATCAGCGGCCTGCCGTACGTCCTGCTCCACGACTCTCCCCAGCCCGCCGCCCACCTCATCGCCGCGCCCATCATGAAGGCCGCCCGCTACCAGGGGCAGCCCCAGTACTTCTCGGATCTCATCGTCCGCCAGGACAGCCCCTACCAGTCTCTCCATGACCTGAAGGGCCGGACCTACGTCTACAACGATGAGATCTCCAACTCGGGCTACAACCTGCCGCGTTACCGCATGCTTCAGCTCGGACTGACGAAGGGATTCTTCGGCAAGGTCCTCCGGTCCGGCTCCCACGAGGAGTCCATCCGCATGGTGGCGGCCGGCGAGGCGGATGCGAGCTTCGTCGACAGCCTCGTGATCGACTACGACCGGGAGAAGGGCCTCGGCCATGCCCACGAGGTCCGGGTCATCGAGAGCGTCGGCCCGTCCGGCATCGCCCCGCTGGTCGCCTCGGCCCGGATGCCCACGGACCTGCGCGACAAGCTCCAGCACGCGCTCGTGACGATGCACGAGGACCCGGAGGGGCGGAAGATCCTCGACGAGGCCCTGCTGGAGCGGTTCACCCTCGTGGACGACAGCAACTACGACGACATCCGCGCCATGAAGAAGGCCGCGGAGAAGGCTGGCTTCACCGTCATCCGATGAGCCACGAGACCCCGCTGATGACCCGCAGGACGCGCCGGTTGCTGTGGCCCTTCCTGGGGCTGCTCGCGCTGAGCATCACGCTGCAAGCGGCCTCGCTGGTGGCCGTGTCGGAGATCGACACGCGCGTGGACCGGAGCCGGCGGCACGTCGCGGCCGCGGTGGAGTTGCGCGCCACCGTCGAGCATTTCGAGAGCGCGACCTACCTGGCCCTCGTCGGGCTGGCCTCGTCCGACTGGGAGATGTTGCTCAAGCAGCGGGGCACCGCCCAGTCCCTGGCCGGACGCGTCGTGGCCGTGAGCGGGGACCTGCTCCAAGAGCGCATCCAGGAGCCGGAGGTCCGTGGGGTGCTCATGGCCGTGCCGGGGCTGTGGGAGAAGGCCTACGCGGCCCACGTGCGCGTCCTCCGCTCCGAGAACCACTCGCTCAAGAGCAACCCCGACCTGGAGCAGTTCCGCGCCGAATCGCGCCGGGTGTCCGAGGCGCTCGGCGAGGTCTCCCAGCTCCTCGAGCAGCACTCCCAGGCGGAGCTGAGGGAACTCGGCCTCGTCCAGCGCGCCATCCCGGTGGGCGCCTTCCTGCTGACGCTCGTCATCTTCGCCTTCGTCATCCAACGCATCCTCCTGCCCTTCGTCGCCTCGAAGGAGGAGCTCGAGCGGAGCGAGGCCGCGCTGCGCTGGGCCCGTGATGAGCTCGAGCTCCGGGTCATCGAGCGGACCGAGGAGCTCGCGCGCGCCAACGCGGCCCTGCGCGAGGCCCACGATGGCCTCGAGGTCCGCGTCAAGGAGCGCACGCAGGAGCTGAAGGAGACCCAGCGCCGCGCCGTGGAGCTCGCGCGCCAGGCGGGCATGGCCGAGCTCGCCACGAACGTGCTCCACAACGTGGGCAACGTCCTCAACAGCATCAACACCTCGGCCACCATCCTGGGCGAGCGCCTGCAAGCGCTCCGCCTCCCGTCGCTCCTCAAGATCGCCGGAATGCTGGAGGAGCGCCGCGCCGACCTCGCCACCTTCATGACGGTGGACGAGCGGGGGCGGCGTCTGCCCGAGTTCCTCGGCAAGCTCGGGGCGCACCTGTCCGCCCAGCGCGACGAGATGCTGACGATGACGGCGGCCCTCCACCGCCACGTCGAGCACATCCGGATGATCGTCGAGCTGCAGCAGAGCTACGCCACCTCCTCGAGCATCGTGGAGGCGGCCTCCCTGGAGGAGTTGATCGAGGACGCCATCCGCATCAACGGGGCGGCGCTCGGGAGGCATGGGGTCTCGCTGGAGCGCCAGCTCGTGCCGTTGCCGCGCGTGATGGTGGACAAGCACAAGCTGCTGCAGATCCTCCTCAACCTCATCAGCAACGCCAAGTACGCGGTGAATGACAACCCGCCCGGCGAGCGGCGTCTCACCGTGAGGCTGGAGCGTCCCTCGGACGATCGTTTCCGCGTGCAGGTGTGCGACAACGGCATGGGCATCGCGCCGGAGCTGCTCACGAAGATCTTCCAGCACGGCTTCACCACGCGGAAGGAAGGGCACGGCTTCGGCCTCCATTCGTGCGCCATCGCCGCCCGCTCGATGAATGGCTCGCTCGTGGCCCACAGCGACGGTCCCGGGAAGGGGGCGACCTTCACGCTCGAGCTTCCCTTCCGGCCCGAGACGGAGGCGCGGGAGGGCGCCCTGCGGGCCGGTGGCTGACGAAGCGGGTTCTCGGGGACACCTGCCTCCTGTGGACGTGCGTTACTCCAGCAGCCCTCGCAGCCTCCTCGCGAGCTCCTGGACGTGGGGCTCCGCCAGCATGGTCACATGATTGCCGGGCACGACGTGGACCTCGACGCCCTCGGTGGACAGGGGGATCCACGCCAGCTCGGGATGGCGCGGGTTGATGGCATCCCGCTCGCGTGCATGGAAGAAGACCAGCCGGCCCGGATGGGCGCGTGGCGCATACGCGAACATGGCCGAGGCGTTCTCCTGGAACACCCGCAGGAACACCTCGCTCCGGGGCAGCAGGGCCTCCAGCGAGCCATCCTTCCCGGCCGAGCGCAGGAAGAGCTCCCGGAACAGCTCGGGCGCCATCCGGTGGAAGTACTCCTGGATCTCCTCGGGGGAGCCCAGGCTGACCGGCATCTGCCCGGGCCCCGGAGAGTCCATCAGCACGAGTGTCTCCACCTGCTCACGCCGCGCCAGCAGTTGCTGGGCCATCTCGTACGCCACGATGCCCCCGAACGAGTGTCCCGCGAGACAGTAGGGCCCGGTGGGCTGACGGGTGCGCAAGGCTTCCAGGTACACGGTGGCCATGGCCTCGATGCTCCCGGCGGGCTGCTCGCCGGGTTCGAGCCCCCGCGCCCGTACGCCGTAGATGGGCAGGCCCGGATCGAGCTGCCGCGCCAGCGCCTGGTACGTGAAGACGGTGCCCCCCACCGGGTGGAGCAGGAAGAGCGGGCGCCGCCGCGGGTCGCCCCGGTTCAGCTCGATCAGCAACGGTGAGCCCGCGCTCGGAGCGCTTCCCCGGGTGGTCTCCTGGATGAACGACGTCAGCCGCGCGATCGTCCGGTGCTCGAGGAGTCGCTGCTGGGGAAAGTCGATCCGGAACGCCTCGCGGATCCGGGCGCCGAGCTGGACGGCGAGCAGCGAATGGCCTCCGAGGTCGAAGAAGTCATCGTGGAGGCCCACGCCGCTGATGCCCAGCAGCTCGCTCCAGAGGTCCACCAACGCCGCCTGGATGGGGTCTCCCTCCTCCGTCAAGGCGCGAGCGGGCGCCGGAGTGGGGGCGGGCCGTGCCGCCGCTTGATCGAGCCAGTAACGCTGGCGCTCGAAAGGGTACGCCGGCAGGGGGACGCGCCGGCTCCGCTCGTCCGGAGTCAGTCCGCGCCAGTCGATCGCCGCTCCGCCGCTCCAGGCTTCTCCAACCTGGGAGAGGAAGAACTCCGCGTCCTCCACCGGCATGCCCCGGCGGGGGAGCGACGAGAGCACGGCGTGGGACTCGCTGAATCCCGGGCACTGGCGCACCAGTCCGCCCAGGGCCTGCCCCGGGCCCACCTCCAGCAGTAGCCGCTCCGCGCCCTCCAGCAGGCACGCGACGCCGTCCGCGAACCGCACCGGCTGGCGCAGGTGCTGGACCCAGTAGTCCGGCTCCACCGCCTGGGCGGCGGTGATCCACGTCCCCGTGACGTTCGAGACGAAGGGGAGGGTGGGGGCCGAGAGCCGCACCTTCCGCACCTGCTCGGCGAACGGTGCCAGCACCGGCTCCATCAGGGCGGAGTGGTAGCCATGCGAGGTTCGCAGCCGCTTGCACATCGTCCCGCTCGCCTCGAACCGCCGCTCCAGCCGGGAGATCGCCTCCTCCGGACCGGACACCACGGACAGGGCGGGCGCGTTGTACACCGCGATGCTCAGGTGCTCGTCGAGCAGGGGTTCCAGTGCACCGGCCCCCAGTCCGATCGCGAGCATCGCGCCGCCGGGCGCGGCCTGCATCAGCCGTCCCCGTGTACAGATCAGCCCCAGTGCGTCCTCCAACGAGAACACGCCCGCGAGGCAGGCGGCCACGTACTCGCCGAGGCTATGGCCGAGCATCGCCTTCGGGGTCAATCCCAGCGACATCCAGAGCCGGGCCAGCGCGTACTCGAGGACGAAGAGGCAGGGCTGCGCGAGCTCCGTCTGGTGGATCCGTTCGCCGGAGGGGTTCTCCTCGCCCTGAAGGAGCAGCTCGCGCACGTCCAGGCCCAGGTGCGGTTGGAGCAGCCCGGCGCACCGGTCCACCTCGGCCCGGAACACCGCGTGGGCGGCGTAGAGCGCGCGCCCCATGCCCGCGTACTGCGCGCCCTGGCCGGGGAACAGGAAGGCCACCTCCCGGCCGCGGGCGGTGCCCGGTGAGCGCTCGCCCCGTGTGAGCTCGCGCGCCAGCCGCTCCAGGCCTCGCACCGCGCCCGGGAGGTCCCGGCACACCAGCGTCACGCGCTGCTCGAACGCCGTTCGTCCCCGCTGGAGGGTATGGGCCACGTCGGCCAACGCCAGCTCCGCGCGTCCGGCCAGGGCGTCTCCCAGGCGCTGGGCGGCCATGGCGAGCGCCGCGCCACTGCGCGCCGACAGGGGCAGCACGCGCCAGGTCTCCGAGGCCTCCGCGGCGGGCCGGGCCGGG